>CALCJV010000010.1 GCA_937967405.1 uncultured Chloroflexales bacterium | reverse complement strand
TGTGACTGGCGTGCCAGAGCTTGACCAGCATGGTGCACAGGGCTTGCTGCTGGTCGCCCAAGCCACGCGCATGATGGGTAGCCAGTGTGTGCTGGCCGGTCTGCGCCCGCGCTTGGCACAGGCATTGGTGCAGCTTGGCGTAGATCTGCGGAGCCTGCGAACCTACGCGACCCTGCAACGTGCGCTCGAAGTGCTGGGGGCCCACGCAGTACGAGGCGAGCGGTAGGTGGTTGCTCTATGTACGTCGCAAGGCTGATCTCAATCCCGTGTGGGCAATGGTATGCTAGGGATGCAGAACGTATTCCCGATGCTCCTGAACCGACCCGCTAAAAAGGATGATGCACACAATGGCGACTGTACCGCACCAACCGAGCCTGATAGCCACCTTGCTGCGCGAGATGCGTAGCTCATATGCCTTCATCGAGCGTAACCTCTTTCTGACTAGACGCTACTGGGGTTGGGAAGTCGTGTGGATAGTCTACTCGATTGTCAATGCGATCTCGATTACCTTCATTGCCAAAGCCGCTAGCTCAATCACGGGCGAAGCCCTATCGGATGCGGCCACGAGCTACTTCATCCTCTACCTGATTGTGGGCACAGTGGTGTGGCACTATCTCTCGATTGTCTTTGATATGACCAGCGAGGCGATTCAGTGGGAACGCTGGGAAGGTACGATTGAGTATACCTTTATGGCTCCCGTCAGCCGCACCGCGCACCTGATCGGGCAATCGCTCTTTGCCGTGCTGTTTGGTGCAGTCCATACAGTGATTATCCTTGCCGTACTCGGATTGATATTTCAGGTGGATGTGAGCAACGCCAATTTTGCGACGCTGGCCCTTGCCACGCTGGCGGGCAGCTTGGGCTTTATTGGTTTGGGCTTGATGGCCGCCGTGTTGCCTCTACTCTGGCCAGAAAAGGGCATCCAGATGACCAACATCATCAAGGCTCTGATCTTGCTGGTGAGCGGCGTATACTACCCGATCACCGTGCTACCCGAATGGTTGCAGCCGATTTCGTACCTCTCGCCCGCCACATACATGCTCGATGGCATGCGGCGCGGCTTGCTCGATGGGGCTACCCCTGCCGATCTGATGGTCAGCCATATCCTGCCACTCGCCCTGACCGCTTTCGTAGCCATCCCACTCGGCTTGTTCGTGTTCGGGCGCATGGAACGCTATGCCAAACGCACGGGCATCCTCAAGCGCAACGGCTAATCTGGGAGCAGGTAGGGTAGGCACTGTCAGGTACGCGCCAGTTGCATACCCGCCCCCCCCAACACCCCTGTGGCTCCACTCACTTCACTCGGCGCGGCGGGTGCGGTACTGGATCGCCTCGGCAATATGCGCGGGAGCGATCTGCTCGGCATCCGCGAGATCGGCGATGGTGCGGGCCAGTTTCAGGACACGGTAGTAGCCGCGTGCGGAGAGGTTGAGCTGGCGCACGGCGGCTTTCATCAGGCTTTGCCCAGCGGCATCGAGGGCACAGAACTGGCGCAACTCACTGGGGCCTAGCTCGCTATTGGCATGCAGATTGGTGTGGCGCAAGCGGCGGTGCTGCCGTTCGCGGGCGGCACACACGCGCTGGCGGACCACTGCCGACGATTCGCCGAGCCGATCACTACTGAGCTTCTCGTACTTCACTCGCGGCACATCCAGATGCACGTCAAAGCGATCCAGCAGCGGCCCACTCACGCGCCGTTGGTAGCGCAGCGCGGCTGATGGTGAGCAGGTGCAAGCCCGTTCGGGATCGCCATAGTAGCCACACATGCACGGGTTCTGCGCGGCGATCAGCATAAACGCGGCCGGAAACGTCACGCTGCCTGAAGCACGGCTCACCGTCACGACGCGGTCTTCAAGTGGCTGGCGCAGCACCTCTAGCTTGTTGCCGAATTCGGGTAGCTCATCGAGGAACAGCACCCCCCGATGCGCGAGGGTCACTGCGCCGGGCTTGATCCGCCCACCGCCACCGCCCACCAAGCCCGCGAGTGAGGTGGTGTGGTGTGGGCTACAGAAGGGGCGGTGCTGCACAAGCGGCACATCTTTGGGCAGCATGCCGCTCACGCTGTAGATGCGGGTGACTTCGAGCGATTCGTCAATATCCATCGGGGGCAAAATCGAGACTAGTGCCCGCGCCAGCATCGTCTTGCCGGCTCCGGGGCTGCCAGAGAGCAGGACATTATGTGCGCCTGCCGCTGCTACCTCAAGGGCGCGTTTGATATGTTCTTGGCCACGCACATCCTGAAAATCTATCGGGAAGGGTGGTGCCTCAGGGGTGGCATTGCCCTGCGGCAGATACGGCGCGATAGGGTGATCGCCATGCATGTGCGCCACTAATTCAACCAGCGTGCGGACGGGGATGATTTGCATGCCCGCTACCAGCGCAGCTTCAGGGGCATCCTCGTAGGGCACATACACCGTATCTATATCATGCTGGCGGGCAATCGCCACCATCGGCAGAATGCCATCGGTATGGCGCAGCGTGCCATCTAGTGAAAGCTCGCCGAGAAACACCGCTTTGCACAGATCGGCGGCGACGTGTTCGGCGGCGAGCAGCACGCCCACCGCTATCGGGAGATCGTAGACAGGCCCCGCTTTACGCAGATCGGCTGGGGCAAGATTGACGGTAAGTCGCTTGAGCGGGAAGCTCAGCCCGCTATTCTTAATCGCCGCTCGCACTCGCTCGCGGCTCTCTTGCACGGCGGTATCGGCCAAGCCGACTACGGTGAAGGCGGGCAAGCCCTGCGCTAAGTCTACCTCAACTTCCACCAGCATGCCATCCAAGCCGTTCAGGGCGCAACTGAAAACTTTCGCCAACATTGGGGTACTCCTCGTTTGATGCGTGCCAATCGCCACTGCTAGCCTTAGCATAGCAGATTGGTGCGGCGCAAATACGCACGCCAAAAAATTCGGCTAGACGTTTTCTCCAAATGGCGGCGATAGCTTCTGTGCGTCGCGCCTGTAGCTGGAACCGGCGCGGCTATGGTACACTATGTAAACAACTTTATCCTGCCTAAACTGTAATGATTTTGTCAGCATCGGCGCGACACAGATCGCCTATACTAGAACGATAAGAACCCTGACGGAGCGGAGCTTTGAAATCATTGCGTTGGATCAAAATCGCGGCAATTGCCATGCCCCTTGCCACCCTACTCCACTGGGGTGGGGGGGTGGCGTTTGCCCAAGCCGCAGAGCCGGATACGGCCGCGTTGGTACGCGGGATCAATACCGTCTGGGTGCTGGTTACCGCGTTTCTGGTGTTCTTTATGCAGGCTGGCTTTGCCTTTCTCGAAGCTGGCTCAACCCGCGAGAAGAATACCGTCAACATTTTGATCAAGAATGTCATAGATTTTGCGATTGCGACCATAGCTTTCTGGGCTATCGGCTTTGCGCTCATGTTTGGCAGTGGCTCGGGCTGGATCGGTACATCAGGCTTCTTCCTGATCAACGTCCCCGAACGGAGCGACAATCTACCTGTCCAAGCATTCTGGCTGTTCCAGCTGGTGTTTGCCGGTACTGCCGCTACAATCGTGTCGGGGGCCATGGCTGAACGCACGCGCTTTGTCGTTTACCTGATCTTCAGCGTTGTGATTGCTGCGCTAATCTATCCCATCTTTGGGCATTGGGCTTGGTCGGAACAAGGCTGGCTAGCCAATCTGCCGTTCGGCAATGGCTTCACCGATTTCGCTGGCTCCACTGTGGTGCATAGCGTCGGCGGATGGGCGGGCCTCATCGGCACGCTGCTGCTTGGGCCGCGCCTTGGTCGTTTCGACGAAAGCCGCCGCGAGGAGTTTCGCGGGCACTCGGTTCCACTGGCTACGTTGGGCACATTCATCCTGTGGCTGGGCTGGTTTGGCTTCAATCCGGGTAGCCAACTCGCAGCAGTGGGCGAGAATGCCGATATGATTGCGATTGTTGCGGTGAATACCAACATTGCGGCCGCTGCGGGTGGTATTGCCGCCCTGTTCACGGTGCGTCTGCTATCAGGGGCGTGGCGGCTTACCTATACCCTGAATGGTGTGCTTGGCGGGCTGGTAGCGATCACGGCTCCGTGCAACAACGTAGAGTCACTCAGTGCCCTGATTATCGGCGCAGTTGGAGGCTTTCTCGTGACCATGAGTACCAATTGGCTGGAACGCCTCCGCATTGATGATCCCGTTGGAGCTGTGCCTGTGCATCTTGTTTCCGGCGTATGGGGTACCCTCGCGGTCGGCTTGTTTGCCATAGATGTGGGACTATTCAGTGGCGGCGGCTTGGCCCAATTCACCGCGCAGCTGATTGGCGTGAGCGTGTGTGCCATCTGGGCTGTAGGCACATCGCTGGTGATCTTCCTCATTTTACAGCGCACGCTGGGGTTGCGGGTTGATCCCGAACGCGAGCTACGTGGGCTGGATGCCGAAGAACACGGCGAGGCGAGCTACCCGCGCATTGTTACCACCGAAGAGGAAGTTGCCTCGCCGAAGCTCCGTCCCACGCGCCCCGCTGCCCGCCCCACGCGCAGCTGAGCATGCGCCCATCCCTCTGCCCAGCGTGCTCAATGTCCATGTAGCATAGCACGAAATGACATGTTACAATGCTATCAGGAGATGCGACTTCTGATGGAGGTTGACACGTATGCCGATCTCAATTGCGGTAGTTTCAGCAGATATGGGGGTTGCGGAGCGGATTGCGAGCCTCATCCCACCGGATACCTATACAGTGATGCGATGTACGCCCCATAGCCTGCCCGCTGATCTGCCTAGCTTGTTTGTCATTGCGCTGCCAGAGCTTGAATCCGCCGAAGAACAGGTCATTGAGCAACTCCGCGCTGATGATACTACTGCTAGTACGCCCATCGTGATTGTCAGCCGGTTGCCAATGGTTGTCTTGCAATCGGTGCCCTATGCCAGCGATTGGACCATCGGGATTGTCGAGGAGCCAGTCGCTCAAACGGTATTGCTCGACACGATGAGTTTCCTCCTCAATCCAGAGTAATGCCCGTGACACAGCCACACTGTGCCGCAATGTCCCATGCGCTAGGTGGTGGTTGTGCGGTGCTTCTCTGTCGCGCCCACGTGCGCTGCATGGGCGTGTGTGCCCCAGCTAGGGGGGCACGCACGCCATGCTGATCATGTCGCTCCATAGACTCCAAAGCGTTGTATAATAGTTTCGAGGGTGTACACGGTTTCACAAGATATAGGAAATGAACAACAATGATTGTAGGTGTGCCAAAAGAAACTCAGCCACGTGAGCAACGTGTGGCCCTGATTCCCGCCGATCTGCCGGCCTTGCAGAAAGTCGGGCTTCAGGTTCAGATTGAGAGCGGCTGCGGGCAGGCGGCGGGCTATCCCGATCAGGAGTATCTCGATAAAGGTGCAACGTTAGCCGCATCGCGGGCAAAGCTGTTTGCCCATGCTGATATTATTGTGCAGGTGCGTGGGATCGGGGCCAATCTGCACGAGGGCATGCACGATCTCGCGCATTTCCGCAAGGGGCAGGTGCTGATTGGCTTTCAAGAGCCGCTGTGGGAGCCGGGCGTGATTGCCGAGCAAGCTGGGCGCGGGGTGCTGCTGTTTTCGATGGAACTGATGCCGCGCATCAGCCGGGCCCAGAGCATGGATGCACTCTCAGCGATGGCAAACATTGCGGGATACAAGGCAGTCTTGCTGGCTGCTAACACCCAACCGCGTATGTTCCCCATGCTAATGACTGCGGCTGGCACGATCTCGCCCGCCCGAGTCTTCGTGATTGGTGCTGGGGTAGCGGGTTTGCAGGCTATTGCTACCGCCAAGCGGCTTGGAGCGAAGGTTGAAGCCTACGATGTGCGTCCTGTTGTGCGTGATCAGGTCGAGAGTGTTGGGGCACGCTTCGTTGAGCTAGAACTAGACACGCAGCAAGCCGAAGGCAGTGGCGGCTATGCCAAAGCGATGGGCGAAGATTTCTACCGCCGTCAGCGCGAGCTGCTCGCCGAAGTCATTGCCCATAACGATGTGGTGATTTCCACGGCGGCTATTCCGGGCCGTCCCTCGCCTTTGCTTGTGACTCGTGCGGCAGTGCAGGGCATGCGCCCCGGTTCGGTGATTGTTGACCTTGCCGCTGAGCGAGGGGGCAACTGCGAATTGACCCGCGCTGATGAGGTGGTGCAGGAATATGGCGTGACGATTCTTGGACCCACCAATCTGCCCGCCACTGTGCCTTACCATGCGAGCCAAATGTATAGTCGGAATATCACCACCTTCCTCAAGTACATCATTAAGGACAAGGCTCTTCATCTGCCGCCAGATGATGAGATTGTGCGTGATACCTTGCTCACTCGTGATGGCGAGGTGGTGCATGCGCGGGTGCAGAGTCTACTCGAAACAACGTCCCCGAAAACATAATTCCTTCGCCTGTAGCTCTCCTGTCTGCGGCGGGGATGGCACCGGCCGCCGGACGCGACGGAACATTCCCAACCCTAGCACAGAGGGGTTCGGCCTAGCGTGTCGCTTATCGTTCATTGTGTGAGAAGGATGAATGCATGGAAACCTTATTGATTTTCCTGACGATCTTTGTGCTAGCGATTTTCGTCGGGGTTGAGATCATCACGAAAGTGCCGCCGACGCTGCATACTCCACTGATGTCTGGCTCGAATGCGATTTCGGGGATTACGTTGGTAGGCGCACTGGTGGCCGCAGGAACCGGCTCCGATCTGGTCACGATTATACTGGGGGTGCTTTCGATTATCTTTGCTACGATCAACGTGGTAGGTGGCTTTCTGGTGACCAATCGCATGCTCAGCATGTTCCGCAGAAAGGACTGATCCCTAATGGCAATTGCAGTAATGAACTTGAGCTATCTGATTGCGTCCATCCTGTTTATCTTTGGCTTGAAGGGGCTAGCCAAACCCCGCACGGCGGTGCGGAGCAATCAGCTTGGTGCACTGGGCATGTTGATTGCGGTGGTGGGCACGCTGATCGGCAATCAGATCATTGGCCCACAGTGGATCATCTTGGGCCTCGTGATTGGCGGAGCGGTTGGGGCGTTGATGGCCCAGCGAGTGCAGATGACGGATATGCCCCAAATGGTGGCCCTGCTGAATGGCTTTGGTGGCTTAGCCTCGCTGCTGGTGGCCGGAGCTGAACTGACCCACGAATGGCAGAAACCGGACGGCGTGCTCCAAACTGCACTGAACGCCGGCAATGTACCGATTTGGGTGCAGTTTATGATTGCAACGGCCGCGACTGCCCTGATTGGTGGGGTTACCTTCACCGGTAGCGTCGTAGCATTTGGCAAGCTGCAAGGCATCATCAGCGACCCGCCACGCCTGCCCGGCCAGCAGATTATTAATGGGGTGTTGTTGCTAGTTGTACTTGGGCTAACCGGTGTGCTACTTGTTGATCCGGCCGCAATCTGGGCGTATTGGGCCATTGTGGCGATTGCATCGGTGCTGGGAGTATTGTTGGTATTGGGCATTGGGGGGGCCGATATGCCTGTCGTGATTGCCTTGCTCAATTCGTATTCTGGTTTGGCGGCGGCGGCTACCGGCTTCGTGCTTAACAATGTGGCCTTGATTATCACTGGTGCGCTGGTTGGGGCATCGGGGGTGATCTTGACCATGATTATGTGCAAGGCAATGAACCGCTCGCTGACGAATGTGCTGTTCGGGGTGTGGGTTGCTAAAGGTGCTGGCCAGTCGGCAGATGATGTCTATAGCGGCAAAGTCAAAGCCTCTTCGCCCGATGAGCTAGCCCTGCTGCTCGACGGGGCCCAGCGCGTGGTGATTGTGCCCGGCTTTGGCATGGCGGTGGCACAGGCTCAGCACGCTGTGCGTGAGTTGGCGCAGGTGCTTGAAGCACGGGGCACCCAAGTTGAATTTGCGATCCATCCTGTCGCTGGGCGGATGCCGGGGCACATGAATGTGTTGCTGGCCGAAGCCGACATCCCCTACGAGAAGGTCAAAGAGATGGATGAGATCAATCCAACCTTCGAGCAGACCGATGTGGCGATTGTGATTGGTGCAAATGACGTGGTCAATCCTGAAGCCCGCACCAATCCAAGCAGCCCGATTGCAGGTATGCCGATCCTCGATGTGCATTTGGCTCGCAGTGTGGTGGTCGTGAAACGCAGCCTCAGCCCCGGCTTTGCGGGCATTCCTAATCCTCTCTTCGCCGCCGACAATACGCTGATGCTGTTTGCCGATGCGAAGAAGGGCATGCTTGATCTGGTGGCGGCAATCAAAGAGAACTAGAGCCGATCCAATGCCCCTAGCTTCGTCCTAGCAGTGGCTAGGGGCATTGCCACTGCGCTATGCCAAGCCTGCCACGTACCTTGATCACCTATGTTTTCGTGCTGGTGTTGGTGATCCAGATCCACCCCACTGGCCCGGGCCGCGATGCCATGCCTATTGTCCAATCGGCACGTTTCCTGTGGGCCGGAGTCGATCCGTTTAGTGCGCCTGCCCAAGCAGTGATGCGTGAGCTGTTTGTCTCTGAAGGAGCGTGGCGATGTGTATCGTGCAGCAAAATCGGGATGACCTACCCCCTGACGGCTGCAATTGTCGCGTTGCCGTTTGGCTTGCTGCCGTATGATCTCGGTGAATGGGCTTTCTGTGCCGCAGGGCTGCTGCTATTGTTGCTGCTGTTGCGGCTGTTATGCGTGCCATTCTGGGTGATGACCAGCATTGCGGTGCTTTCCGCAATCAATGTCAATAACCCAATCTTGATGACCACCGCGCTACTTGGGCTAGGCTTGGTGCAGAGCCAGCGTCGCCCGGTGTGGGCCGGCGTGCTGATTGGGCTGGCCCTGTTGATCAAGCCCCAGTCAGGGCTGCTGTTGGCAGGCTATGTGCTGTGGCAAACACCCCATTGGCGGCAGGTCGGCGTGAGTATGTTGACCACAGGCGCACTGGTTGGCGGGCTATCGCTGCTGATTGCGCCGAGCTGGGTAGGTGATTGGCTGGCGCAGGTGCAGCTGTACCGCAGCGTTGAAGCGGCGGCTCTTCAGAGCTTCCCGTATATGCTGCCGCTGGCACTCTGGATTATGCTGCGCCGCGCCCCACTCGGCGGCGTTGCACTGGCCCAGACGAGCCTGATCCCGGCCATCGCCGTACCCTATTCATTTATGCCCCTGATCATTTTTGCTGCGCCTCATCTGCGGGCATGGGCGTTGTTCAGCCTGTGCGTAATTGGCTGGGCGTGGAGTACGATTAATAGCTATGCTGAACTCTATTTCCCCAACTATCGCCATGCTGGGGTCCTGTTCGGGTTTGTCTTGCCCGCCGCCCTGATGCTGAGTGTGCCCCTGTTTCTGAAACCGACGGTGGAGCAACCCGCCGCACGAGCTACCTAAGCGGTACATTCGCATAGATAACAAAAAGCGTGAGGCATTTCGCCTCACGCTTAAAACTACCAGTGGCTAATGAATGGAGCTTATTGGAGAGCCGTGTTAACTTGCTCAAACTTGGTGTTGACGTTCTGCCCAAGAATGGTCAGGGCACCGATAACAACGATTGCGATCAGCGCGAGGATCAGTGCGTACTCAACCAGACCCTGTCCTTCTTCCTTCGCCATAAAACTGTTCAGCATGTCAATCTCCTTGTTCATAATGATTAGTTCTTACCAGTTCAACTAACTGGCTTGTTCTTACGCTCTTAGTATACCCAATCGCCATGCAACATGCAATAGGCATAAAGTCCCTGATCTCTACCTGAGAGTACGCCCCTGAGCTATGACTATTGGGTGATCTGCACCGGATAGTTCCATTACTTGCATCGGGATGGTATGATAAGAGACACGAGAACAATAGCGGATCTAGGCTTGATAAAGGGCAGAGGGAAGGCGATGGAGACACACAAAACAGGCGGCGCAGCAGCTGCGCTGGTGGGGTGGTGGTGGCGGAGCGGCGAAGCACTGGCGTGCGGCGTGCTGCTGCTTGCGGCGGGGGCAGTGGGATTGGCGGCGATGTTGGGCATGCTCGATGCATGGTCACGCACGGCCGCACTGGGCAGTGGTGCGCTGGCAGTGGGGGTTGTTTTGCTGCCACGCCTCCCCGCCCTGCTGGATACCCCGCGCCGCCGCGTGGCCGTACTGGTCGGCTCGCTGGGGCTGCTGTGGCTCGTTGGAACAATGCTGCCAGCTGCGCCGACGGCTGCTAGCCCCGCGCCGGAGTTGCCTGCGTCCGCCATTGCCCCACGCGCACCGCTTGCCCAAGATGCTGGCTCGATCACGTTCGTCGCACCGCCGCGCATCTCGCCCGCCCTGTTCGCGCAGCTGTTGCAGCACGGCGTAGGTGGGGGCACGTCGCCCGCCGCGCCGCACGCCGATGATCTGTATAACATCATTGTCAGCTACGGGCTTGATCCGGCGGTTGCGCTGGCATTCTTCGCCCAAGAATCGCAATTCTGCACGACCGGACTGTGTGCCCAATATGGCATGAACAACTGGGGCATGACCCGTGCGGCGCGAGTCAGCCAACGAGTAATTGGCAGTATTTACACCTACAATGGCAGCTTTGTGCAGTATGCATCGTGGCAAGATGGCGTGCGCGATTGGTGCGAGCTGATCCTGTATGGCTACGTCAACAAGGGCTTGGATACTGTCGCCAAAGTGATCCCGATCTATGCCCCGGCTGCCGATGGCAATCAGCCCGAAATCTATATCCAGCAGGTGCATCGGCGCGTGGCGGCATGGCAAGGCATAGACCCAGAGACGTGGAATAACAACCCCTCGCGCTACCGCAAGTATCCCGATTTGGAAAGCGGCTTAATGATTGAGACCTTTCGGGCGAGTGGGCTAGAGTACTACCCGACGTGGGCCTTTCACCAATTCGTGATGAATGAGGCTAAGGCGGGTCGGCCGTTGGGCAGTCCCTTAGGCAAAGCTGAGCGGATCGAGATTAACGGGCAACTGTATATGGTGCAGCCATTTGCGCTAGATACGGTGTACACGCCGCTGGCTAGTGTGGAGAGCCAGACGAACTGGAGCGATGTGCGCCGGATGAACAGCCTGCTGATCGGCGGCGGGCAGTAGGCAATGCAATAGAGGGACAGAGGGCCCACCCACTCAGCGTACCACCAGCGGCAGATACACTTGGGTCAGGGGCGCGTCGAGCTGCACCACCTCCGACACTTGCCCGCCCGCGTCGCGCACGCGCACATAGAATGGCGCACGTTGCGCTGGATCGCCGAGCCACTGCCAATCGAGCGTGAGGGTTGGTGTATAGGCTTGCCATGCGGTATCGGTGAAGGCCGCTGTGGGGCTGATCTGCATCTCAAGCGGCTGGTGCAGATCGGTGGCCGTTAGGGCGAGGGTGGCCGTGAACAGCGTGCTCGCTTGTAGCGTCGCACTCAGCACGGGTGGGTAGTCGAGGCTGATCGTGCGGGTGAGCAGCGTGGTCGTATTCGTCTGATCGAGCAGGCGCACGGCAAGCTCATACGTTCCTTCAACTGGAGGCAGCTCCCACGCAAAGGTATCGTTGTAGGGCTGTGGCTCAGAGAAGACTCCATCGCGCCCAAGTTGCACCGCCATAATCGCCCCATTGAGGGTACTCGCATTCAGGTCGAGCCGGAGCGTTGTGGTTGTGCTGCGCGTGGCACTAGCGGACAGGGGGGCATTGCGTTGGGCTAGCTCGCGCATTTCGGCGGCACTCAGGACACGCCGATAGACCAGCAGTTCATCGAAGATCATGCCGGATGGATCGCTGCCGTGCGTAAACTGCCCGATGTGCAACGCCTCGCCCAGCCGCGTAGGTAGACGGACTGCGCTGGTGCTAGCGACTTCACTGCCGTTGAGGTAGAGGGCTTTGTAGCCTTCTCCCACATTCCACGCGAGCGCGAGGTGATGCCAGCCGGGCGTGAGCGTATCGTTGGCGAGCAGTTCGTGCCGCTCGCGCCCATCATCCGAGACCGTCCAGAAATCCCAGAACGGTCGCCCGCCCAGATCAGTGACCCGCCGCAGGGCAAGCGTGCCGGGATAGATTCGCATCGTGTCATGTGGGGTAGCACTCGACGACACGACATAATGGCGATTGGTGAACGTCTGCGGGTAGCCGTTGTCCGGTACATACACCCACACGCTAATTGTGCCCGCCTGCGGCGTAAGATTGCCTTCCGTTGGATAGGCTAGCTCCGCCTGCGGTGGTAGCCCAATCGCAAGGGCATACCGTCCGCCGTGCCATGTTGGGGTGCCGACTACGTGGGCAAAGCCCGTACCGACTTGCTGCAAGGGCGTGCCATCGAAATGCACCTGCAAGAGCAGATCATGCGGGGGGTTGATCGTGAGGGTGGCTATGGGGGGGGCATTCGGATCGGGCAGGGCGGGGGTGTGGGTTGGGCTATCGCCTGCGGCGGCTTGGGTCGTGTCGGCGGCGGGCGTGTGCGGCGCAAGTCCGGTACTAGGAACATAACGCGCATCGCTGGGCGCATCAGGTGGGGTGAAATCGAGGGTCCCCCGCAGGCTCGCGTGCCACAGCCACACACTTGGCGCACAGCCCGCATAGCGTTCGCACGGATCGGGGCCCACGCCATACCAGCCATACGGGTCTACTTGCCGCCCTTGATAGCGCACCTCGAAGTGCAGGTGGGCCGCATCGCACCCGCCGCCGCAGCCGCTTGCGCCACTTGTGCCGATGAAGTCGCCCGTGTTCACTCGCACGCCTTGATTGCTGTTGACTACGTGAGCGAAGATCGGCGCAAATTGATCAAGATGCCAGTAGACGGTCTCGTAGCCGTTGGGGTGGATAATCACTACGCCATTGCCGCCAAACACCGAGCCGATGCCGCTGCGGGCGTAGGCAATGCCTGCCGCTGTCGCAAGGATCGGCGTGCCGATGGGCTGATCGGGGAAGTAGTAATCGTGTCCGTCGTGGCTATTGTAGGGCACTTGCTCGATGCCACGATACGTTACCATCATGGTGTTGCCATCGTAGCCTACGTCTACCATCGGGTACGCATGATCAAACCACGCCGTATGGATCACGTTGGTGCCGCTTGGCCACGGCAGGTGTAGAAAGCCGGTATCGGCTTGTGGGCCACGTTCCGGGGCAGCCGGTGGTGTTGCTAGGGTCGGCGCACTAAATAGCTGTGCGACGGTGCTATGGAAGTATGCCGTAAAGATTGGTCCGATCCGATCATGGAGCTGTTCCCATTCGGCTTGGGTGCGCCCCTGCGCCAGAAAGCGTTGGATCGCAATGCCTTCGGGCGGCTGGTGCAGGTCGAGCGTGAGGGTTTGGCCATCGCTAAAGACGAGGGCGGGCGCACGCTCGTAAGGACCCAAGCCGGCGCGTAGCTCGCGGCTAGCCCACTCAATCTGCTTGGCAAAGCCTTCGGGTCCGGCTAGCCCAAATGGATAACGCAGCACCATCGGATCAGGGGCGGGATTGGTGAGTAAGCCGCCGGTGGTTTCGAGCAGGGCAAGCAGCAGGTGCGGGCTGAGGCCATAGTAGAGGCTATTGCTCTCAATGATTGTCGCGGCGGAGCTGCCGTTATCGGTGTAGCTTTTCAGCACACCCGGCTGCTGATCGAGGAAGTCCTGCACCGCGAGCGAGGTACTTTCGTTGGCTTGGGCGGGCGAGGCTGGTATGGGTGGCATACTTATCCCAAGCAGCAGCAGCACCGCCAGCACGCGCCATAGCAGCACGCGCCATGCCGCCCGGCAACGGGCGGGAAGGGTAGGTGGACTAGACGTTGGGCGGCTCACCGATTGGCTCCTACACTACCGCCGCGGCGGCTTTAATCTGGGCGACAAATGCCGCCAACTTGGTTGGGTCTAGTATACCATCAGTGCGGACACCACTGCACACATCGAGCGCAAAGGGCTGCACCTGCGTGATCGCCGCGGCGACATTCTCGGCGCGAAGGCCGCCCGCGAGAAATACGGGCACGGGGACGCTCGCCCGAATCTGGCGGCTGATTGCCCAGTCGTGGGTTCGCCCAGTGCCGCCGAGTTGCTTGACGGGCAGCGTAGGATTGCCGGAATCGAGCAGCAGCGCATCTACCAGCGGCGCGATCTGCTGCGCTTCAGATAGGGCGTGCGCGTCCTGTACGTGGATCACCTGCACGATGCGGATGCCGGGCAGGGCATGGCGCAGGGGGGCATAGTGTTCGGGCGGGAGCGTATCTACGAGTTGGATCGTATTGCATTGGCAGCGACGTTGCTGAGCTGCGATCTCGTGCCAATCTTGCAGGCTTGTGAGCAGAAAGGTAGCCACACTTGGTGGGGTGTGGCGGGCAAGCTCGGCAATGCGGGCTTCGTCAATCACACCGGGGCCACTGGGCATATGCGCTACAAAGCCAAGCGCGGCTGCACCGGCACGGATCGCCTGCTGTGCTTCAGCATGGCTTTGGATACAGCAGATCTTGAAGCGCGGGGCAGGGCTGAGGGGCATACGCACTATCTCCCATTCGTGCCAATTCAGAATGTAAGACGTGCCCCTAGCGCGGAAAGTTCCCGCGCTTGACGGGGGGCAGACACCCCGCTATGATACCAGAACATCGCATAGCGGCTGTGGGTACGCCCACTGCTGCCGGTACAATTGCCAATGGGATTGCATGGGTCAGAAGCTCTGGGCGTTATGCACGGTGGCGTACATCGTCAGGGATCAGGGGCATCTACCAGTGCGGCATCACACACTGCCACAAAACCGCATCCCCGACAGCGGGCAGGTTCATCGTGGCTACGCTCGCACGCTACGTTACGGTCTAAGCTGTCCTGCATCTCTGCCACCAGTTCTAGCACTAGCTCCTCAACTGCCGTCGTGTAATCAAGGCGGAAGCTCTGCTCGGCATAGCGCAGGATTCCATATGGCGGGCGTACTCGGTAGTGCGTCTCAACTAGCAGACAGTAGGCGGCAAGCTGCATCAAGTCGGAGTCATACGGTTGCGCGGCGCGGCGGGTCGGCTTCACCTCAACCGGAATGTAGGTCGAGCCGTGCTGGAGGATGTAATCGGGCTTGCCGGTCAGCCCTACGTCCCAATCCGTCAGAGGGCGTTGCAGCATATGGCGCGTACCGGTATCACTGGCAACAATCGGAACCCATGCCAAGCCAGTTGTGCGGCGTGTGCGGAATGCAAGCCACACTAGCCCCGCACCTAGCCCCAACAACACGACCGCGATCAGGCTCAGGCTGCTACCCATACCCACCCCAGCAAGCCAAGTGCCGCTAGCACTAGCCCCACCCCAAGCCTAAGCAGAATGCCACTGGCAACGACCGTGCGGGCGTGGCCAACATGCTGGCGCGTGCCCTGCATAAGTTGGGCTTGGGTGAGCGTGTCCGGCTGCCATGCGAGGACGTGGTGCAACCACCACGCCCGTGCACAATAGACGTATTCACCCACCTCGCTGGCGCGGATCAGGCGCATGGCCTAACGCCCTAGTACAGGCACGCCATTGATCGCGTTCATCACGTCGCCAATCGTCACCAGCAGGATCAAGCCCATCAGGGTGGCAAAACCAATCCCGTGAATGATCGCCTCCCGTTCGGGGGGCACTTTCTTGCCGCGCATCCACTCGATCAGCGAGAACATAATGTGGCTGCCATCAAGCGCAGGGATCGGTAACAGATTGAGCAGGAACAGGTTGATGCTGAGAATTGCGGTCCAGTTCCAGAAAGCGAGCATGCCGCCGCTATCAATCACCTCGCCTGTAGCACGCGCAATCCCAATAGGTCCGGTCACGCCGCCGGATGGGGCTTCCGTCACCCCGAATAGCCCCCCGATGAGTTGCCCTAGCCCATTCAACATGGCTCCGACGAGCATAAACGTGTGGGTAACTGCGTTCCACGTTGCTGCAAGTGGGTTCATACTGATGATTTCAACTTCGGGGCTGTAGCTGAAGCCGATCCCAGCATTCATAGATTGTGTCGTGCCATCTTCGAGGGTTGCGGTCCACGGTCCGGGCGTAACGGTCAACGTAACTTGTTCGCCATCGCGGAGCACCACCGCCTCAATTGGGATGCCGTTGTTGGCGCGGGCAATTTGGATAATATCATTGGGGCCGGTGACGCTTTGGTTGTTCAAGCTGACAAGAATATCGCCCTCACGGAAGCCTGCTGCTTCGGCGGGAGTACCGGGAAAGATCGCCGCAATGTTCTGTCCAGTCGGCACAGGGTAGCCATTGATACTGAAGATGAAGGCAAAGATCAGGATCGCCAGCAACAGGTTCATCAGCGGACCTGCCAGCATCACCGGAATTTTGCGCCATGGCGCAGCTTCGGCAAGGCTGCCTGTGCCGTATACGCCATCATCGCCTTCGCCTGCAAATTTCACAAACCCGCCAAGCGGGAGCCAGTTCATGGTATATTTTACGCCGTTGTGCTCGAACAAGGTAAACATGCGCGGGGGGTAGCCGATGCCAAATTCTTCGGCGTGAATGCCAACTTTCAGCGCGGCGAGCAGGTGGCCCAATTCGTGGACGAACACGAGGATGACGAGCATAACCAGAAAGGCAAGGATTGAGACAATTGGGTTTAGCCCGCCGGTATCAGGGGGGCTAAGTTGCGCCTGCCAGAGCAACGGCGCGAGGTGGGTAAACGGGATCATAGGTACTCCATCAGGTGTGCTTCAGCATAAGGTATGAAGACTGTTTTATTTGACATGGTTAGTAGTGTAATGGATTGGGGAGAGGGTGTCAATGTTCTAGCAAAGGAAAGGGGTGAGGAGATGGTGAGGAAGTGGGCGGTACTGTTATCTCCGCCCCACCACATACCACGCCACCAGCCCTAGCCCGCCCAGCACCAAGCTCGCCCCCGCGATCAGCCACGCCCAGCGCACTGATGTTGCTGCAACAACGATAGGCCCGTGACGGGTGCGGGTACCATCAGCTTCGAGGTCTTCGAGCAGGTAGAAGTAGGTAATGCCCGCTTGGGCGGTGGTGTCGCGGTAGGTATGTGTGCCGCCCGCCAGTGGGTCGGTGGCGGCGGGCAGCATGCGCGGCGTAAGCTGGATGTAGTCGCCATCGGGTTGCTCGCTGCGGTAGATCAGGAAGCCGAGCGTGCCGACCTCACTGGCCGTCTGCCACTCCAGTGTCACGACGGCCGGACGGGGCGCACGCAGCCCCGCAACGACTAGGCCCCCGCCCATCACCAGCAGCAGGGCGGCCAGCCAGAGCCACACCTTTCCTCGCGGGTAGCTCATGTGCCGGATGTGCCGTTGCCGCCAATGATGCCCCAGAAGGAGCTATCTGGGCGGAAGTGGAGATAGTGCGCGGCAACCTGTTCGAGCAGGCGCGTGCCAATCTGCATCACCTGTGTGCCGAAGATGACATTGCTGGTAATGACGGGCACGACGGCGAGCAGCTCGGCAAGTGCGCGGGCAGGGGGGACGTTCACTAGTTGCACCTCTTGATCTTGCACCAGAAATAGCAGGTGTGAAAGCGGAGCCTTGATACGTCCGGCGGGGGGCTGTTGGGTCGGGTTCCAGAAGGGGGTTGCGTAGGCATACCAAGCAGTGTTGTTGGGCATGAGCAGCACCAGATCGTCGTTGAGGATTGCCGTCGGTGGTGAGTGGCGGGCGATGGTGGTTTTGCCACTGCCCGATTTGCCACAGAACAGGTAGGCATACTGCTGATGCACGATGCCAGCCGCGTGCAGCATCAAGCCGCCGTTGCGCGTGGCGAGCATCGCGTACACGACGCGCAAGGTGTAATCAATATTCTCAAGGGCATGGACGGGTGAGAGCCAGAGCTGCACAATGCCATGCCCGATACTCAGCAGAGCTTCTGCGCCGATCAGCACAAGGCGGTTCTCGTGTGGGATGTAGTGCACCGCCCGTTGACCATACGGTGGGGGGGGGAAGGTCGCATCCAAAAAGGCATTCACCACCAGCAATGGATCGCGCTGATCGTCGGACAGAAAGGCGGCGTAGTGTTGGCGTAGTTGCTCGCTCACGCGGGCATCGTTGCAGAGGATGGCCACTGGCAGATCGGCAATCACTAGCGTGATCCGTTGGTATTGTCCTTCCGAGCAGACGTTCATTGGACTGGCTCCTTCTTGCTCCAATAGGTAGCCGCAAGCTGGGCAACGGTCTGCGCTCCGTCGCGGAGGATGTCCAGCCAGCGATAAGGATAATAGAGCAGCCGCAGTGATGGCGGCAGGTGCAGGGGATACCGCCAGATAAGGTATTCGGGTGTGGGAAAGAGCAGCGCACCGAGCAGGTGCAGCCGCCCAGACCACGTCAGCCCCGCGAACTGTTGCCATGCCCGTGCGGTTTGGGTGGCGGGTAGGCTCTGGCTGGTGTAGACGCTGGCGTAGTCGCAGCTGGTACGGATGTGGCTCTCAAGCCCGTGCAGGTAGCCCGCCGGAATGGGGGTGGCAAACAGCGCGTGGGTGGCCGTCAGGGCGGCGTGCAGGCTCGCCAGCCAGCCACACGCAGCGGCTTGGCGATAGAGCAGCCGCCAATCTATCGGGTGGTGGCTGATCAGGAGATGGAGATCGTAGAGCCAGCGCAGGTGCAGGTGGGTTCCGGCGTGGCGCAGCATCAGGTGTGCGGCAAGGTAGAGCAGGTGCGCGGTTGGGGTGAAGTGTTGCACGGTGATCGTACTATCCGGTAGGGTGAGCGGGGCGGTCTGGGTGGAGAACCAATCTAGCGCAGGCGCACGGCGATCAGCGTCACCCGCGATCAAGTGCCAGTGCAAGTCCATCGCTAGCAGGTACGAATCGCCGCTAAGCTGCACCTGCCCAGTGATCTGCTCGATGCCCGGCTGCATTGCTACCCGTTGCAAGCCCGCCTGCTGGCACACGCGCAACAGATCGGGGCGTAGGGATGGTAAGACCAGCAGGTCAAGATCGCTCATCCGCCGCAACCCTACATCTGGGTAGACCGTCAGGGCCAGCGCGGAGCCTTTAAGCAGGATGAGCGGCAGGGGGGCTGCCAGCTGCGTGGCGGGCAGCTGGGCCAGCAGGCGTACAAGGGCGGCATAGCGCAGGCGGTTCTCGGCAAGCGTGGCCAGATAGCTGCCGTGCAGTTGGGCCCATAGTGTGGGCGGCAGGCACTCCTGACAGCGGGCGGCGGTGAGGGCACGGGCTAGCACGGGCGCAACGCCTTCTTGGTGGGCGTGCTGCACGATTTGCTGCCACTGGAGAGGTGTCCACGCCGCCAACGTTGCGGTGGGCACGTTGCCAAGTAAAAGCTGGGCTAAAGTTTGTTGAAGCACCGATGGCATAGGGCATCAAGACTAGGCTAAACTGCACCTGTCTTATGATACCAACCCTTGTAGGGATTGTCCACTGTGGTGACAACTAATGCGCGTGGGGCGGTGCGGGGGTGGGTTGGTGTGCGTTATGCGGCGCGAGCGGGGGTGGTAAGAGCTGCACCTGTACACGGTCGGCCGTGATTGCAACTGCTCCCCAATCACCTTCGATAAAGAACGTCCCATCACGCGCATACAGCCGATCAATATTGCCATAGTCTACCGCACCACTTGCATCGTGATAGGCGTGCGGGGTATGCCGTAGCCAATGGACGTGACGCACCCCATGAAACACCAGTTCGCCCAAGTGATAGCAATACTGCTGATCTGGTGCTGGCGGGGTGTAGGCAGGATGAGTTTCAGTCAGTACTAAATCAAGCACAAAGCGAAATTGGGTGCCGCCTGTTTGGATTATATCGAGCACATAGCTATCTTCAAGATACACATCAGTAAGTTCAGCGATAGTTGTCGTGGTGCTCATGCTTGGTTCCTATGGTAAGTCCCATTCGATAGGTGTATGGTTTTGTGGTGAGCGACGATTTACAGGGTTGCCTTGCGGATCAATCCGCACACCGTTAGCATCACGTAGCTCAACATGTGGATAGCTACTGCCGGGAGTGCGTGCGCTACCCTTTTTCAACGTCACTCGGACAATGCCTTGCGAGTCAATATACTTAATTGGGCCCTGCTCTGATTGTTGCTTAGTCCAACCTTGTTGCAGGGCCCAGTGTTCATACTCACTCGCTCTAGCTAAGCCTTGTAGCAATGTCATTGTACAACGATACTACCACTGCCGCAATCCGCTCGCTGGCGGGTACGGGCGCAGGCACAAAGGCTTGCCCCGTGAGCTGTTCATACACAAAGAGGTAGCGTTGGGCCACCTGCACACTCAGATCGGGGGGCATTGCTGGGGGCGAGCCGTCGCCGCGATAGCCGTGTGCGGCGTACCACAGGCGCAGGTACTCTTTGTCGTAATGTTCTGGTGTGTGCTGATCGCGGGCGTAGCTGGCGGCAAGCCAGTAGCGGCTGGAGTCGGGGGTGTGGATTTCGTCAATCAGGGCGAGCTGCCCATCGAGCAGCCCAAACTCATATTTCGTATCCACAAGGATCAGCCCGGCGGCACGGGCCCGCTCCTGCCCACGCGCAAACAGGGCGAGGGCCACCTGCTCTACCTGCGCCCACAGCTCTGGCGCAACTAGCCCACGCTCCAGTAGCTCGGTGCGGGTCAGGCGTTCGTCGTGGCTGCCCTGCGCGGCTTTGGTGGTGGGGGTGATAATCGGCGTAGGCAAGGGGGCATTCTTCTGCAAGCCATCCGGCAGAGGGATACCGTAGGGGTTCCGTTCGCCCTGTGCGTAGCGTGTCCATAGGGCAGTGCTGGTTACGCCGGTAAGGTAGCCGCGCACAATCACCTCAACTGGCAGAGCCGTTGCTTCGCGCACGAGCATCACATTCGGATCGGGCACAGCCAGCAGATGATGGCGCACCAGATCAGCCACCTGATCGAACCACCACGCACTGAGCTGATTGAGGACCTGCCCTTTGTAGGGCACAACACCGAGAATGTGATCGAATGCGGAGACGCGATCTGTCGTGATCAGCAGCCGCTGCTGATCCCACACAAGGCTCTCACGCACTTTGCCGGAGGTGTGCTGGATGTGCGCGGGCAGGGGCGGTAGGGCCACCTGCGCGAGAGCCTGCGCGAGAGCTTGAGTCAGCTCCGCATCAGTTAGCATTTAGCTCTCCTGTAGCGCATTGATCGCATTGCTGAACAAGCCTAAGCCGCGCATGCCGCCTTCGCCGCGCCGCCAGCGTGGATGTTGCCACGCAAAGATATGGTTTTCAGGGTGAGGCATTAGCCCCAGAATATTGCCTGTTGGATTGCAGATGCCCGCAATCGCAGCCACTGAGCCATTCGGGTTGGCGGGGTAGGTGGGTGCGCTGCCATCGCGGGTGGTGTAGCGCAGGGCGATCAGGTGTTGGGTCTCCAGCTGGGTGAGCGTGGCTTGATCAGCCACCACAAACCGCCCCTCGCCGTGTGCCACTGGGCAGTAGATCGGTTCAGTAAGATTGCGGGTGAACAGCGATGGGCTAGCCGGATTAGCCTGTAGGTAGACCCAGCGGCACTCGAATTGGGTCGAGGCGTTGTAGGTGAGGGTGCTGGTGCGGGCAGTGGTGGCTGGTTCTACGTGACCGGGCAGCAGCCCTGCCTTAACAAGGGCTTGGAAGCCGTTGCAGATGCCTAAGATCGGCTTACCCGCCGCCGCAAACTGGGCCAGTTGATCGTACAGCAGATATTTCAGATCAAGGGCCCATAGCTGCCCAGCTCCGAGATCATCACCGTAGGAAAAACCGCCCGGCAGGACCAGCATCTGGTAGTCGCTGAGCTGACGCTCGCCGGCCACGATCTGATTGACATGCACAATCTCTGGTGCGCCACCCGCTACGTGGCACGCCAGAGCGGCCTCGCGGTCACGATTAGTGCCATTGGCGTGGAGGATCAAGATGCGCGGCACGGTGGTGCGGATGGCTGGAACCGACACCGGATTGGGGGGGGGCACAGCCACAGGCGCAGGCGGGCTACTTGCGCCGCGCCAACTCTGCTCCAATGCTGCTATCGGCGTATCCACGATCAAGGTTTTGTGCTGCCCCAGCACATGCAAGCGTGGCTCACTGAGGTGGGCTATATGCGGCGGATGCACCGTGCCGATCCGCCCATGCGGCAGATCGACAAACAGTTCGCGGAAGGCTTGTTCGTCTTCTGGGCGCACCTCGACGATGAAGCGGCCGAGGGTCTCTGAAAAGAGCAACTCCGCATCCTGATAGGGAATTGCACTAACTTTGAGTAGCTCAATCTCTGCGCCTAGCCCACTGGCAATGCACATCTCGGCAACGGCAACGCCAATCCCGCCTTCGGAGCAATCGTGGCAGGCTTGTACCAAGCCCTGCTGGATCGCCTGATGCAGCGTATGCAAGCGTTGCTGCGGGTTCGTCACCGGCTGCGGTGAACGGTGGAGCTGGGCCTGCTCGTTGGTGGTCAGTTCTGGCTGCACGAGCAGATAGTGGCTGCCTCCCAATTCGGGGCGAGTACTGCCGATAATGTAGATGGCATTGCCAGCCTGCTTGAAGTCCATCGTCACACTGCGGCGCACATCCGGCACAATCCCCACCGCCGAGATGACCAGCGTGCCGGGGATTGATTGGCGGTTGCCATTGGCATCTACATACTCATTATTCAGGCTATCTTTGCCAGAGATGAACGGCGTACCATAGGCAAGTGCCGCATCGTAGCAGCCCTGCACACAGCGCACAAGGCTGCCCAACCGATCTGGCAGATTGGGGTTGCCCCAGCAGAAGTTGTCGAGCAGGGCGATGCGGGCTGGATCGGCTCCAACGCACACCGCGTTGCGGATCGCTTCATCTATCGCGGCCCACGCCATCTCATACGGGTCAAGCTCGCTATAGCTGGGAGCCAAGCCAACGGCAAGAGCCACGCCTTGTAGAGGGGCCTCGCTGGTGGCGGCATCTGGCGGGAGCGTATCGAGCGGCACAATCACGGCTGCGTCGCTGGGGCCTTGATTGGCACTGCCCACCAACGGCTTGATCACCGTGCCCCCCTGTACCTCGTGATCGTAGCGGTGGATCACGTCGGCTTTGCTGCGGATGTTGGGGTGGGCCAACAGCTGATGGAGGATCGGGGCAAGATCATGCACGCCTAATGTTTCGGGGCGGGTATGCAGCTTGAGTGGCGCAGGTTCACCCGTGCTGAGGCGCGTGTGGGTTGCCTTCAGGCGGCGACGCGGTAGCCCATCGTGCAGGAAGTTCATTGCCAAATCGGCGACGAGGTGCTCGCCATAAGTCAGGCGCATGCGTCCGGTGGGTGTGAATGTGCCAATCACACTCGCTTCGACGTTGTGCCGCGCACAGATTGCTTGCAGTGCGGCGAGGTGCTCTGGGGCAACCGCCATCACCATGCGCTCTTGGGCTTCACTGAGCCAAATCTCCCATGGGCGTAGACCGGCGTATTTGAGCGGGATGCGCGTTAGGTCTACGCTTGCGCCAATGCTGTGGCCCATCTCGCCAACCGCCGAAGCCAAGCCGCCCGCGCCGCAATCGGTGATCGCGTGGTAGAGGTGGGCATCGCGGGCAGCGAGCACCACCTCTTGGAGCTGCTTTTCGGTGATCGGGTTGCCAATCTGGACGGCACTGCCCGCTACGGTGCTGCTGCTGGCATCTAGCTCCATACTCGAAAACGTCGCGCCGCGTAGCCCATCGCGCCCAGTGCGCCCGCCTAATACCACGATCAGGTCATCGGAGTGAGGGCGGGTGGGATGGCTGTCACGCGGCAGCAAGCCCAAACAGCCGCAAAACACGAGCGGATTGGCGGTGTAGCCGGGGTGGTAATAGATGGCACCATTGACGGTGGGGATGCCCATCTTGTTGCCGTAGTCCTCGATTCCGTGAACCACCCCCGCCGCAATGCGGCGGGGATGCAACACACCCGGCGGCAGGCTCGCATCGGGCGTATCGGGCATGCCGAAAAAGAGGATGTTGGTATTGGCAATCGGGCGGGCACTCACGCCGAGAATATCGCGGATCACGCCGCCTACGCCGGTGTGTGCCCCGCCGAATGGGTCAAGTGCGGAAGGGCGGTTGTGCGTCTCGACCTTAAACGCCAAATCCCACTGCTCATTAAAGGCAATCACCCCTGCATTATCCACAAACGCTGAACGCACCCACGGGCGGGCAAGTTCATCGGTGGCAGCGCGGATGTAGCTGCGGAGTAGCCCATCTATCGTTTCGCTGATCTCGATATGGTCTTGATCGACTTCAGGGTGATCGAGCAGTTCAAATTCGATCAGGGCTTTGAACGTTTTGTGGACACAATGCTCACTCCACGTCTGAGCCAGCATCTCTAGCTCGGCATCAGTCGGGTCGCGCTCCTGCATCAAGAAGTAGCTGCGGATCGCCTGCATCTCCGCCAGATCGAGTGCAAGGCGACGCTGTTGGCTCAGGGCGAGCAGGTCGTCGTCGCTGGCGTGGCGCACGGCAATCGTTTCGACAGTAGCATCGGGTGGCTGCGCGGGCATAAACGGATCGTTGATCGGCTGGTTAATGCTGATGCGCTGCACCACCGGATTCGCCAGCAGGCGCGTGGCCAGCTGCTGCACCTGTGCAGCGGTGACATCACCCCATAGCCGATAGAGTTGCCCGGACACCACTTGTTGTAGCCCGTCGATCTGAAGCCGATGCGCCGCCACCATCAGGCTTTCGGCTTGGGCATCGGTCACGCCCGGTAGGGGCGTAATCTCAATCTGGTGTGTGGCGGGGGGATCGTGTACAACGGGGGGGCTAGCATCGAGCGGCGCAAGCGTACACATTTCAGTCACTGGGTCTACCAGTGTAGCGTGGGCGAGGCGTTCTACATCGGCACGGGACAGTGTGCCTGCGAGGAAAAACAGGCGTGCATGCTGAATGTGCGTGATGGTTGTGATGCCTAGCTGCTGAGCTGCCCTGAGTAATGGTGAGTACGCAATGTGGTCTGTTGTATCTGTTGCGCGGGCGGAAACTTCAATCCGATAGGTGTATATCATAACCTTGTACCTGCCTCCTCGCTACATTAACGCAGGTAGCTCCTTATTTTTAGTAGCTCTAGCCTATCATTTATTATAACAGCATCTGGCTTGCTCTGGTTCGATATACTATTTGTAGGGCTTTGCAGCCTGTGGAGGTAATCAATCATGCATGGAGGAGTGCCTATGTTGACGCATGCCCAATTGCACGATGCCGTGACGCTGCTGCCGTTCCTTGCGAATATGGATAGCCCCGTAGCGCGGGAGTTTGCCGCTGCAACAACGCTGCTCGATCTCCCTGCCGGAGCGACGATCTTTGAGGCGGGCGATGTCTGCCACACGCTCGCTATTCTGGCGGTGGGGCAGGTGCGCGTGTTTACGATTGGTGAGACGGGGCGCGAGATTACGCTGTACCGCTTCGAGCGCGGCGAGAGTTGCATCCTGAGCACAAGCTGCATCTTGAGTGAACGCGAGTTTCCAGCGATTGCAGTGGTTGAGCAAGCTGCCCGTGCCTACGCCATCCCGCATACCATCTTTCAGACGTGGATCAATACCTATCAGGTGTGGCGCAGCTACAGCTTTGACCTCCTTGCCCGCCGCTTTGCCAGTGTGCTGACAGTGTTGGAGGAGGTCGCCTTTCGGCGCATGGATACGCGCATCGCTGAGCTTCTGCTCCGCAGTATTACGCCTGCCGCACCCACCTCGCCTGCACCGACCATGCCGATCATTCCAGTCGTGCACCTAACCCACCAACAGATTGCAGCAGAGCTAGGTACATCGCGGGAAGTCGTCAGCCGCATTCTTGCTGATTTCGCCGAGCAGGGCTTGGTGCAGCAGGCTCGCGGACGTATCGCTATAACAGATCGGGCGGGCTTGGCGCGGCGGGCAAGTTAGCGGCGTGTGCCTCTGCGTCTATGTTGGTGACATTATCACAGAAGGAAACCGCCGCGTCTGCTATACTCGACAGTAGGCGAACTAACCTACTATAGAAGGAGATGCAAACATGCAAAAGAATATGGGTATGATTGATCGCGTGGTTCGTGTGGCTGTGGCGGTTGTCGTCGGTGGCCTGATCCTGACGGGCACAGTGCAGGGCATCTGGGCGATCTTGTTGGGGCTACTTGCGGTGATTTTCATTGGCACGAGCGCGGTGAGCTTCTGCCCCTTGTACAAGCCATTTGGGGTCAATACAGGCGCACCCAAGCAATAAGCAGGTGCTAGGTGGCGGGTGACAGGTATCAGGTAGCGGGTGACAGTGGGATAGAGTGCAGGCGTGTCCCACACCTGCCTTGCCATTCCTTCGTGTTCTTCGTGGTATGCCTTGCCTAACCCCTGTCACCCGCCACCTAGCACATCCTGCCCTAGCTCCTGCACAGCGGCAAGTACCTGCGCTACACTGATCTGTTGCATGCACTCCGGCGGCTCAAGCTGGCGCGGGCACGCCGTAAACACGCCGCACGGGCGACACCATAGCTCAGCCTGTAGCACCCGATGGCGACGCGGATCGCCCCATGCCCCAAACCGCCGCACATCGCTTGGCCCAAACAGGTGCAGCGTGGGTGTGCCTTGACTGACGGCAAGGTGCAGGGGCCCACTATCCACACCAAGCACGACGCGGGCACGGGCCAGCAGGGCAGCCAATTGCCCAATGCTGGTGGCTCCGGCAAGCGTAAGCGGGGCTGGGTGCATGTGGGCGGCAATCTGCGCGACTAGCTCCGTTTCGGTTGCCCCTCCCGTGAGTAGCACCCGCGCTTGGGGCAGCTGCGCTAACTGTGTTCCGACCGCAGCCCATCGTTCGGGCAGCCAGTGTTTGCTGTTGCCACCCGTGCCGGGATGGATAATGTAGAGGTTGGTCGCTGCGGTAATGCCGTGCTGCGCCAAATAGGTAGCGGCCCACGCTTGATCGGGGGCGGGTGGGGCGTAGGCTAGGGCGGGTAGATCGGGCTGCCACCCAGTTACAGGGGGGGTTGGTGCACCGCAGGCAAGGCTCTCAACAATGGCCAGAGCCTGAGCCGTGACGTGTTGCGTGGGCTGCCACGCAACCGCAAGCGTGAGCAGATCGCGCATCGCTGGGGCCGCCATACCCACCCGCACGGGAATACCTGCGAGCAGGGCTAAAGCCGCCCCCCACCAGTGATCGTCGCGCAGCAGCAGGGCGGCATCGTAGGCGTGGTTCCGCAGCAGCACGGCGGTACGCAGCAAGAGCGTGTAGGGTTGCCACACAGCGGGCTTGTTGCTCGCCCGCACAAAGCCTGGAAACGGCAGGGAGTGCAGCGTATCAAGCTGGCGGTTGGTGGCAACAATCGGTGCAGCCCATGCCCCCGCGAGCAGTGTGATCCGTGCATGGGGGTAGAGCTGACGAAGGCGCGTTAGGGCCGGCGTGGCGAGCAACAGATCGCCGAGATGGTCGGGCTTGATCAGCAGAATGCGCCGGATGTCGGTGGGTGCAGCAGGTGACCGGCGGATCACTACCCGTTGCGTGCGGGCGATCAGGCGTAGCAGCAGCGTGCGGGCGGGCGGTATCGTCGGTGTCAGGTGATAGGTTTCAGGCATCAGGTCATCTTGCCCAACAAGCCGTATCTAAACCAACTCTCACGCTATTTGATATCTATAGCACACATTGTATGGTCGCAGCGTACCCCACTTGATACCTGATACCTGACTCCTGACACCTAAAACAGCATTGCCCCAGCTTCGCGGGCAAAGCGGCGCAGTTGCTCAGCCGTCTCACTGCTACCGCGCTGCGCGTGGCTATTGGCCAATTCGTTGAGCAGCTTGACGAGTTCGGGGGTCACTAGCTTGGCATTGCTGCGGAGAATGCGGGTGCTGTCGCGGGCCGTCTCAGCCATCATCAGCTCGTTAATCAGGCGTTCCTCTGGCGAGAGCTTGGCTTGGATCACCTCTACAGCGAGCGTGCCGATGCGCTCGAGGCGTTCGAGCAGTTCGGTGCGCCCCTCGCGCTGGGCGGCTGCGGCATTGGCCGAGAGCACCATCAAGAAGGCATCATCCAGCCGCTCACCGAGAGCCTCGAGCGCGGCACGGTCATCGCTGGCTGCAAGCACCTCCTGCAAGGCTGCCGAGCCAGCCTCAAACATTGCCTGTGCCTGCCGATCCATCGCCTCCACCGTCTCCAGAATCTGCTGGCGACGGGTGGTCAGCTGCGTGGCACGGGCACTATCGCCTGCTTGCTGGGCAGCCTCGATACGGGCCGTCCACTGCTCAAAGAAGGCATAATCAATAAAGGGGCGAATCTCTGCCAGAATACTCTCCAGTTGCGCGGTATCGGCAGCTTCCAGTCGCTCTAAGAGCGCATCAAGATTGCCCTCATCGGGTTCATCGGCGGCAGCAGTGCCGGCTGCGCCCGCCCCCAACTGCGTGCCCGCTTTGGCAATCAGCTCAGCAAAGCCCTGTGTGGCGAGTTTATCGCGCACACGGGTCAGGAGTATGGCGGTTTCATTGCGCTGCTCACGCTGGCTCGCCTCAACATAGATATTGAGGATCGTGAAGAACTCCGCATCGAGTGTCTCACGGTGCGTATCCAGTGTCTGGCGAAATAAGCCCTCGTCGTTGCTAGCGACAGCTTCAGCCAGCATACTCAGTACATCCACGATGCGGCGTTGCTTATCGCGTACCTCGCGGGAGATACCTTCCGCATCCAGCACCGCATCTACTAATGATTGCAACGACATAAAGCGTTGTGGGGTGAATAGGTGTGAGCGCGAGGCTCCTTCGGGTAGGCTTTGCATCAGGCTGCTGCTGACTGCGCCGATGAAGCGTTCCTGTTCCTCAATCGGCAATTCCAGCTCATTGGGAATGTCAATCAAGAACAGTTGCTTCGCGGCATCGTGGTATGCCAGCGGTGTGCCCAGCCGCGAGGCAAACCCACACGCTGGACAGACAGCGACATTGATTTGTCCCGATAGAAACATGCCTTTCAGCGATGGATCGGCGGTGACATCCACCAGTGTGTAGATTTCGGTGGTAAAGGTGGTGCTACAGTTTGGACATTTGAGCTGCACCGTTTGTGGTGCAGCCGAGATCGGTATTCCAGTTGTCACCAGACTATCCTTTCTTCATGAGGGTTACGCTTGGGTAGGCAAGCAACGCTGCCAGTCAGCGGGCTTAGCCAGTGGGCTGCTGCAATTATAGCACGGCTGCGGTACGATACCCGGTCACGACATACAGCGGGTCGCCCCACCAGCGACGTGGCGAGAGGTTGTACGATTCGATGTGCTCGAACAGGTGCGAGTGGTCAAAGTAGGCCTTGACCAGTTCGCGGTGTTCGTGATCGCCGGTATGCAGCCAAATCTGTACAGCTTTGCTCGGAAAACAGCGATTCGAGAAGCTGACCACAAACGGCGCACCCGGCTTGAGCACACGCCCCACTTCGGTAAAAACGGCGATGGGCTGCACAAGGTATTGCACCGAGACGGTACACAGGGCGGCATCGAAGCTTGCGGTTGGGTAGGGTAGCTCTGGGTTGGTATTTAAGTCATGCACGATAAAATCGGAGAGTTGCGGGTTGCGGCGCAGCTCTTCGGCATTCATGCCTAGCCCAACTACCCGCCGCACAGGCAATCCAGCGGGCAAGTGGCTCCGATAGCTGCTCATCAAGTCCAGTATCTCTGCATCGGGCGGCAGGGTGCGCTGCAAGTAGCCCTGCAACGCGGCAATCGCACCATCATCAATATGCACCACGAGGCGCGGCTGGGCGTAAAAGAGGGTGTCATCCGATTCATCGTAGCGTGCAAAGTAATGGGCCGGGAAAGGATCAGTCACAGGCACAAAGCGGCTCCCTCTAGAATGTCTCATCCGTATCAGTTCTGACGATTTCGTGTTGTTTGTAGTATAAGCACAGGTTGCGTTGCCGCGCAAGGGCTGTTATCCTAAATTGCAGGGCAAATCGGATGCCAAGCAAGAAATCCCCAACGAAAGCCGTGTGATTGCGGGGAACAGGTGCGAACAGTTGCTAGCAAGAGGAGTAGTTCACGATGAAAGCAGTACGGATGCATGCCCCCGGCGGCTCCGACGTGATGCAGTACGAAGATGTGCCCATGCCCGAACCTGCGCCCGATCAGGTGCGGATCAAGGTAGCGGCGGCGGGCGTGAATTTCATTGATACGTACCACCGCAGTGGCTTGTATCGTGTGCCGTTGCCGTTCACGCTCGGTGTCGAAGTGGCCGGCACGGTAGATGCCGTCGGCAGTGCGGTGCAGGATGTGGCCATTGGGGCGCGGGTCGTGAGCGGCTTTCAGCCCGGCGGCTATGCTGAATATATCGTCGTGGATGCAGCTCAAGTAGTGCCCGTGCCAGCTAGCGTAGACCTGCAACTGGCCGCGGCGGCGATGCTGCAAGGGATGACTGCCCACTACTTGACGCATAGCACCTTCCCGCTCCAAGCTGGGCACACTGCGCTGATCCACGCGGCGGCGGGGGGCACGGGGCAGCTGGTGGTGCAAATGGCCAAACAGCGCGGCGCACGGGTGATTGGCACAGCCTCGACCGAAGCGAAAGCTGAGCTTGCCCGCGCTGCGGGAGCCGATGCGGTGATCCTCTATACCGAAGAGGATTTCGTCGCAGCCGTCAAGCGGCTGACGGATGGCGCGGGGGTAGATGTGGTGTATGACTCGGTGGGGCAGACGACCTTTGCGGGCAGCCTCGATTGCCTCAAGCGGCGCGGCTATCTGGTGCTGTTCGGGCAGAGTAGTGGGCCCGTACCGCCAGTTGACCTGAACATCCTCAATCCGAAAGGCTCGCTGTATGTCACCCGCCCTACGCTAGCACACTACACCGCCACCCGCGAGGAGCTACTCTGGCGAGCGGGCGATGTGCTGCGGGGTATCGCGCAGGGGACGCTTACGGTACGGATTGGGCATACCTTCGCGCTGCACGAGGCGGCACAGGCGCACGCCGTGCTAGAGGGACGTGGCACGGTGGGCAAGGTGCTGCTGCTGCCGTAGCGGAAGGGTGCTGCTGCTGCCGCCCCTACTCCACCGTGATCTCCACCGTAAACACCTCGATGGGCGGCGTGTTTGGCTCGAACGGGCGGCTATAGCCCAACACCAACGGCGTGCTGCCCACCGCCTGCGCGGTGAAACGAAACACAAACACCCCACCGCTACCGGGAATATTGGCAGCGGCAGTATATTCCGGCTCGCCTTGCGGGGCGAGCACGGCTGCATCTACCTGGGCCACCTCCCAGCCGTAGCCAGTCGAGGGGTTGCCCTCTAGCGTCAGCACCAGCTTTTGGCCCACCTTGAGCGTCACATTGCGCCCACTGTCGGCGGCGGTGAGGTTAGTTGGGGCGGGCGGCGAATTGCCCCCACACGCGGCCAGTATGCCCCCAATAACGATAACCCCGATAACATACCACCAGCGGCCCACAGTCAATCGCATCGGCATGGTTCCTCCTGTTTTGCTATCGCTCCCGGACACCTAGCACCTGCCACCTGCGCCCTACCCTAGCGGAAGGACAAGCAGACGTGGCTCGGTCATCTCCTCAATCGCATAGCGCAGCCCTTCGCGCCCCAGCCCGCTCTGCTTCACGCCACCGTAGGGCATATGGTCTACGCGCCAACTGGGGCTGTCGTTGACAATTACGCCGCCCACGTCGAGCGTGGTGTAGGCCTGCATAATCAGGCGCATATCGTTGGTGAAGATGCCCGCCTGCAAGCCAAAGGGACTGTCGTTCAGGAAGCGTAGAGCCTCCATGAAGTCGGTGTAGGGCTGCACCGTAACAACTGGGGCAAACACCTCTTGGCAGTTGACCTTCAGGTCTGGGCCCGCATTAACAATGACGGTTGGCTCGATCAGCCGCCCGCGCACGCCCCCGCCGGTCACGATCTCGGCTCCGGCCGCTCGCGCTTCGTCGAGCCATTGGGCAATGCGTTGGGCCGCCGCGTCGTTGATCACGCTGGACAAGTCGCTCTGCTCATCAAAGGGATCACCCACCCGCAGCTGCTGCACGGCCGCCACAAACTGCTCCAGAAAGGCGGGGTATACATCGGCATGCACGACGATGCGCTGGACACTGATGCAGCTCTGCCCCGCATACGCAAATCCACCCGCAACACAGCGGGCCACGGCGTGAGCCACATCGGCATCATGGTGGATGATGACCCCCGCATTGCCACCTAGCTCAAGCAAGACGCGCTTGTGTCCGGCCCGTTGTTTCATCATCCAGCCCGCTTGTGGTCCCCCTGTGAAGGTGAGCAACTTGAAGCGATCATCGTCTATCAAAGCCGCTGCGTCGTCTAGCTCAAGGGGCAGGACACTCAGCCCGCCGGGGGGTAAGCCGGCCGCGTGGATGAGCTTGGCGAGCTTCAGGGCCGTGATTGGCGTTTGCGGGGCGGGCTTCAGCACCAGTGGGCAACCGGCGGCAATTGCGGGGGCGAGCTTGTGCGCCACCAGATTGAGCGGGAAGTTGAACGGTGTGATCGCCGCGACCGGCCCCACCGGAAACCGCCGCACCACGCCTATGCGCCCCGCTCCTGCCGGAAACGCATCGGTGTGAATAATTTCGCCGACAATGCGGGTGGCTTCTTCGGCGGCATAGGCAAAGGTGAAGCAGGCGCGTTGGACTTCGGCGCGGGCATGCTTGATCGGCTTGCCTGCTTCAGCCGCAATGCTGCGGGCAACGTCTTCAGCCTGTGCTTCAAGCTGCTGGGCCACGCCGCGCAGGATCGCCGCTCGCTCGTGCCCCGCCAGCTGTTGCATCACGGGGCGGGCGGTTACCGCCGCTTGGATGGCTTGCTCAAGCACGGCCGCATCGGCGAGCTGGACGATGCCTACCAGCTCATCATTGTAGGGGTTGCGAATAGCAGCACTCTTGGCGGTAGCTTGGGCCCAGTTTCCAGCCAAAAAATACGGGTAGTGCACATGACTTGTCATCTGCATTGATCTCATCCTTCCTCAGTAAAGCGGGCGTGCTCTTCGCTCCTAAGCATAACATATCCGTACCGGATGGTACAGCAACGGTATAGGGGGGGCGGGGCGAATACAGGATGGTAAAGAACGGGTAGAGGTCTGGTGAAATTGACCGCGAGCCTATTCCCATACACGGGCTTAGGTGCTACAATACAATTCAACCCAGTTCTACAAATCTTAGTAGTTAGTTAAGTTCAGGCAGAATATTTATGGTACATTTGTTGTGCCGTTGACAGGAAAGGCAGAGAACAGGCAGATGATGAACACGGCAGCCCACATTCTGCTCGTTGAAGACAATCCCGTGATCCAACGCATGTACAGTCACATGCTGCGGCGGCGCGGCTATCGAGTCGCCATTGCTGAGAACGGTATAGCGGCATTGCGCCAGATTGAGTTGGATCAATTTGATCTTGTCATTGCTGATCTGACGATGCCGGAAATGGATGGTATTGAGCTGATCGAGCGAGTACGGGCTAATCACCGTTACGATTGCCTCCCGTTTATTATGTTGACAGCGAGTGGCCAAGAGGAGGATCGCCAGCGAGCCCACGCTGCGGGTGCAAATGACTTTCTGACTAAGCCGTCAAGTTCGCTGGAATTCATGGCAGCGGTGCAACGCCAACTCGAACAGCTGGCGGCCTAGCCACACCGCCAGCGCACAGCAATAGGGATCAGGGGGCTGTGGAGCGGGTGTTGCCCACCCTTGCCCCACCCCCCTTGTCCCTAGCACGTTTCGCCTATCGCTTAGTTCGCCTTCGCAAAGCTAAACTCACCATTCGGGAGTGCCTCTACGACAATGGTATCGCCTTCACGGAAGTCGCCTTGCAGCAGGCGCAGAGCAAGCGCGTTTTGCAGGCGTTGCTGGATCACGCGCTTCAGCGGGCGTGCACCATAGATCGGATCGTAACCCTCTGTGCCCAGCTGCTCAATCGCGGCGGGCGTAAGCTCCAGCGTAATCCGCCGATCCGCCAACAGCTTCCGCAGCCGACCAAGCTGAATTTCGACGATCCGTCCAATATGCTCACGCGATAACGGATGGAACACAATGGTCTCATCAATCCGATTGAGGAACTCTGGGCGGAATGCGTCGCGCAACTCCTCTAGCACGGCTGCCCGAATGGCTGCTTCTGACTCCCCAGCACGGCTCATTTCTTGGATTGTCGCCCCAGCAATGTTGCTAGTCATGATAATCACTGTGTTCTTAAAATTGACCATGCGCCCTTTGCCATCGGTGAGGCGGCCATCATCGAGAATTTGCAGCAGCACGTTGAAGACATCTGGGTGGGCCTTCTCAATCTCATCAAACAGCACCACACTGTATGGGCGGCGGCGCACCGCTTCGGTCAATTGCCCGCCTTCGTCGTAGCCGACGTAGCCCGGCGGCGCACCCACTAGCCGAGCCACGCTGTGTTTCTCCATATACTCAGACATATCCAGTCGGATCATCGCCGCCTCATCATCAAAGAGAAACTCGGCCAGCGCACGGGCTAGCTCAGTTTTGCCCACGCCAGTTGGACCCAAGAACAGGAACGATCCTAGCGGGCGGTTCGGGTCTTGCAAGCCGGAGCGGGCCCGCCGTACCGCATTGGACACAGCCGTCACGGCCTCGTCCTGCCCCACCACGCGCTGGTGCAGCCTCTCTTCCATATGAATCAGCTTCTCAACTTCGCCCTCAAGCAGCTTCTTGACGGGAATGTTGGTCCACTTCGCAACAATCTCAGCGATGTCTTGGGCATCTACTTCTTGCTTCAGCAGGGCATCGCCATGTTCGCGGAGGGTCGCTTCGGCTGCGGCGAGCTGCTGCTCAAGGCTGACGAGTCGGCCATACCGTAGTTCAGCACTGCGATTGAGATCGTAGTTGCGCTCGGCTTGCTCAATCTGGACGCGGGTCTGGTCAATCTGCTCTTTGATGCTCTGCACCTGCTGCAACACCTCGCGCTCGCGCTGAAGTTGGGCTTCGAGCGCATTGCGCTGCTCGCGCATATTTGCGATCTCACTTTCGAGCTTCTCAAGCCGCTCTTTGCTAGCGGCATCCTTCTCCTTCTTCAGGGCTTCGCGTTCGATCTCAAGCTGGAGCATACGCCGCTTCAGGTCATCCAATTCTTGCGGATCACTGGTAATCTCCATCCGGAGCCGCGCTGCTGCCTCGTCAATTAAGTCAATCGCCTTATCGGGCAGGAAGCGATCAGTGATGTAGCGGTCCGAGAGCGTCGCCGCCGAGACAATCGCCCCATCGGTAATGCGTACCCCGTGATGGGTTTCGTAGCGTTCTTTCAGCCCGCGCAGAATGCTGATCGTATCCTCCACCGTTGGCTGATCCACAAATACGGTCTGGAAGCGACGTTCGAGGGCGGGGTCTTTCTCAATGTGCTTGCGATACTCATCCAGCGTTGTTGCGCCAACCATGTGCAGTTCGCCGCGTGCGAGCATCGGCTTGAGCATATTGCCCGCATCCATCGCTCCTTCGGCTGCCCCAGCCCCAACAACAGTGTGCAGCTCATCCACAAACACGATGACCTCATCGCTGCCCTGCACTTCCTTTAGCACCGCTTTGAGCCGTTCCTCAAATTCGCCGCGATACTTGGCCCCGGCTACCATTGCGCCCATATCTAGCGCAATCAGGCGTTTGCCCTTCAAGGCTTCGGGCACATCGCCGCGCACAATCCGCTGGGCTAGCCCCTCAACAATCGCCGTTTTGCCCACGCCCGGCTCACCAATCAGCACCGGATTGTTTTTGGTACGCCGCGATAGGATTTGGATCACGCGCCGAATCTCATCATCACGCCCGATCACGGGATCGAGCTTGCCGCGCTGGGCCAGTTCGGTCAAGTCGGTGCCATACTGCCCTAGCGCATCATACGTGCCTTCTGGTGTTGGGCTAGTCACGCGCTGTGTGCCGCGAATCTCTCGCAAGGCTTGCAATAGCTTGTCACGAGTAATCCCTGCGCCCTGTAAAATGCGCTGCACACCACCGCCGGCTTTCGCCAGCAAGGCGAGTAGCAGATGTTCGGTGCTGACGTACTCATCGCCGAATTGGGCTAGTTCATCGTGGGCTTGCACCAGCACGGCCCGCAACCGCGGCGAGACATTCAATTGCACGTTGCTGCCACTCACGCGCGGAAATTTGTTGATCTCGGCCGTAGTCTGCTGGGCTAGCATCCCCACTGCCGCATTCAGGCGCGTGAGGACTTGGGGCACAACCCCATCGCCCTGTTCCAGCAATGCTAGGAGCAGGTGTTCCGGCTCGATCTGGCTGTTGCCGTTGCGCTCGGCTATCGCTTGCGCGGCAATCAAGGCCTCTTGCGATTTCTCGGTAAACCGATTGGTGTTAAATGACATAACCTATTTCCCCTTTCATTACAGGAATTCTGTCTCTATTATAGGGGGCAAGTGCTAGAATTACGTTAGCGCAGTGTAGTACCTGTGTATATATGGGGACAGTGATCGAGCAGATGGTAATCTGGTGTGGAGTCTCCGCGCTTACACTCATCTACGACACTGCTACGGATAGAGTCGGTAGAGCATACGTGGAAAGGGGATGGTTTCGCGGATGTGGCGCGTGCCCGTGATCCACGCGACGGCTCGCTCTAAGCCCATGCCAAAGCCACTATGCGGTACGCTCCCGTAGCGGCGCAGATCTACGTACCATTGGTAATCATCCAAACTCAAGCCGTGCGCCTGTATCCGTTCGATCAGCAGTTCGGCATCGTGGATGCGCTGCGAACCGCCGATTAGTTCGCCATAGCCTTCGGGAGCGATCAGATCGGCGCAGAGGGCAACCTCTGGGCGATCCGGGTCGGGCTGCATGTAGAAGGCTTTGATCGCGGCGGGGAACTTTTCGACAAAGACGGGACGGTCAAATTTGCTGGCGATCAGGGTTTCGTGCGGCGCACCAAAATCTTCGCCCCATGCAAGCGGGGTGCAGCCTTCGACTTCGGCGTGATGTTCACCGATCAGGTCGAGAGCTTCATCGTAGGTGATGCGGGGGAAGGGTGGTTGGACTCGTTCGAGGGGGAGTGTGTCGCGCTCAAGCACCTCCAATTCGCGGCGGCACTGCTGCAATACCCGCTGGACTATGGCGGTGAGTAGCTGCTCTTGGAGGATCAGGTTGTCGGCGTGGGTAGCGAAGGCGACTTCTGGCTCCAACATCCAGAACTCGGTGAGATGGCGGCGGGTCTTGCTCTTTTCGGCGCGGAAGGTCGGCCCAAAGCAGTAGACTTTGCCAAAGCTCATCATGCCTGATTCGACATAGAGCTGGCCCGTTTGAGCGAGGTAGGCGTTGCCCTGATCGAAGTAGGGCGTAGCAAACAGATTGGTTGTGCCCTCAGCCGATGTTGCGGTGAGGATCGGCGTATCGTAGCGCACGAAGCCTTGCGCGTTGAGCCACTCTTGCGCGGCTGCCATAATCTCGGCGCGGATGCGGAGAATGGCGTGTTGGCGCGATGAACGCACCCACAGGTGGCGGTGTTCCATCAAGAACTCAACGCCATGTTCCTTAGGGGTGATCGGGTAATCGTGGGTCAGGTGGATCAGCTCGATCTCGTGAACATCTAGCTCGAAGCCGCCCGGCGCACGCTCATCGGCTCGCACGCTGCCGGTAATGCGGCATGCGGTTTCTTGGGTGAGCTGCTGCGCGGTGCTGAAGGTGGTTTCGCTAACCTGCTTGCGAAAGACGACACACTGGATCGTGCCACTGCCATCACGCAGCATCAGGAACACTAATTTGCCTTTCTCCGTTTTGTGATCGATCCACCCCGCAAGGGTGACCGTCTGGTTGGCATAGGCAGCAATCTGGGCGATGGTCGTTGTTGGGAGCAGTGACATCTCATCTCCTTGTGTGCGTCAGTAAACGAATCGGTAGACATTGCGTCTATCTATTGTAGCACTGTTTCAGGTGGGGCTAGTGTGGCAGGCGTAATGCGAGAATGTTTGCCGTGAGATGCAGTACAAGGGTTGTGGCGGGTTCGTTGCCGTGCAAGGGGAGCAGCCTAGCGCGAAGCGGATGGGCGACGGTGTTGATGCTATCGCGGAGCTGGCGATGGATGCGACAGTTGCACTGAGCAGCAAATGGGCGGTGGCAGCGGCTCAGCTGTGTGCTGAGGCTGGCGGCATCCGGTGGTGGTACGGTATACCACCAATACAGATCCCGCGGCTCATCCTCGTGGTAGTTCCAGCAATCGTGCGAACAGCACTCGAATTGCAGCGTGTGGCAGGCGGTGCAGGCAGCAAGATTGGTGTAGCGATAAACGAAGGCGTGGTTAGTGCTACCGTGTGGGGCGCCTTCACCGTCAATACAGGCGATGGGGCGGATCATGGGATGATGGCAACGCAGGCATGCAGGTTGGGCATAGGCGAACCCAGATAACATCGGCAGGGCTTTCTCGTATGCAGGTGCGGATAAAACAAAAGCGACAAGCACGTTAGCACTTGTCGCTTCTTTGGCGGGGATGACGGGGTTCGAACCCGCGCTCTCAGCCTTGACAGGGCTGCATGTTAACCGCTACACCACATCCCCAAATGACCCCAACGGGATTCGAACCCGTGATCTTCACCTTGAGAGGGTGACGTCCTAGGCCGCTAGACGATGGGGCCTAATGCACTTACATGGCTCCCATTGTAGCATGCACTTCATGAGAGATCAATAGGTGTCGTCAATTCTACTCGCGGCAGGGCGGAGATGGGTGTGGATGCACGGACCTACTCTCCCAGCGGGTTGCCCGCCAGTACCTTCGGCGCTGCACCGTTTCACGACCTAGTTCGGGATGGAGTAGCGTGGGTCCAGTGCGCTCCACGCACATCCACACGCCCA
>CALCJV010000009.1 GCA_937967405.1 uncultured Chloroflexales bacterium | reverse complement strand
CTCACGAGCCTGACGGCCACGCTGCCACCCGAAGCCTTGGCCGGCGCAATCATCCTGACCCACTGCTGCAATACCCATCATCCCCTGCCAGATGTGCTCTTCGCAGCATTGGAGCGTTTCCGCGCAATGGGCATTGAAGTTCGTACCTTGAGCGAGGTCCTCGAACCCTAAAGTACCCATCACTATATCATGACAATCAAGGAGAGAACGACTATGCTGTCTTATCCCCCTTTGCGCTGGCTTGCTCCTGCACGGCTCCTGCTTCTGTTGCTGATTGCCCAGCTGAGCGTCCTTGCCGCCTCAGTCGCAGCGGAATCGAGCCAATCTGCGCCCGCTGCCCCCGCCGATGCCGACACGGAGTTTGTCTATGTGCCCCGCGTTGGCATCCAAGTGGGGCACTGGCATCAAGATCAACTGCCCTCCGAGCAAGCCCGCATCCGCCGTGATAGCGGAACCTACCGTCAAGGGGTGGATGAGTGGGAACTCAACTACATGGTTGCCGAACGGGCCCAGCCGATCCTTGCCGCAGCTGGCGTGCAGGTGGACCTGCTACCGGCCACCATTCCCCCCGGCTACCGCGCCGATGCGTTTGTCTCACTCCACTTTGATGGCGTAGACCCGTCCATTGCCGATCTGCGGCGCGGCTGGAAGATTACCACCCCCTACCTCGCCTCACCCAACTCGCTGCTACTGGAGCAGTCGTTCCGCGAGGTGTACCCCGCCATCACGGGGCTACCCTACGATGAGAATCACGGCTCGTTGGTGAGCGTGCGTGCTAACTATACCTTCGCGTGGTATCGCTTTGAGCATGCGATTGCGCCCGAAACCCCCGCCGTTTTGATCGAATTGGCGTTCTCGACGCACCCTGACGAATGGATCCTCATTAACGAGCAGCCGGAGCTGCTTGCTGAAGGGGTAGCCCAGAGCATCCTGCGCTATCTTGAACAGTTCGATCCCTATCAGACCCTCAATCGCCGCCCGCCCTACTACCCACGCTACACGCCGCGTGAGCCGATGTCGCTCTACGACTGGCCCAACGACCAATCGGCAGCGATTAAGCAGATTGCGCCCGGCAATCGCCTGCTGGTGATGCGCGAGCAGGCGGGCTGGTATTTGGTCTTTGTGCGCGGCACATGGGATCTCGGTTGGGTTCCGGCTGAAGCCCTGCAACGCATCCCCAACGATCACCGCAACCGCTAATGCCTGACACAATGGGCATTGACGTTCTCGCTGCTTGTGCGTATAATAGCAAGCTAACTTCTCAAGGTTTGCAATGCACACCAACAATCCTCCCTATGGAGAGATCGCAGCGTTGCTAATGCTTCAATCCGCAGGGGCGGAAACTGTGCAACCCCTGCACCCATCCGATGATTGAATGATTGATTGCACCTGCCAATGCATGGCATCGCCTTGGCGAAGGAGTGTTTATCCTAACGATTCAAGATGAGGTGAAACTCAATGAAACGCTCACAGATTGCCCTGCAACGCGCCCTATCGCTCTGGGCCCTGTTGCTGGTGGTAACGCTCGTGGTTGTGGCGTGTGGTGGAACCGCGCCGGCCCCCGCGCCCGCCCCCACCGACGCGCCCGCCGCCGAAGCCCCCACCGATGCGCCCGCCGCTGAAGCCCCCACCGACGCGCCCGCCGCCGAAGCCCCCACCGACGCGCCCGCCGATGCCCCTGCTGCCGATACCAGCAGCTTTCTCGTCTTCGGCAACTCCGGCGAGCCGGATACGGTAGACTCGATGGATACGACGACGGGTACTGCGCTGTATGTCACCCAGCAGATGCTGGAAAACTTGATTGACTTTGAGCCGGGCACACTTGATCTTGTGCCAGCACTGGCAACGAAGTGGGAAGCCAATGAGGACTCAACCGAGTGGACAATTACCTTGCGCGACGATGTCACCTTCCACGATGGAACGCCCTTCAATGCCGATGCTGTGGTCTTCAACTTCCGCCGCCTTGCCGAAGAGGATTTCGAGTTTGGCTTCCGCGACGAAGGCAAGACCTACGCGATCTTTCCCGACATCTTTGGCGGCTATGCGGGTAGCCCCGATACGATCTGGGAAGGGGTTGAAGCTGTAGATGACACCACCGTCGTCTTCAAGCTACGCCAACCAACCCCGCTCTTCCCGAACTTCCTTGCCGCCGCGTATTTCGGCATCTCTAGCCCCACCGCCGTAAAAGAACTCGGAGCCGACTATGGCACGCCGAAGGGGGGAGCCGTTGGCACAGGGCCATTCAAGTTCCTCGAATGGCGGCCCGGCGAAAGCATCTCGCTGGTACGCAATGAGGAATACTGGGGCGAGCCAGCCAAGATGCCGGGCGTAACGGTGCGCTTCATCAGCGATGCGGCCCAGCGTCTAGCGGAACTGCAAGCGGGTGCAGTGGACTTTACAATCAACCTTGCCCCCGATGCCCGCGCCACGATTGCCAATGATCCCAACCTCACCTCGCCCCCGCTCGAACCCTTCAACATCGCCTACCTCTCGCTGAATATCAACAACCCGCCCTTTGATAACCTGCTCGTGCGCCAAGCAGTCGCCCATGCCATTGACAAAGAGGAGATTCTCGCTGGGCTGTATGGCGGGGTCGGCGATGTAGCCGAAGACTTCCTGCCCGATGCTCTCGCGTGGGCCCGCCCGACCGACATTGATCCCTATCCCTTCGACCCAGAGCGGGCCAAAGAGCTACTCGCTGAAGCGGGCTTCCCTAATGGCTTCAGCACGATGACCTTGCCCGACGGCAGCGAGTCGCCGGTGATCCTGTGGTACATGCCCGTCTCGCGCCCCTACTTCCCCACGCCACAGCCTGTCGCCGAACTGTTTGCCACCTACCTTGCCGATGTCGGCATTCAGGTTGAACTCCAGACCGAAGACTGGGGCGTATATCTGGATAACTGGGATGCAGGCACGAAGTATGGTCTCGTGATGCTCGGCTGGACCGGCGACTACGCCGATCCGAACAACTTTCTACGCACCCACTTTGGGCCCGGCACCGTGCGTGAAGCCGGCTATGACAACCCCGAAGTCTTCCGCCTGCTCGATGAAGCGGGGACAGCCGACTCGCAGGAAGAAGCGGCCAAACTCTTCCAGCAAGCAGGGCGCATCATCAATGCCGACATTCCACGTGTGCCGATTGTGCATGCGCCGCCAGTCTATGGGCAACGCGCCAACCTAGAGGGCTGGATTCCTAGCCCTAGTGGTGGCGAGTCGTTTGCCAATGTGTTTATTAGTCGCTAAGATCACCTACTGAGTACATCCGGGTGCGCCTGCTGTTTCCGCCCGTTGCACAGCCGCAGGCGCACCCCGCATACCCTTCCGCGCACAGCCCATCGGACCCACTGTGCCAACGTGACCAACGGAACCTGCCATGGCTCAATATATGCTCCGCCGCTTGCTCGGCTTAATCCCGGTGTTGCTTGGTATTGCCTTTCTCGTCTTTATGATGCTGCGCTTGATCCCCGGCGATCCGGCCACGATTATGCTCGGCGAACGCTCGACAGACCAGCAGCGCATCAATCTGCGGGCCCAGCTCGGCTTAGATCAGCCACTTTTCTTCAACACGACGGGCGAGGGCAATCTCTTTGATTCGCAATACTTCAGCTTTATGCGGCGCACATTAAGCGGCGATCTCGGCACTTCGATTATGCGCCGCACGAGTGTTGCCGAAGAACTGAAGACGTTCTTTCCAGCCACGCTCGAACTTACGATAGCGGCCATGCTGATTGCCACCACTGTTGGCATCATCACGGGCGTACTCTCAGCTACGCGGCGCGGCTCACTGTTCGATGCAGGCAGCATGACCTTCGCGCTCGTCGGCGTATCCATGCCGATCTTCTGGCTAGGCTTGATGCTGCAATACCTATTCGCCGTCAATCTTGGCTGGTTGCCGATCAGCCAACGCCTCTCGCCCGATCTCGCACGCGGCTTTCAAGGCATCACTGGGCTGTATACCCTAGATGGGCTGCTGCGCGGCCGCCCAGAGATTACGCTCGATGCCCTGCGCCACCTGCTGCTCCCTGCCGTGACCCTCGCCACCGTGCCGATGGCGATCATTGCGCGGATGACCCGCTCGGCCATGCTGGAGGTGTTAGGGCAGGATTATATGCGGACGGCACGGGCCAAAGGCTTACGCGATCAGGTGGTGATCGTCCGCCACGCGCTGAAGAACGCCTTGCTGCCCGTCGTCACCGTGATCGGCTTGCAGCTAGGGCTGTTGCTGTCGGGCGCAATCCTCACCGAGACGGTCTTCTCGTGGCCCGGCATCGGCACATGGATTTTGAACGGCATTCTCGCCCGCGATTACCCGATTGTGCAGGGCGGCATCTTGTTTGTTGCCACCGTGTTTGTGTTGGTCAATCTGCTGGTAGACCTCTCGTATGCATGGCTCGATCCGCGCATCCGCTATTAGAAAGGCGTAGGCCCCAATGACGACTACGACCACAACCCCCGCCGGAGCAATCCCGTCTGCGCCACGCCGCCCTCAAAATTTGTGGGTGGAAGCTGGGCAACGCTTGCTGGGCAATGCCGCCGGACGGATCGGGTTGACAATTACGCTGGCCCTGCTCGCCCTTGCCCTGTTTGTGCCCATCGTCATGCCCTACAATCCGGCCACCGACCGCAACCTGCGCCTGCGCCTTGTGGCTCCCGCGTGGACGCTCTCGGCAGAAGAGCGCGAGCAGCGCAACGTGAGCCGCACCGAGATACCCTTTGGCACAGATGATCTGGGGCGTGATCTGTTCACCCGCGTGCTGCACGGAACCCGCATCTCGCTCACGGCGGGCGTGCTCGCGGTCAGCCTTGCGGTGATCGTGGGATCGTTGCTGGGCTTGGTGGCGGGCTTTGTGGGCGGCTGGTTCGATACCATCGCCGTGTGGATTATGGATCTGATGCTGGCCTTCCCTAGCATCCTGTTGGCGATTGTGATTGTTTCCGTCGCGGGGCCGAGCTTATTCAATGCGCTCCTCGCCGTGAGCATTGTCGAAATCCCGATCTTCGGGCGCATTGCCCGCTCCACGGTCCTCTCCATCCGCGAACAGGAGTATATCACGGCGGCGCGGGCGGTGGGTGTGCCGAGCCACAGCATCCTGTTCCGCCACGTCCTGCCCAACAGCCTTGCCCCAATGATGGTGCAAGCAACGCTCTCGATAGCCACGGCAATCATCAATATTGCCGCACTTGGCTTCTTGGGCTTGGGCGCACAGCCGCCGCAGCCGGAGTGGGGTTCGATGCTGGCCCAAGCCCGCAACTTCGTGGGGCAAGGCATGTGGTGGTATAGCACCTTCCCCGGCTTGGCGATTATGATTACGGTGCTGGGCTTCAATCTGCTCGGCGATGGCTTGCGCGATGCGCTCGACCCGCGCCTGAAGCGGTAAGGAACCGGAGCCTGCGGCGGTGATGTTTCCGCTCTCGGAGCGCAGGAGCCTCGCCGCAGGCTACCGCACGCTTGGCGCACCCGACAGCGTGTGGAACAACATGGTGCAAGGGCAAGAACGCACAGCGCAATACCGTGATTGCTACGCTTCTCCACGCTCCCCCCGAACTTGTTCGCATTGAGTGCCTGTGCTACAATAGATAAGGTTGGAATCGTTTCAGCATAACGTTGCCGTGCG
>CALCJV010000008.1 GCA_937967405.1 uncultured Chloroflexales bacterium | reverse complement strand
CCGCCGTTATCGCCGTGATCATCTGGCAATCATCTGGCTAGTACTGGCCCTGCTACTGGCCGGATGCGCTACGGCCCCTGCATCACCCAATCCGCTCGCCCCAACCAATGACGATGCAAGCGGGCAACCACCGCGCATACCCGCCCCAACAGCTATGCCTGCGCCGCCCACGGCCGCGCCCGCGCCGCCCGCCCCACCCACAGCCATGCCGGTTCCACCAACCAGCATCCCAGAGCCGACAGTTGCGATTATCCCGCCTGTACCGCCCACGGCCGCGCCCGCGCCGCCCATGGCCGCGCCAGAGCCACCCACGGCCGCGCCGGAGCCGCCCGCCCCGCCTACGTCCGCGCCGGAGCTGTCCACGGTTGCGCCGCTTGTGCCAGATGACAGTGGCGGCAGTTTCAGTAGTGCGATCCTGTTTCTCCGTGGCGGCGATCTGTATGCCTACGAACACGCCGGACAAGAGCACCTCCTCGCCCGAGGCGTAAGTGACTTCACCGCCACCCCCGATGGACGCTTACTGGCACTGGTGCGGCAGGGCGATCTGTGGGTGCTCTCGCGTGATCAAGACATGCTGCAACTGCTTATCAGCAGCACAAGCGGCATCATCGCCGAGCCATCGTGGGCCGCAGATGGCTCGGCGTTGGTTTACAGCACGGCATCCACACTACCGCCCCAACTGTTCGATTGGGCAACGTGGACGGCGTGGTGTCGCAGCAGTGTCGTGCAAGTCTACACGACAGCGGGCCGCAGCACAATTGGCAGTGGCTGCAATCCGGCCTTCGCCCCCGATGGGCAACGCATTGCCTATGTCACTGCGCCCGAAGCGAGCACCGATGGGGGCGGCATATTAGGTGCAGTCAATACCTTGCGGATCGTCAATCGGCGCGGTGCAAATGGCTGGAACTTTGCCTTTGCCCGCAACGACGAACGCAGTGGAGCCGCCGTCTACGCGCCCGCGTGGTCGCCCGGCGCACAGCAGCTGGCCTTTCAGCGCATGCTCGGCTATCAGGCCTTGGTAGATGCGAGCATTACCGAGATGGGCAACGCATATGTCGGGAGCGATGGTGTGTTAGGGTTGGGCGCAGGCTGGTTGCATGCGCCGCAGTTTTCACCCGATGGCACGCGCATGCTGATCACCCAATATAACCCGACTGATCCCCGCGGCTGGGGCGGCTACGAGCAGTGGCAGACGCAGGTGTGGCAGATCGGGGTGCGGAGCGAAGTATTCACCCCCAATGGCAATCTGGTCGTGCTGGCGAGCGTGCAAGATCGCCTTGAGCGAGCAACGGCCGCCGCGTGGGCTCCAGACGGATCGGAGGTAGTGGTGGCTTTGCCAAGCGGCTGGAGCAGCGGTGCACCGCTCAATGCCCCAGCATTCCCCGATGCAGGGCGTGCCGAGCTGTGGCTGTGGCGGCCGGGCGTTGGGCCCACTACACGCCTCGTGCAGAACGTGGATTACGCCACGCCGGTGCTGTGGCTCGCGGGACGGTAGCCGCGCTTAGCCACAGCAGCTCAACCACGCAGAACACACGACGAGTAGCGGCATATTGCGAGCCATCGGAAGGTGCTGGCTGGCAATATACCTGTTGGCGCACTGCTCCGCTCACCGATCTGGGCCGAGCATCTCCTCCGCCTCAATGATTGCCTGCGCGATCTCTTTCATACGAATGCGTTTATCGCGGGCCCGCTGGCGTAAGCGTTCGTAGGCATCCCGTTCGCTCAGGTTCAGGCGTTGCATCAGAATACCTTTGGCGCGTTCGATCAGTTTGCGGGCCTCAAGCGATTCGCGCAACTCCTCAACTTCGCCCTGCAAGGCCTGTAGCTCTTTGTGGCGGGCAAGCGCAATATTGATCGCGGGCGATAACTCATTCTGGTTGACCGGCTTGACCAGATAGCCCAGTGCACCAGCCTGCTCGGCCCGCCGAATCGTATCCTTGTCGGCATACGCGGTGAGCATAATCACTGGGATATTGTGCTGATGGCGAATTTTGGTCGCGGCTTCCGTGCCATCCATCTCCGGCATGCGAATATCCATAATGATCAAATCGGGGCTGAGCTTCTGCGCTAGTGACACCGCTTCTAGCCCGTTGCGAGCAATCCCAACCACATCGTAGCCAAGGTCTTTCAGCTGTTCTTCAAGCGTTAGCGAAACCAGATCATTGTCTTCAGCAATTAAAATGCGGGTTGCAGCCATAGCACCCATCCTCTTCTCTATTTCCTTTGCGCTGCCTATCGTGGAAGTGCAGATATGTCGCTTTATGATACCACAACTCTTGAGCAGGCTGAGGTTGTTGCCGACTCAACCCCAACTGAAACCGCCGCAGCCCCGCGCCAATTACGGCTCCCCGTGTCGCCCTCACGCTATCTGCCTATCGCATTCGTAAGAGTAGAGCGGCGGCAGTGAGTAGAGATTTTGCATTTTCTTAACATGTTCTTAATATTACTTTGCTTGCGCTTAACAATTACCCGCTATACTAGCTCTGTATGGTAACCATGTCAGGTAAACCTAGCTCTACCGATCCACCGATGGAGGTGAATGCTTAGGGGCGAGGCTTTTGTGTGTGCCCAAGATACTGACCTGACACTGGTGCATGCCCTGTCGGACGGCTCTGCCGATTGTTCGTATCGTCGTTTGAATTCTGAGATGCAAAAGAGGAGTGTCCATTATGTTTACAGGTATCAAGCGGACAGCCGTGTTGTTCATGCTGTTCACCCTGCTCCTTCCGATTCTCGCTGCGTGTGGTGGTGCGGCTCCCACACCGCCCCCCGCGCCAACTGCGGCTCCCGCACCAACTGCGGCTCCTGCGCCAACTGCGGCTCCCGCCGCAACGGAAGCCCCCGCCGCAACGGAAGCCCCCGCTGCCACGACGGCCCCCGCTGCCACGACGGCCCCAAATCAAAGTGACGACGAGGTAGTTCTGCCCGAAGTTGACCCAGCCAAAGTGCAGGGCGACATTCAAATCGGGGGCAGCTCGACGGTGTACCCCCTCTCTGAGCGGATTGCCAATGAGTTTACCCAAGAAGGCTACAAGAACCAGATTGCGATTAGCTCGATT
>CALCJV010000007.1 GCA_937967405.1 uncultured Chloroflexales bacterium | reverse complement strand
AATGCCTGTGCCAAGCGCGGGCGCAGACCGGCCAGCACACACTGGCTACCCATCATGCGCGTGGCTTGGGCGACCAGCAGCAAGCCCTGTGCACCATGCTGGTCAAGCTCTGGCACGCCAGTCACATCGAGGATGAGCGTGCGGGCGTGCGCTTGCTCAACCGCTTCGAGCGCACGCTGCTGGATTAGCTCAAGGCGATGGTGGTCGAGCGTGCCGATCAGCGGGAGCACGAGGACGGTTGGGGTGATTGGTAAGATGGGCACGCTCAGGTCGTGGATCAGGCTCTGCTGTGCACGAATTTCACGCAGGAGCCGCTCCTGCACCTCGTTCTGGGTTTGCAGATTGAGCAGCATAGTAGTACGGTTGATCACTTGTTGCTCTAGCTCCCCTTGCAGGTGTTCTAGTGCGCTGGTACGTTGGCGCAGGTTGTCCACGAGGTTATGTTGCTGATGGCTGAACTGCCACAAGAGGAACAGCAACACCGTGATCCCAACCGACGAGCCAACCATACTCCCAATCGCCACATCTGTTAGAACACCCTCACCATTCGAGACGTAGGCAAGGTAGGTCATCGTAACCCACCCAATCGCTCCCACCAAAATGCTCAACATCTGGAACGTGCGTGTATCTACATAAGACAGTGCCATCGCTGGAGCAAGGGCAAGCCCGATCACAACGAAGGCTCCATCAAATATAAAGGATGTAGAGATGAACTGGGTGAGGAAAAACAGGGATAAGGCAATGGTGGTTGCACTGAGGCACAGGCTGGCGATGCCTACGCGCCCACGCCGATAGAACCACCACGTTGCACTGATCACGCTGAGGAAGAAGGTGTCGAGGATGAGGTGTGGGTACAGATCAGGCGAGCCAGAGCTAGCAAACAGGATCAGGTCTATTACTGTGGCAATCCCAATGAGGAGCGTCAAAGCAATCAGGAGGCGGCGAAACTGCCGCCGCACCGTGTCGTGTTCAGCTTGGAGGCTCGTGTCATCCACGCGCTCAGCACGAGCGGCCTGCGGTAAACTCCAATCCGTTGCCGTTGCAAGGCTCGGTTCAGGATTGAGTGTAGTATCGTCCATTGGTGTCATCCTCGTTCTCCATAGTTTCCAGTCGCAGCAGATGAAGGTGAGTAAGAACCGTTGCGTACACCCACATGCGCTGGCGGCGCAGGTCACGCCGATGCCCCAGCAAATGCTTGGCCGTCTCGATCAACAGCTCCCAGAGGTACGTGGCTTGCCCAAAGCGGCGGTAGTGGCGGGCAAACGGTGGACCATACCACAATGCCGCAAGCAAGATGCGGCTGCGCTGGAAGTGCAAGTGGCGCGTGAGCGGAGCCTGCTCACTGCTCTTCCCTTCATAATGTACCACAACTGCGGCGGGAATATAAGCAATCCGTCCCCCCGTATTTGGCAGCGGCGGCGGTGCAAGCTGGTGCAGGCGGGCTTGCCACTCTAGCTCCTCGCTGTACATGAAGAAGCGTTCGTCGAGCAATCCGGCGGCGGCAATTGCTGTGCCGCGCACAAGTAACGCCGCCCCCACCACCCAATCTACGCGGTGCGGGGTGGTGGCGGGCGGGTCGTGCGGGCCTTCGTAGCGGTAGGCGCGGGCCCAGCGATTGTGCGGGAACCAGCGTTCGAGCAGCGTGCTTTCCCAGAAAAATGTTGCCCGCGTGGGGAAGCGTCGCCGCGAAGATTGGATGCTCCCGTCCCCGTAGAGCAGGCGGGGGCCTGCACCGATCAGGTGGGGGTGCTGTTCCAGCTGCTGCACCAGCTGCGCCAGCGCATCCCCCTGCGGGGCGGTGTCGGGGTTGAGCAGCAGCACGTAATCGGGCGGCGCGGGTGCATGAGGGGCGTGGTGCGGCGGGCGATCAAAGCCAAGCCAGCGAAGCGCGAGGTTGTTGCCGCCGACAAAGCCGAGATTGCGCTGTGGCTCCAGTAGGATGACGTGCGGGTAGTGCTGGCGCACCGCGGCGGCAGTCGCATCGTGGCTCGCATTGTCCACCACAATGATCTGCGTGGCAATATCCGCCCCGACAAGTGCGGCTTCGGTTGCGGCGAGGCAACGCAGCAGTAGCTCACGCACATTCCATGCCACAATGATGACTGCGAGGGTTGGCATCGGTGAAAATCGCAATGACTTTGAATACGCGAATGGTACGCCCGTTCCATAAGATCAGGCAAGGGGCAGGGGCTGGGTAATCCCCCGCCCGCTCCAGTGGGCCGTGCCCTGCTACCGTGTGGGTAAAGGCTACCCAGCCTACGCAATCACCGGCAAGCCGGCCAGTGCCATCGCTACTTCCTCTTGGCTATAGGCCGTGTTTTGCAGCTTGCCCGCGTGGTAATCCATGTAGGCTTGCAGATCGAAGTTGCCGTGCCCGCACAGGTTGAACAAGATCACCTTGCGCTCGCCCGTCTCTTTGCAGCGCAGGGCTTCGTCAATCGTGGCTTTGACGGCGTGGTTCGCTTCCGGCGCAGGCAAAATTCCCTCGCAACGGGCAAACTGCACCCCCGCCGCAAAGCACTCCAGCTGATGCTCGGCGCGGGCTTCGAGATGCCCGAGATCGGCAATGTGGCTGACCAGCGGAGCCATGCCGTGATAGCGCAAGCCGCCCGCGTGGATGCCTTCGGGCACGAAGGTGCTGCCAAGTGTATGCATCTTGACCAGTGGCGTGAGGTGGGCCGTGTCGCCGAAATCGTAGGTGAATTGCCCCCGCGTGAGCGATGGGCACGCCTGCGGCTCGACGGCGATGATGCGGGTATTCGTTTCACCGCGCATATTCGCGCCAATGAAGGGGAAGGCAATGCCCGCAAAGTTGCTGCCACCGCCTGTACAGCCGATCACCATGTCGGGGTAATCGCCCGCCATTTCAAGCTGCTTCAGGGCTTCCAAGCCGATCACGGTCTGATGGAGCAGGACATGGTTCAGCACACTGCCAAGCGCATAGCGCGTATCCTCAGCCTGTGCGGCCACTTCCACCGCTTCGCTGATCGCAATGCCCAAGCTCCCCGTCGTATTGGGATGCTCGGCGAGCACCGCCCGCCCCGCTGCCGTTTCGGTACTCGGACTCGCTACCACCCGTGCGCCGTAGGCTTCCATCAAGGCCCGGCGGTAGGGCTTCTGTTCATAGCTCACGCGCACCATATAGACCAGCACCTCTAGCCCAAACATCGCCCCCGCCGCCGCCAGAGCCGATCCCCACTGCCCTGCGCCGGTTTCAGTCGAGAGCCGCTTTACGCCCTCCTGCTTATTGTAATAGGCTTGGGCTACCGCCGTATTGGGCTTGTGGCTGCCTGTTGAGCTAACCCCTTCGTACTTGTAGTAAATCTTGGCGGGAGTATCGAGCACCTGCTCTAGCCGCCGCGCCCGATACAGCGGCGAGGGCCGCCACTGCCGATAGATTTGCTGCACCTCCTCTGGAATATCAATGCTGCGCTCTTGGCTCACTTCCTGCTTGATCAGCTCCATCGGGAACAGCACAGCTAAATCAGCCGGACTGATGGGCTGCTGGGTGCCGGGATGCAGCACTGGGGCCAGCGGGGTGGGCAGATCGGCTTGAATGTTGTACCACGCGGTTGGCATTTGGTCTTCAGTCAAGAGATATTTCACAGTACTCGTCATGGGAGTCTTTCCTTTCCGGTTCAGGTTGAGATTGGGGAGATATGTGGTTGCTGAATGAGCCAGAGTATAGCACGGGCCGTCATGGCGTGTCAACACATGGCGTGTGGGGGCTGCGGGTGAGCCACCCCCAAGCCCGCTGAGCCGCGCCCGCCGTGTCTGCGCCCTGCGCCGCAATCGTGGTACAATACTGTGGAGTAGCGTATAATACAGTTTACGCATGCATAGGCAGAACAGGCGTTGGCCTTCGCCCACAAAACTCGGTGCTGGTATCGCTAGCTATGACGATTTCGCTGCAAGAACGGCTAACCATCGTGTGCCCCAAGTGTGGCGCACCCGCCGAACATGATGTCTGGCTGATTGTGGATGCAGCTGAACAACCAGAAGCGGCGGCAGCCCTAGCAGCTGCCCGCTTGAACCTGCTCGGCTGCGAGCAGTGCGGGCATCGTTTCCTTGCACCTGCGCCGCTGCTCTACCACGATCAGGCGCACCGCCGCGTGGTGTTTGTACCGCCGCCGAATACCGACGAACTGACGTGGCGCGATATGGCTTATGAACTCCATGCCGTGTTGGTAGGCAGCATCGCGCTAGAGCAACGCCAACTGTACCTCAGCGATATGCAGATCGCCCAAGATCAGGCGGGCTTAGCGCATATGCTCCAGAAAAGCACGCGCCGGACCAGTTCTGGGAGTGCACCGCCGCGCTTCGGCAAACCCGTGTCCAGCGTCATTGGCGATCTGCCGCCTGAGCCAACTCAACCTGCGCGGGCTATGCGTGCTCCCAACGACGACCCAGATCATCTGCTGCACGCGATCCAGCAGCTCCTTGATGCCGATAGCCCTACGGCTATGCAGCACATCGTAGAACAAGTTCCGGCTCTCTTGACTCAAGTGGCCCAAGATATGCTCGAACAGCTGGCCGACGTAGCTGTTGAGCAGCGCGAGTATGCCGCCGCCGAGGCCTTGCACCGCGCCCGCATCTGGCTGTTTGCCTACCAAAGCGGGATGACCCCGCTTGCACCGCACTTGCTAGCGGGCAGTACGCCGACGGCTCCGGCCCCTGTTGAAGTGACGGCCGAGCATCAGCACCATCTGCTTGCCGCCCACACGCCCACCGAGCTGTGGCAAGTGTTGCACCAGTTCCCCGAATTGCAGGGCGATTGGGTGGATGCTGCCCTAAATGACTTGATCGACCAGTATGCCTACGAGGGCAACGAACGGCTGGCCAGCCAACTCGAAGAACGGCGCAGCGCACTTGCCCAACTTCGCACCGATCCGCCGCCGCCGCCCACCGATCCGTTGCAGGATGCGCTTGAAGCTCTGCTTACCGCCCCCGACGAGGACAGCCTCGCGCAGGTGTTGATAGATTACCCCGACCTGCTCAGTGATGCGGCACAGGTTGCGCTGGCCAATCTTGCGGCCGAAGCCCAGCAGAGTGATGATGAGGATTTAGCCAGCTATGCCCGCGAATGCCGCGCCATGTTGCAGCAGGTGCGTGTCGGCTTGCAGGCGTGAGGTACGCCACCGGCACCTGCCAGAGAGAAGGAGACAAGTGTTATGTTGAAACGCACACCCCTCTACCAACGTCACATCGCACTCGGAGCGCGAATGATTGACTTTGGCGGGTGGGAAATGCCCGTTCAGTATCGCGGCTTGATGGCTGAGCATCAAGCTGTTCGCAATTCCGCCGGCTTGTTCGATATTAGCCACATGGGCCGCTTTAGCATCAGTGGGCACGACGCACAACGCTTTTTGCAATATGTCGTAACGTGCGATGTCAATGCCCTCAGTGTGGGCCAATCGAGCTACGGCTTGCTCTGCAATGATCACGGCGGTATCCTTGACGATGTGTTCGTCTACTGCCTACCGAGCGAATACCTTGTTGTGGTCAATGCCTCTAACCGCGAGAAAGACTGGAATTGGCTACAACGCCGCTCGACTGGCTTTGACGTGGATATGCAAGACCTCTCGGATCGCTGGGCCATGCTGGCTTTGCAGGGGCCGAAGGCCGAAGCCTTGTTCTGCAATTCGCCCACGATGCAGCATACTGGGCTAGAGACGTTGCCCTTCCACGAAATTGCCCTATTCGGCTTTTTCGGCGTGAATGGCCTGATCGCTCGCACGGGCTACACGGGCGAAGATGGCTTCGAGATTTTCTGCGATGCGAATAAAGCCGAGCTCGTCTGGGATGCGCTGCTCGCGCTTGGCGCACCCGACAGCGTGCAGCCGTGTGGGCTAGGCGCACGCGATAGCACCCGCTTTGAAGCCTGCCTTGCGCTGTACGGCAACGAGATCAGCGAAGCCACCAACCCCTACGAAGCCCGTCTAGGCTGGGTCGTCAAGCTCGATAAAGGCGACTTCATCGGCCGCACCGCCCTGCGCGAGATTAAAGCGGCGGGAGTGGAGCGCAAGCTGGTTGGCTTTGAACTGATTGAGCGTGGTGTAGCGCGGGGCGGCTACCTGATCCATGACCTTGACGGCAACCCAGTCGGGCATGTTACGACCGGCATGCCTTCACCCACCCTCAACAAGCCACTGGGCATGGGCTACGTCCCTACCGCCCTCAGCAAAGAAGGCAGCGAGTTCCATGTTATAATCCGCGATAAGCCCGTGCGTGCCCGTGTGGTCAAGATGCCCTTCTACAAGCCACGCTATAAGCGGTAGGTGGCGGTAGCAGTACGCTACTGCCCCCAGACACTCCCCGACGCAGCACTCCAGCGCAGGGGCTGTGTCTACTGGACACCCGACAGCAAGCTCAAGCAGAGGACTATATGAAAAGGAGGCATACCTGATGGAGTACAACTTGCCCGCAGATTTACAGTACGTTGAGACTGATGAGTGGCTACGGATGGAAGGCGATGAAGCCGTCGTGGGCATCACTGATTACGCCCAAAGTGCGCTAGGTGATATTGTCTTTCTCGAACTGCCCGAAGTCGGGGATACGTTCAAGGCTGGCCAGCCCTACGGGGTGATCGAATCGGTCAAGGCTTCGTCTGATCTGTATGCTCCAGTAGATTGTGAAGTGCTGGCCGTCAATAGTTCTTTGATTGACAATCAAGAGCCAATCAACAGCGATCCCTACGGCGAGGGTTGGATGCTGCGGATCAAGATCACGGGCGGCACCGATAAACTGCTCGATGTCGCCGCTTACACCAAATCGGTGCAAGAGCGCGACCACTGATCGCCTGCCCACGCTTGACAGCGTCCAATAATCTCGGTACGCTGCCGATGGTGTCGTTGCAGGCTAGTGGCGCACTAGCCTGCCTTCTGTTTCAAAGCAAGCGGGCGACTTCCCGCGTGAACTCTTTGCCAATCTCTAGAAAGAAGCGTATGTCTCACTATATTTCCATTACTGCGGCAGAACGACAGGCCATGCTTGCTGCAATCGGGATCGCCTCTGTTGCCGATCTATTTGTAGATGTGCCTGCTGATCTGCGCTTTCCCCCACTCGATCTGCCACCCGCCATGTCGGAACTGGAACTCCAACGCGAACTGCGCCGCTTGAGCGGGCAAAATGCCAACGCTACGACCCACAGCATCTTTCTCGGCGCGGGGGTCTACAACCACTTTGTGCCTGCTGCCGTAGACCAAATCTTGCGGCGTGGTGAATACTACACAGCTTATACCCCCTACCAGCCCGAAGTTAGTCAAGGCACGCTGCAAGCCGTGTTTGAGTATCAGAGTATGATCGCTGACCTGACTGGCATGGATGTCGTCAATGCCTCACACTACGACGGCGGCACAGCCCTCGCCGAAGCCGCAATTATGGCTCTTAATGTCACCCGCAAGCGCAACCGCCTTGTCGTCGCACGCGGTCTGCACCCACAATACCGCGCCGTGCTGCGAACCTACATGCAAAGCCTCAATCTTGAGATCGTCGGCGACGACGACCCCACTATGAGCCTTGACGATCTGGTCAATCTAGTGGATGAGCACACCGCCGCCTTGTTTGTGCAATCGCCCGATTTCTTGGGCAAGCTGCACGATCTGCGCGGAATTGCCGACAAGGTGCATGCCAAAGGTGCACTGCTGGTCGTGCACTTCGATCCGATTGGGCTAGCCCTGTTCCAAACGCCCGGTGCAGTCGGGGCAGATATTGCCACCGGCGAAGGACAGCCACTTGGCATCGGCCTGAACTACGGGGGGCCGTATCTGGGCATCTTTGCCGCCCGCCAGAAGGATGTGCATAAGATCGCTGGGCGCATCGTTGGGGCAACCCGCGACATGAACGGCGAGCTAGCCTACACCCTCACCTTGCGGGCCCGCGAACAGGACATTCGCCGCGAACGGGCAACCAGCAACATCTGCACCAATCAAGGCTTGATGGCTCTCGCCGCAACGGTCTACATGAGCCTGATGGGGCGGCAAGGCTTGCGTCGAGTTGCCGAGCTGTGCTACCACCGCGCCCACTACGCTGCCACCCAGATCGCCCAGCTGCCCGGCTATACAGTAGACCTGACCCAGCCCTTCTTTAAGGAGTTTGTAGTGCAGTGCCCACGCCCAGTTGCCGCAATCAATGCTACGCTCCGCACGCACGGCATCATTGGTGGCTACGACTTAGCACAGGATGAGCCGCAGCTTGGCCCCGCCATGCTGCTCGCCGTCACCGAGATGAACAGCAAAGCCGACATAGATCAGCTGGTGGCCGTGCTGCGCGAGGGATAGCCCTGCAACACCCGCCCTTCCGCTCTGCTGCCGATTGCCGCAAACAAGCCATTACCGTATGAGCGATTGGATTAGATTAATTGAAGCGATTGATGTGAACCATTACCCGCTGCCGCCGTGCAGCGTCAATCTAGAAGGTAAACTCAATGTCAGTGTACACCAGTGAACCACCCCTGTACGAGCTATCCAGCACGGGTAAGATCGGCGCAAACCTGCCCACGCTTGATGTGCCCACCGCCCCCCTGCCCACGCACCTGCTGCGCGAGGATGAGCTGGCCGGCTTCCCCGAACTGAGCGAAACCGAAGTCATCCGCCACTTTACGCGCATCAGCCAGCGCAACGTCTGCATTGATACGGTGATGTATCCACTTGGCTCCTGTACGATGAAGTATAACCCCAAGCTGCACGAAGAAGCGGCCCGCTTGCCTGGCTTTGCCGCCGCGCACCCCCTGCAAGATCAAAGCCTGTCGCAGGGCGCACTCGCGCTGATGTATCAGTTGCAGCAATATCTGGGCGAGATCAGCGGCTTTGATGCCGTCTCGCTTCAGCCCGCCGCCGGAGCACAAGGCGAATTCGCGGGCATTCTCGTCTTTCGGGCCTACCACCTCAGTCGCGGCGATGTCGAGCGCACCGAAGTACTCGTGCCCGATGCAGCACACGGCACCAACCCGGCCACCGCGGCCATGTCAGGCTTCAAGGTGATTGAGGTCAAGAGCGATGCGCGGGGCAACGTTGATCTGGACGACTTGCAAAGCAAGCTCTCGCCGCGCACCGTCGGCATGATGCTGACCAACCCGAACACGCTGGGGCTATTTGAGGAGCAGATTGTCGAGGTTTCGCGGCTGGTGCACGCAGCGGGCGGCTTGATGTACGGCGACGGAGCCAACTTCAACGCGATTCTGGGCATCGCCAAGCCCGGCCAAGTCGGCTTCGACTTTATGCACTACAACCTGCACAAAACCTTCACCACTCCACACGGCGGCGGCGGGCCGGGCAGCGGCGCAGTCGGCTGCACGGCGGCCCTTGCGCCGTTCCTGCCCGGCCCTATCGTGCGTCAAAACGCAACAGATGGCACGTATGAGCTGTTTATGCCGGAGCAGAGCATCGGGCGACTCAAGACCTTTCATGGCAACTTTGGCATGCTCGTGCGGGCGTGGACCTACATTCGCACGCTCGGCGAACAAGGCTTGCGCGAAGTCTCCGAGACGGCGGTGCTGAATGCCAACTACATCCGCACCCAATTGCAAGACCTCTACCCAGCGGCCGTTGACCGCATCTGCATGCACGAGGCGGTATTGCGCGGGCAGATTGCTGGAGCACAGGGCATCCGCACGCTCGATATTGCTAAGCGGCTGATTGACTTCGGCATCCATCCGCCGACAGTCTATTTTCCCTTGATTGTCCCCGAAGCCCTGATGATCGAGCCAACCGAAACCGAGAGCAAAGCCAACATGGATCGTTTCATTGCGGTGATGCGCCAGATCGCAAGGGAAGCCATCGAAACGCCCGACGTGCTCCACAATGCCCCCACCAACGCTCCCGTCCGGCGGCTCGATGAGGTGCGTGCTGCTCGCAAGCCAATCCTGCGCTACAACGCTGAGAAGTTCGCGGAGCTGCGGCGCGGCGAGTAGCATCACCCAGCTCGCACCGAGCATGTCCCTGAATGGGCCCAGCCCTCAGCAAGCGGCGGGCTAGTGGCCCGCCGCTTGCTGAGTATAGATGTTGATCGCTCTGGTGTGCCAACCAGCACAACGACATTTGCGGTATTTGACAGCCGCTTTGCAAATCATTACAATAAAAGTTGCTGGCGTGCGATCTTTCTCGCTTTAAGCAATCTGCCCTCATCCATATGCCTAGATTAGCCGATTCTATGTTCTTCAACCCTACACAAGCTCACAATCCGCCTTGCGTTCTCGCCAATGCTTCGCATGCAGCAGGCCATTGGTAAAAATTGGCTAACTTATTCAGTTGGGTGTACAATGCACGGTACGCTAATTGGTATGCCATACGGATGCAATGGGGTAGCGATCCTGCGACCTGACCCTATGAACCGATTGAGCAAGGAGAAGTGTACGATGAAGGCTGATCAGTTCACAGTCCGTTTTTGGGGCACTCGCGGAAGTTACCCTGTCCCCGGCGCACACACGCTGCGCTATGGTGGAAACACCACCTGCGTTGAGGTGCAGGTGGGGCGGCACACCTTAATCATTGATGCCGGCACTGGCATCATCAATCTCGGCTACGATCTGCTGCGGCGTTCGCGTGAGAATGGCGGCACGCCCATCAGTGCCACGATTCTGCTTACGCATATGCACCATGACCACACACAGGGCTTTCCGTTCTTCCCTCCTGCGTTTCAAGGCACTAGTACCCTGCATATTCTGGGGCCACGCACTTTCGATGAAGAACTCGAAGACTCGCTCAACCACGCCGTCTTGCCGCCTAGCCATCCGGTGAGCTTGACTGAGATGCCATCGTTCAAAGTTGTGCGGAGCCTGCATGAAACCGAGATGATTACGATTGACCACGAACGCGGCAGCCTGCAAATTCACAATATTTACCACAGCCATATTCCTTCCTCCCCAGAGACCGTGCGCGTGATGATCCACCGGAGCCACGCCCACCCACGCAATGGGGTGTACGTCTATCGGATCGAGTGGCAGGGCAAGTCGGTTGTCTTTGCAAGTGATACCGAAGGCTACGCCGAAACAGATCGGCGGCTGGTCAAGTTTGCCAAAGATACCAATCTGCTGATCCACGACTGCCAATATACCCAAGAGGACTACATCGCTGGGCGGCAGGGCTGGGGCCATAGCACACCCGAAATGGCCTGTGCGGTAGCCCGCCTTGCAAATGCCCGCCAGCTTGTGCTAGTGCATCACGAGCCGCGTTACACCGATGATGATATCGCCCAGCTTGAATGCCACGCACAGAGCCTTTTTAGCAATACGGTTGCGGCCTACGAAGGATTGGAAATTGTCCTCTGACGCACACCCGGCCCAGCCTGCGGTCTTGACTACCCTCGGCAGCACCGCCACCCGCAAAGCCCGCCTGCGCTCATATCCGCCTGCGGGCATCCATAACTCACTCTACTACTTCCCCAAAGTCACCGGTGGCTACCTGCGCGTGATCCGCAATTCGCTGCTGATTATCATCGCCCGCTATGCCCCCTTCTTCTGGCTCAAGACACTGATCTACCGTGCGTTGGGCATGCGCGTCGGCAAGCACACGGCCATCGGCCTGATGGTGATGATGGATATTTTCTTCCCACAAGATATTACGATTGGCGATGATACCTTGATTGGCTACAACTCGGTCATCTTATGCCACGAATTTATGCGCCACGAGTGGCGGCGGGGGCCTGTCGTGATTGGGCGTAACGTGACAATTGGCGCAAATACAACCATCCTACCCGGCGTGGTGATCGGAGATGGTGCAACCATCTCGGCGATGAGCCTTGTCAACCGCGATGTGCCGCCCGGCGCATTTGTCGGCGGCGTGCCAATCCGGCTGCTGGACCCACCATCATCCCGTGCTAACCACACCCATGACTTGCACGAAGTCGAGTGAGGAGCTACCTGATGCTGTCCTACCGTACTTTTGAAACCACCTTCTACCTGACGCTGAAAGCCGTGATTGAACGTCCACTGCTCTTCTGGGCCGTGATTATCGCCAATCTGATTGGCGCAGTCGTGGGCGGAATCTATTGGTATGGGCCGATGCTGGTAGAAACGCCGTTCCAGTTTCTCCCCTTCGTGCCCGACTGCCCGCTCGCCGCGTTGCTGTTTGCGCTGGCCCTTGTTGCCATCCGGTTCAATCGTCCGTGGTATCTGTTCTACACCTTCACGGCCTTTGCGTGTATCAAATATGGGCTGTGGACGGTTGGCTACTGGATGCGCGATTGGAGCGCAGGCGGGCCCGTTGATCCGATCAGCCTGATGCTGTTTGTTAGCCACATCGGGCTAGGTGTGCAGGGCATCCTACTCATCCCGTATGCCACCCGCACCGGCTTGCTTGGGCGGGCAGCCGTGTTCCTGTGGTATGCCGTCTCGGTCTCCGTAGATTACGGCTGGCGTTATCACCCGCCACTTGGCCCGCACGTCACGCAGAGCTACGCCATGTGGATGGCGATTGGCTGGACAGCTGTGCTGGGCATGGGCTTGCTGCTGCTCCCGCGCCGCAAAGCCAGCCCCGCCACCGCCCCCAGTGGCCTATCCAGCGAACGGGCTACCAGTTAGCCGATGGATTGGGCCGCGCTAGCCAACGGTATTTCGCAGCACCCCAATCTGCTCAATCTCGGCTTCCAGCACATCGCCCGCCTGCAACCAGCGCGGCGGCTGCATGCCCATGCCCACCCCACTCGGTGTGCCTGTCGAGATAATGTCACCCGGCTCAACGACCCCACCATGCGAGAGGGTCGCAATGATCTGCGGAATCGTGAAGATCATATCGGCGGTGGTGGAGTCTTGCATTGTGGCTCCATTCAGACGCAACTGCAAGCGCAGCGCATGCGGATCGGGAATCTCATCGGCCGTCACAATCCATGGTCCCATCGGGGCAGAACCATTCAAGCTCTTGCTGCGGTAGAACTGCTGATGGCGCGTCTGAAGATCGCGGGCCGAGATGTCATTCAGCACCGTATAGCCAAACACATAGTCCATCGCCTGCGCTTCAGCCACCGCGCTGCCGTGCTTGCCAATGATCACCGCTAGCTCCACCTCCCAATCCAGCTGCTCGGTCACCCCACGATGCAGCGGAATGATAGCATTGGGATGATTGACGCTGCTCACCGATTTGGTGAAAAAGACGGGATGTTCGGGCAAGACTTCGGGGCGACCCCGCGCTCGCGCCGACTCGTAGGCGTGGGCGGCATAGTTCAGCCCCAAGCAGATGATATTCTTGCGCGGGCGCGGCAGCGGAGCCAGCAACGTGATATCGCTCAAGGCATACTGCGGAGCCGTCGGCAGAGCCGCCCGCACCTGCTCCAATGCGGCGGCTCCACCATCAATCAGCGTCAACATATCCGGCACTACCGCCGCGAGATCGTGCAGGCGCGTGCCCGTTGCATCTACCACCCCCACTCGTGCAAGCGAATCGTCGGGTACGCTAAAGGTTGCCAACTTCATTGCGTTTCGTCCTTTCGTATCTGGGCGTTCAAGCTGCACCACAGCGTGCAGGCTACGGGCCTATTATACTGCGTGCGTGTGGCCGACAGCGGTGACCGCAAGCCCCCTACCACCCGCTAAGCTGCTCAAGCAACAGCGCATCTACCAGCTGTTCAAGCGGGGCGCGATCATCGCGGAAGGGTGGCGGATCATCCGCCTGCGGCACAAATTCGCGCACGGGCTGGGCCCCCGCGAATAAGGCCCACTGCAACACCTGCCCCAGTGTCGGGTCGCTGATCTGGGCCACATGCGCGGCAAGGTGCCCCGCTCCATCGCCGACGGGGACGGGCACACCGACCACCAACACATTCGCTGCGCCGCGTGCGCGGTGCGTGTCAATTAAGAAGACCTGTGGAAACACGGCTCGCATACTAGTTGCCACAGCTCGCACAAGCCGTTCATCGCCGTTGGGGCCACGCGCTGCATTCAGTACCACCACCCCATCTGGGGCGAGATGGGTGCGTAGCTCTGCGAAAAACTCGACCGTTGTCAGGTGGAAGGGGATGTACGGCTGCTGGTAAGCATCCACGCCGATCAAATCATAGCCGCGTGGATCGTGTGGCTGCGTGGCCAGCCACGCCCGCGCATCGGCGGCGTGGACGTGATAGTTCGGGGCGGTGCGCTGGTCGGCATCGAGATCAAAGTAGGCCCGGCTGAGCGCAATAATCGCCGGATCCAGCTCGACGGCATCAAGGTGCAGCTCCGGGCCATAGACAGCAAGCAGTTGCTTGGGCACCGTGCCCGCTGCCGCCCCTAAAATGGCCACGCGCTGGATACTCTGCGGCGTGCGGTGCGCCTGCACAAATGGCGCAATCATAAAGTAGTCCCACGGCCCACCGCCGGTCAGCAAATCGGCCGGATCGCCACGCTCGCGGTAGCGCAAGCGGTAGGTCGAGTGCAGCGCAAAGCCCTCATTGAGCAGCAGGTGCAGGCGTGGATCAAGGCCATCGGCATCAAAGCCGTACTGTTCAACGACTTGGATATAGTTATATGCCGACTCAGCCTCAGCCACCAGCACGCACTCAATGCAGGCAGCGGGTGCAATCGGGGCCGGTGTATTTAGGGCATAGCCACCTAGCCCACCCACCAATACGATCATGGGCAGCGGCAACCATTCGCGCCCGCCAAGCGTGGCAAGCACCAGCAACACGAGCGCAAACAGGTAGAAGCTGGCGGTTGTACCGATGTTGGGGATCAGCCAGAAGGCGGTCAGTAGGGTCCCCAGCAATGCACCAATGGTAGATAAGGCGGAGAGCATGCCAACCGTCCGCCCCGCCGCCTGCACGCCCGCCGTGCTGTGGTGCAAGTGCAAGCGCACCGCCAGAGGGCTAACCGCCGCCAGCAGCGTGACGGGCACAGCAAAGAGCAGCACGGCTCCGCCTAGCGCGGCAAGGAAGGTTCCCGCTGCCACATCGAGGAGGGCGAGGCGGGCGGTGCGGAGGATCGGCCGCGCCACGAGCGGGATGAGCGCACACGCTAGCCCAGCCCACGCCAGCAGGCGATAGAGCCACACAAGGCGCGGATCGTGATCGGCAAGGCGACCACCGAGCCAGTAGCCGGCCGCGAGAAACAGCAGCGTGCTACTGATGATGATCGCCCAGATCGGTTGAGCCGTACCGAAATACGGAGCCAACAGGCGCGGCATCAGCATTTCGATGCCGAGCATGGACACGCCCGCCACAAACACCACTGCGGGCAGTTCGGTGCGCTGCGGCAGGCGCGGCGGTGGGGCGGGCATACGCAAGCGTGGGCTAGCGCAGGGCGGAGAGGAGCGCGTTGCCCACCACTTGCAGCAAGACCATTGCCACGATAGGCGAGAAATCAAACATGCCGACGGTTGGCAGCACGCTGCGGATCGGGCGCAAGATCGGCTCGGTCATCTCGCCCAGAATTTGGGTCACGCGCATGCCGCCCTGTGGGTCAATCCATGAGAGCAGCACCCGCCCCAAGATGGCAAACGACAGTGCCTGAAACAGCAGACTGATAAAGGTGTAAATAAAGCCATTCATACAAGTACCTGTACCTTCTTTCGTAAGAAATCTGATAGTGTCATCCAATCGGCATAGTCCGCATAACCTTGCCTTCAGTATACCTTATACCTCACACTCGTGCTGAAGCAGATCATCGAGGCGCAGCTGCACAGCGGTCGCATGGGCGTGCAAGCCTTCGGCAGTGGCAAGGCACACCGCCGCTTGCCCAATGCGCTGCAAGGCTCGCTCATTCAGCCCCACCAGCGAGATTACTTTGCGAAAATCATCCACATTCACGGGCGAGGCATACCGCGCAGTGCCGCCCGTAGGCATAATGTGCGAGGGGCCTGCAACGTAATCACCGAGTACCTCGAACGAACGCTCGCCGACAAAGATACCGCCAGCATTCCGAATGCGCCCGACATACTGGAGCGGCTCTTGCACCAGCAAGCACAGGTGCTCGGCGGCATACTCATTCGCCAATTCCAGTGCCGTATCCAGATCGGGCACAAGAATGATCCCGCCGCGCTGCTCCACCGCCTCCGCCGCTGCCTGTGCATTAGCGGGCGGCAGGTGGCGCAGTTGCTGCGCGATCTCGGCTTGCACGGCCTGCGCGAGCGTGGCCGCGGGCGTGATCAAGATTGCACTGGCTAGAACGTGCTCAGCTTGGGCCAGCAGATCGGCCGCAACGTAGCGCGGATCGGCAGATTCATCCGCAAGCACCAGCGTTTCGGTTGGGCCCGGCAGGCTCTCAATCCCAACCACACCATACACGGCCCGTTTGGCAAGGACTACAAACAGATTACCGGGGCCGACAATCTTGTCCACTTGGGGCACGCTGTGCGTCCCATAAGCTAGTGCCCCGATAGCCTGTGCGCCACCCAGCGTAAACAGACGTTGCACACCTGCAATGTGGGCTGCCGCGAGCGTAATATCCGGCGGCGCGTGGTGCAGCCCATCACGGGTTGGGGGGGTACAAACGATCAGCTCAGCCACACCGGCTACTCGGGCCGGAATTGCGGCATGCAGCAGCGACGATGGGAGCGGAGCCGCCCCGCCCGGCACATAAATCCCCACCCGCTGCAACGGCACGACCAGCTGCCCGAATACCCCTTCGACGCTGAAATCGGTCCAAGAGTTGCGCTGCTGGCGTAGGTGAAAGCGTTCGAGCTGATCGGCGGCCAGCTGAAGCGCAGCCAGCTGGTTGGGGTCAAGGCGGGCGGCAGCAGCGGCAAAATCTTGCGCCCCTAACTCGAAGTGGTCAAGCTGCACCCCATCAAGCCGATAGGTCCACTCGTGCAGAGCCGCATCACCGCGTTCGCGCACATCGGCTAGCACACGCTCCACCGCTTGGGCGGGCGTGAGGCGTTCGCCAAACCGCGCCGCAATGCCATCCTGTAGGCTTTGCGGCACAGGCATCGCATCGAAGGGCACGCGCCGCAAGATGGTTTGGCGGGCGTGGGTCAGGTCAGTCAGAATCGGCACAGGCATGCACACAAGCTCCTCTCTGCCACGGACATCTCCTACTGAGTATTATAACGCAGATAGGCGCGGCAAGAGAGGGGCTAGGTGGCAGGAGCTAAGTGGCAGGGTTGCAACCTTGCAACCTACCACCCTACCACCCACCCCACTATACCCGCGAAGTCTGGGCGGGTGCAGCGGGCGTGGGCGCGGAGCTATCGGGGGTGTTGCGCGGCAGGGCACTGCGGCCCGGCAGCGTAAAGGCGAGGGCGGCAGTGGGAAGCGCAAACAGCACAATCACATTCATCGCCACTTCAAAGCTGTAGGTTTCGGCAATCATGCCTGCGAGCCATGTGCCCATTGCGCCAGAGGCAAAGACGAAGCCCAGAATAATGCCTGACGCAAAGCCCGCCTTGACGGGCAGCAGCCGTTGGGCTTGCACTACTAGCACGCTATGCGCCCCACCGACCAGCGTCCCCGATACGGCCGCCGCCATAAAGATGATCGGGAGCGCAGTGCTGTGCAGGAAGAGCAGGCTTGCGGGCACACTGCCGAGCATCGCTAGCACCACCACCAAGCGCAAGCCATAGCGATCTACCAGCCGCGCAATGACCACATTGCCGAATGCAGCCGTACCGATGACAACACCGGTAATCAAGCCATACATGGCTGGTTCCCAGCCCCGCTCGGCAAAAAACGACGGCAGCAACATCTGATAGACGGCGTGGATGGACGAACGTAAGGCCACCAATACCAGAAACGCCAAGACTGAGAAGCTCATCAGGCTGCGCCGGATTGCCGCCCAATCGGTTGCGCTCGCATTGGTCTGACGGTTACGGGCCGCGCTCGGCTGCGGATCGTTGCGCGAGATCAGCAGCAGCGTAACCGGCAACAGGGCGATTAAGCCCATCAGGGCAATGCCGCCTTGCCCAAACATGGTGAACAGCACCCCCCCCAGAAAGGGGCCTACGGCAAAGCCCATCTGCCCAATGAAGAAAAACATCGCCGTGCCGGTATTGATGCTGCCGTGATAGGAGTTCGCCGCCTGCGAGGTCCCAATCGGGTGGAACAAGCCACTGCCGAGCGCACCTAGCACGAGGAACACTAGTAGCATTGGCCACGAGCCAGCCAGCAACGCTACGCCAATATACATCCCCGCCATCCAGATCACCGCGACGGCTGTGAGCAGGAGGGGTGTGGGGCGCAAGCCTTTAGCATGATCGGGCAGGCGATCCGCGAACCAGCCAAAGAACGGCTGCGTAAGTGCACCCGTAAGGGCGTAGAGGGTGAGCGTTAGCCCAACTTGGGCATTGCTGATTGCCAGTGGTAGCGCAAGCGCGGCAAGGATCACGCCCGCCACCCCGTTGAACATATCTACCACAAAATGTTGGCTGACAATCGCTGTGTAGAGCCGATGCTTCTGATTCAAACTCGCGCCTCCTTACCTTGAGCATAGGGGAACATCTCTATCGAACAGAGCAGAACGAGACGATGGGCCAATGCAGGAATGTGTAGCCCAACAATGCAGCGTACACACTAGCGCACGCCTTCCGCATCCTTGTACCCTTACCTGCATCATTCGGCATCGAATACGTGCAGCATTGGAATGTATTGTAGAACGCAAAGTGGACTGACACAAGAGCCAGTTCAACGAATGACAAACATACCACCTTGGAACCCTGCACCGCCCACTGAGCAACAGCGGCCCAACACTTGACAGAACCGCCGCTTCGGGGGACAATTGCGGCATGGAGATCAATGGATTGCCTCCCAGCCCACCACAGCCGCCCCCGCCCACACCTGCTCCGCGCTTCGCCCAGAACCAGCTCCGCCACTGGGCGGCACGGCTTCCGATTGCAGTGTGGATGCTGGCCGCCTACACCCTGATTACCATTGGGTTCCTCTATCCCTTGAGCCTACACCCGCAGGCCTACCTCTCGCGCATTGACGCGCAGCAGTTGGCGTGGGGCTGCTGGTGGGTTATGGAGGCGATCCAGCGCGGGCTATCACCGTTCTTCACCCCCTTCCTGTACCACCCTGAAGGAGTCAGCCTCTATTTCCACACGCTCAATCCGTTTTATGCCGTGCTCACCCTGCCCCTGCAACCACTGGTCGGGATCGTGGCGGCCTACAATCTGATCGGCATGCTGGTATTCATCAGTGCCGCAGGCGGAGCCGCGTGGCTCGGCACAACGCTCAGTGGCAGTCGCTGGGGCGGCTTCATTGCAGGGATCGTGTTTGGCTTTGCGCCAACCCACTTCTTCCACTTTGATGTGGGCCAATCGCAGATGCAAACAGTGGTGTGGCTGCCGATCTACGTGCTGTGCCTCTACCACTGGCTCTATGCCCCACACGCCCTCACCCCACCGATCCGCACCCAGCTGCGCTGGCTGCTCGGTGCAGCACTTGCGCTTACGCTCACCTCCTATGTAGATTGGCAACTTGTCGTCTACCTGCTGATCTTTTCGGTCTATGCTGCGCTATGGGTATTAGCCACCCAGCACCCCCACCGACTACAGACGCTAGGGCAGGTGCTGCTGCGCGGCGTGCTGCTCGGTGGGTTGTATGCCCTCGCGGTGGCTCCGTTGTTGCTGCCCACCCTCGCCGAGTTTCGCGCTACTGAGCAGCCGTATATGCTGCGGAGCAACCAAGATACGATAGACCACGCAGCTGATCTGCTGGCCTTTCTCATTCCAGCCCCATATCACCCGCTCTGGGGGGCGTGGTCCGAGCAGCTCCTCGATGGCTTTCGGCGGCCGGGCATCCTCGTCACGATGGTTCCGCTCAGCTATGTGGGGCTAGGCTTGGCGGCCGTTGCGGGGTGGCGCAATTGGCGGGCGGCGCGGTTTTGGCTCGGAGCAATGCTGATGTTTCTCGTGTTTGCGTTGGGGCCGGTCTTGCGCGTAGCTGGCACGGTCACCGAGATTCCGTTGCCGTATGAACTGCTCAACCAGATTAACATCATCCGCATCTCGCGTGCGCCGGCCCGCTACGTCATTCCGGCGATCCTGTGTCTCGCGGTGCTGGCGGCCATTGGGATCGCTGCCCTCCAGCAACTCCGCATCGGCCGACGGGTGGGCCCCGCCTTGCCCATAGGCCTCGCGTTGGTCGTGCTGTTTGAGTCCATCCCCGTGCGGATGCCGCGCCAGCCCCCACCTGCGGCTCCGCCCTTTCTCACTGATGGCACACTGGCACAAGCGGGGGCCCTACTCGAAGTGCCCAATCCCGGCAATCTCGGTATGTACTACCAAATCCTGCACGAACGACCGGTACTCTATGGTCAGACCTCGCGGGATGCCATTCCGGACGCGCTCGGCGTGTACCTCCGCAATGGCATTGCCAGCACGGAAGATATGTTCGTTGCGCCGATCTCCAATTGGCAGTGTGCCTTGCAGGCTACTGGCTTCACCCATCTGCTCCACTATCGGCAGCTTGGCAACGAACGCGAGCAGCAGCGCAATGCGCGGCGTGTGGCCACGATACTCCCAGACACTGCCCCCCTTAGGCAGCACGAGCTGGCTGATCTGTATCGCCTACCAATAGTTGATCCAGCGCAACCCTGCCTGATTGTTGGCGCAGGCTGGAGTACGGCCCGCGCCTTTGGTGCGGGGCAGCCCTTCTACCGCTGGACGGGACAGACGGCCACGCTAGGCGTGATCCAGCGGCAGGCGGGCCCAGTTGCCCTAAGCATGCACCTGCACAGCTTTGCCATCCCGCGCACGCTCGACATCCTGCTCCCCGATGGACAGCTTGGCGCACAGGTGCAGGTTGGCACTGCGCCAGAGCCGGCCGCATTCACCGTTGTGTTGCCCGCCGGACTGACGTGGCTCACGCTCCAGAGCCACGAGGAAGCCTTTGCCCCCAGCGATTTCGGCTTCCCTGAACCTGAGCCAGTCGCCATTGGGTGGTCCCAATTGGCTGTTGCGCGGGCCACGCAGGTCACCCCACCCCGCGAGGCAGCGGGACCTTGCCCAATAGCTACGCCATGTGTGGGACTGAGAGGTACAGAGTCCGGAGATAGAAGATAACTGTGGCTGGGGAACAGGGATTCGAACCCCAACTACCTGATCCAGAATCAGGCGTTCTACCTTTAAACTATTCCCCAAAATGCGGATGGTGCCGAAGGTGGGAGTTGAACCCACATGGAGTTGCCTCCACTACGCCCTGAACGTAGCGCGTCTGCCATTTCGCCACTTCGGCCCAAGCAACATCCTAGATTATATGCGAGGATCGGTCGTTTGTCAACCCCTGCCCAACCCGCCTTACGCCCTGCCACACGCCTGACTCCGCCTGCCTCAGCCCAAAATACACCCTTCTGAGCTATTGCCGCACGTGCATGGGTATGGTATACTACGATGTGGGTGGCCTACCCAGCATTGCCGGATTGTGTAATGGTAGCACTACGGACTTTGGATCCGTCTGTCTAGGTTCGAATCCTAGTCCGGCAGCTTTGATATTGTTTGCCGCATAGTATCCGCACAATGGCGACAGAACATTGCATACTTTTACGGCACAATCAGGCACATGTGGCGATAGCTCACCTAAATAGAATGGGTGTGCAGTGAGGCGTGGGCTTCACTGTTTTTTGTTGCCCATACACGCCCAGTGTCAGATGCAGTGAGCCTGCTTGCTACAGGAGAAACTCTGATTATGGATGGACGCTTGTTGGTGTTCAGTGGCAATGCAAACATAGACCTTGCCCATGAGATTGCCGCACACCTCAACGTGAACCTTGGGCGGGCACTGGTCGGAACATTTAAAAACGGTGAAACCCGCATCAAGATCGAAGACAATGTCCGCGGCTGTGATGTGTTTGTGGTGCAGCCAACCTGCCCCCCCGTGAATCATCATTTGATGGAACTCCTGCTAGTGATTGATGCGCTCCGACGGGCTTCTGCGGCCCGGGTTACGGCCGTGATCCCGTACTATGGGTATGCCAAGCAGGAAAAAAAAACGGCAGGGCGCGAACCGATCTCGGCTAAACTGGTTGCCAACCTGATCTGCACTGCCGGTGCAGATCGCATCCTCACCATTGATCTGCACGCGCCCGCGATTGAGGGCTTCTTCGATGTCCCCGTAGATCACCTGCAAGCTGCGCCGCTGCTCGCTAGCTATATGAGTTCGCTACACCTGCCTGATCCCGTGATCGTCTCGCCCGATGCAGGCGGCGTAGGCCGCGCCAACCGCTTCCGCGAACGGATCGGGGCTGGGCTAGCGATCCTTGCCAAACAACGCCCAGAGCCAGATACGGCCGAGATGCTCGAAATGGTGGGCGAAGTTGAAGGGCGCACGGCAATCATTGTAGACGACATGATCTCCACTGGTAGCACCTTAATCGAAGCCGCTGCAATGCTGCATGAACGTGGTGCCAAAGAGGTCTATGCCGTAGCCACGCACGGCGTATTCTCACCCGATGCTGTGGCCAGTATCGCGCAATCACGGCTGGTCGAGACGATTGTTACGAATACAATCCCCCAGCACGACAACCATCAGCAAGCCCGAATCTCTGTGATTAGTGTGGCCCCGCTGTTTGCCGAAGCGATCATGCGAATTCACAAAGACTTATCATTAAGTGTATTATTCTCATAATAACCGTTGCCCTCCATCGGCTTTGGTCGGCGCATGCAACACCGCCTTACCGCACATGTCGCTCGGTGGTTCGGGAAGAGTGAAAGGAACGACATTTGGATCCAGACCCTAGTCTGTATGCTGTCCTGATCGGCGGCATCACCCTCCTGTTGGGTATATCCGCTGCCGATGCGGCCTTTACCTCACTTAGTTGGCGGCGGATCACCAATCTACTTGCTGATGCAGCCCAACGTTCGCCCCGCCTTGACCGTATGCTCAACCAACCAGACCAGATCAAGGCTACCTTGAGCTTGGCCAGCCACGTGACACTACTAGTCCTCGCCGCGCTGCTGGCCAGTCAGCTCCTGCCATACGGAATGCTCTGGCAGCTGGGGGTAGCCCTGTTCCTGCTCGTTGTGGTCACGATCCTGCTGCCACGCGCACTCGTTGCTCGCCAACCCCAAAGCTGGATTCCGACTATGCTGCCACTGGTGAGCCTGCTCACGGTGCTGCTCAATCCGGTGGTGCGGATCAGCTTTGCCCCCTTCCAGCTGCAACAGCTCCGCCCAACCCGCACTGAGGGCGATCCGGCAATGGCTCCTGCCACGCCCGATGAGATCAACGAGATCAGCGAAGAACTGCGGGCCCTCGTCTCCGAAGCGGCTGAGGCCGCCCACGATGGCGATCAAGATGAGATGCCCGAAGAGCTGCGCCTGCTCAGTAGCATTGCGGCTATGAGAGAAACTGAAGTACGTGAGATTATGATCCCACGAGTAGATATCGTTGCGTTGGATGTCGATACCCCCTTTGAGCACGTCCTCGATGTGGTGGTTAGCGAACAGCATTCGCGCATTCCCGTCTATGATGGAACGATTGATGATGTGATCGGCATCCTCTACGCCAAAGACCTGCTACCGTTATTGCACCATGGGCAACGCGATTGTACCCTGCGGGAGCTGATCCGGCAGGTCTACTTCGTGCCCGAAAATGTCACGATTAACTCGCTGCTAAAAGATATGCAGCGTTCGCAGGTGCATTTGGCCATCATCCGCGATGAGTATGGCGGCACGGCTGGCTTGGTCACAATTGAAGACTTGCTGGAGGAGATCGTCGGCGATATTAACGATGAATACGACGATGAGCCGGAGTTGCTCCCGCTTGATTCGAAAACGCTGATTGTGCATGCCAATGTGCCACTCGATGACTTGAACGAACTCACCACGCTGCGCCTTGAATCAGATGATGCCGACCGCGTAGGAGGCTTGATCTACGCTGAACTGGGCCGGGTCCCACTGATCAACGAACAGTTCACCCTTGACTGGGCAACCATCACGGTCGTGGCTGGGCGCGGGCGCAGACCGGAGAAGTTTCGCATTGAGCTGAGCGGCGAACACCGCCTCCGTGATGCGCCGACCGTTGAACCCGTGCTCGAGCCGGGTACCCCAGAGCAACTCGGCCCAAATGCTGGGCCAGTTGATAGGCAGACTCACGACGTGCCCACGCTGGATCGTGCGGTGCTAGCCCCTCACTATCTAGCGCGAGCACACGCGCCCCAGCCCACTTTGACAGCCTATAGCACCGAGCCGCACGCCGCGCCGACACATACGCAGGGCTACCCGCATGGACCATCCTACTCATCTTGAGCACCCGCTACACGAACAGGGGCCGCATGCACTGCCACCTGACCAAATGGCCGCGCTAGTAGCGGCCGCACTAGCGGCACAGGAACGGGCCTATGCCCCCTACTCGCGCTTCGCGGTGGGGGCAGCGGTGCAAACTGCAAGTGGGCAGATTTTTCTGGGGGCCAACATCGAGAATGCGGCCTACCCGTTAACGATCTGCGCTGAGCGGGTTGCGCTATTCAGTGCCTATGCCGCTAATCAGCGTGAGATTGTGGCCATTGCGGTGGTTACGCCCACGCCTAGCTATGCTAGCCCATGTGGGGCATGTCGGCAGGTGCTGCTTGAATTGGCCCCCCACAGCACCGTGCTGCTGCTCAATCAAGCCGGTGACTACCGCCGCACTACGCCACAGGAACTATTGCCCGCTGGCTTTGGGGCCACCGATCTAGAGCGAGCCAAGAATCTGTAGGCGTTGAGGAAAGGCACATTGGAACACCCAGAGGAACTCGCCTACCGTTGCTTCCTCTCGAACCTGGCGGGGTTCAGCAAGTATCTGCCGTTCCGTTGTGCCTACCCTATTATACGCACTTCTGCCAAATTCCGCCAATCACACGAGCCACGTCTATCACCCGCCCCGCTCACCCCACCACAGGGCGGCCCCCACCCACCGGACAGAGCCTAATCCCCTCAGCCTCCGTGCAACCCGCGTGCAACCGCTTTGCGAAGCGTTTCACAAGCGATCTACGGGCTATCTTTACCAAAACTTTACACAGACCTTATTCTCTCATGATAAACGCCGCGTAGAATAGCAGCAGAGTAGTTGCACGGTCCTACACTCCGTTGCGGAAACAGTATCCAAATATTGGCACTATGTTTCAGTGAGGCGCGGTTGCCCACCAAGGGTACTGGTGGTGTTTACCGCTGCGGATATGTAGCGTGTGGCAGTGGACTAACTCATTGCAGATAATGGGAAGCTATTGATTTGAACAAGGAGGGTAACTATGGCAGGACCAGCGCAAAGCACAACTGATGCAAAACCCATTGCAACCATGACAGCAAAAGAAGTAGCCGAGGCTTACTGGAAAGAAAACGTTCGCTTGATTGCCATCCTACTCGCAATCTGGGCGTTCGTCTCGTATGGCTGTGCCTTCTTACTCGCTCGGCCACTGGCTGGGGTTACGATTGGCAGCCTACCGTTTGGGTTCTGGTTTGGGCAACAAGGCTCAATCATTGTCTTCACCATCCTGATCCTTGTGTATGCGATCCTGATGGATGGCATTGACAAGAAATACGGTGTAACCGAGTAAGGAGGATACAGCACATGGGCACGACTGAACTTTTAACAATCACCATGGTGATCATCACCTTCGGGGCCTACCTTACCATTGGCTGGCTCAGCCGCGTGAGTGACACCAAAGGCTTCTACGTTGCCGGACAAGGCGTACCCGCTTTCGCCAACGGGGCCGCTACCGCCGCCGACTGGATGTCGGCCGCTTCGTTCATCTCGATGGCCGGCTTGATCTCTACGCTCGGCTTCGATGGCTCGATCTACCTTATGGGCTGGACCGGTGGCTACGTGCTGCTGACGCTGCTGCTCGCCCCATACCTGCGTAAGTTTGGCAAGTACACCGTGCCCGACTTCGTGGGCGACCGCTACTACTCAAGCACAGCACGGCTTGTGGCTGCCATCTGTGCGCTGTTTGTCTCGCTGACCTACATCGCGGGGCAGATGCGCGGCGTGGGCATTGTATTCAGCCGCTTTCTGCAAATAGATATTGCGCTAGGCATTGTGATCGGGATGGCGATTGTAGCGTTCTTCTCGGTGTTGGGCGGGATGAAGGGCATTACGTGGACACAGGTGGCCCAGTACTTCGTGCTGATTATCGCCTACCTGATCCCCTCGATTGCAATTGCAGCCTTACTCACCGGCAACCCGATTCCGCAATTGGCCCTAACCTTTAGCGACATTGTGCCGCGCCTGAACCAAGTGCAGGTAGATCTGGGCTTCAAGGAGTATACCGAGCCGTTCCGCACCAAAGGCATGCTTGATGTGATCTTTATCACAATTGCGCTGATGATTGGCACGGCTGGCCTGCCGCATGTGATCGTGCGCTTCTACACCACATCGAGTGTACGCGCCGCCCGCTACTCCGGCTTCTGGGCGTTGCTGTTCATTGCCCTGCTCTACACCTCAGCTCCCGCGCTCGCGGTGTTCGCCCGCTACAACTTGATTGACAGCTTGAATGGCAAGAGCCTCGACGAAGTGCGCCAGCTGTCGTGGGTCAATAGTTGGGAGCAGACTACTCTGCTCAAGTTCAATGACCTGAACGGGGACGGCATTCTCGAACTGAAGCCAAGTAAGGAAGAGACCGAGATCACCCTCGACAACGACATTATCGTGCTGTCCACACCGGAAGTTGCCGGGCTGTCGCCCTTCATCATCGCGCTAGTTGCGGCGGGTGGTCTGGCGGCTGCGCTCTCGACTGCATCGGGGCTATTGCTGGCCATGTCGAGTGCCGCCTCGCACGACATCTACTACCGCCTGCTCAACCCCACTGCATCCGAGCAACGCCGCTTGCTTGTTGGGCGGATTGCGATCTTCATTGGCGTGATTGGCGCAGGCTTGCTGGGCATCTTCCCCCCCGGCTTTGTAGCGCAGGTAGTGGCGTTTGCCTTTGGCTTGGCAGCGGCCAGCTTCTTCCCCGTGATCCTATTGGGCATCTTCGATAAGCGCACCAACAATGTCGGCGCAATTTCGGGGATGATTGTCGGTATGGGCTTTACCCTGAGCTACATCATCTTTGATAAGTACGTCAATCCGGGCGTATTGCCCCCCCTCTTCGGAGGAATCAGCTCAGAGGGCATCGGTACGCTGGGTGCGATCCTGAACTTTGTTACCACCTTCACCGTTTCGCGGCTGACCGCCGCACCGCCGCAAGAGATTCAGGATTTGGTCGAATCGGTGCGGATACCGAGCGGGGCCGGTGGCGCCATCGCACACTAAGTCCACGAGGATCCTCGTGATCCGTAACATCGGAATGGCAACGGGGCGACGTGTGTATACGTCGCCCCGTTGCCATTCCCCATCACCCCGTTGCGCTACTCGCTCAAGCTCTGCGGCTGCCCGTTTATGCAACGAATCAACCTATTCCCATCACGTGCCACATGCAGATCATACGTGGCTTGGCCGTGCTGAAACGTCAGCCGATAGCCGGGCGTAATCACCTGTAAATACAGCCCCTCTGGGCTAGGACAGCCGAGTGCGCTGTCGCTCCAATCTTGGGCAACACTGCTGACGAACACCACCTGATCAAGTGGTACGCCGAGCTGCTGGGCCAATGCCTGCCGGGCCCGCTCTACCAGCGCAGCGGGGGCGGCTTCATCCAGTTCCGGCTCCAGTGTCAAACCATCATCTGCACCCGGCTCACTTGGCAAGCCCGTATCCGGCTCACCAAGCACACGCGGCTGCCCATCGGTGCAGAGCAAGATCGGCGCAGCATCGAGATTCGTATGGATCAGATAGGTCTGGTTGGCGGCATCGGCAAAGATGAGCCGATAGCCGGGCGTGATGACTTGCAGATAGGTTGTTGCTGGGTCTGGGCAGCCCAATCCAGTATCGCTCCACTCAACGGCTTGGCTCTCGCGGAGGGTCAAGTTGGCAACCTCCACGCCCAGATCAGCGGCTAATACCCTGAAGATGCGCGTAAGAATTGGCTCTGGGGGCACACTGGCCGGATCCGGCACAGGCAGTCTTGGCGTTGTGGTTGGCGCAGCTGCGGTAGGTGTGGATGGGTGCGTAGCCGATGCAGCCATGCCACACCCACCCAGCAGGAGCCAGAGTATGGCTAGCCCCGCCAGCCAATGATAGGGTCGTCTGTTCTGCATTAAAAGGTTCCTTTCTATCGCGTTCATGATCGAAATCGGCCTGATACTGGCGCGGATTCGACAACCCGCCAGCTTGCGGTATGATGCACACATACCTAACGCCGCCTTTCGCAGAGAAGTTCCTCAGCCATAGGGCGGCACGATCCACTAGAAAGGACCTCGTATGGCCTATTACGTGCGCGAACCACTGGAACAACGCCCCGCGCTGAGTTCGCGGCGACCAACAATCAACAAGTTTTTTCTCTCGACCTATACGCTCACGATCTATCAGGGCTGCGAGTTTGGCTGCCCCTACTGCGATGGGTGGGTCTACGATCCACATGGCTTCAACCGCGCTGTGCGCGTGCCCACTGATCTGCCCCAGAAGCTCGAACACGAACTCCAGCAGATCAGTCGTGGCGATCTGATTGCGATTACCGCGTTGAGTGATCCCTACCAACCCGCCGAACGCAGCTATCGCATCACACGGCAGGTGTTACAGGTACTCGCCGACGTAGGCCAGCCATGTCTCATTATGACCAAAAGCCCGCTCATTCTGGAGGACATCCCCTTGCTGCGGCGCATGAACCAAGTCGGCTTAGCCATCGTGATGACCACCCTGATCAGCACTGATCTGACCCTAGCGACGCGCCTCGAAGGGCGAGCTCCCCTGCCGGCCCTACGTCTTGATCTGCTGGCTCGCCTACACCACGCCGACATCCCCACTGGCGTGGCCCTCGTCCCGCTGATCCCCTACGTCAACGATAGCGATACCAGTGTGCGCCGCCTGCTGCACGATTGCCAGCAGCGCGGGGTAGATTTTGCGATCTGGGATTACCTGTACATTCCGGATCGGCAGCATCGCCATCGCGTGGCCGAGACACTGGCCCATGTTGGCACATTCCCCAGTAGCTACTACCGCGATCTGTATGGCGACAGTGTAGCTCCCAACGCGCACTACCGCCGCGAACGCGATCTGGCCTTGCTGCGGATCTGTGATGATCTGGGCTTGCCCACCTTTGCACCGCACGCACTCTATGCCGGCAAGCTCGATCCGCGTAATGAAGCGACGCTGCTGCTGCGTCATAGTGCGCTCCGCAGCCAATATCTGGGGCAGCAGCACATGGCCGATCTGCATCACCAATTAGCCGATCAGGTGTATGCCGGTGGGCCAATCAGTCCCGAACTGCGCCGGAGTGTGCTCTGGCCCCAGCTTGCCCCCCTGCTCGACACCCCCGCCAGCTAGCGCCGGACTATTCGACAAGTGCGCTTGGATTGAGTATACTGAACACTGAACACACACAAGCAGTAATATTGCGATCAGGATTGGAATGGCTGATGAGAACCTCATCCAAGCTGGTACTTACGCCAGTCGTCCCCAACGGGCGTGAGCATCACGGCGCAAGCGGACGGCAGAGACGCTTGATCGTTGCGGCGTTCCTGCTGGCCGTGCTGATCGTGATGGGGATACAGGGACTGCTGTGGATGCAGCATGGTGCGTGGCAGTTGGCAGTGGTGTTTGGTGCCCACCTGCTGCTGCTGGGCACAGGCTTGGTCACGCTCTATCAGGCGCAGCGCGGCGCAGCGTGGACTAGTGGCGGATACTGGCTCCTAGGCGCAACTATCGCGGTGATCATCACGACGGCCATCCTGATCCGCGATACGGGCTGGCTTCTAGGTAGCGCGTTGATCCTCGCATTGGTCATTATCCCCCCGCTCCTGCTCTCGATAGAGACCCGCGTGCAGCTGGTGATCGTGGGCATGGGGCTTGCCCTCGGAACGGCCGCGCTTGACCTGATCGTGCCCGATACGGTAGCCTTAGCAAGCTCAACCATGCTGCTCCAGATCACCCTCCTAGTAGTGCTCGGACTGCTGCTCGTCACCTATCTCGGTATCATGGTCTACTATCGCACAACGTATAGCTTTGCCAACAAACTGGCCCTGATCGTCTTGGGCTTGGTGCTGCTGCCACTTGCGTTGCTGCTAGGCTGGATCAGTACCAATGGCTCTGCGCTATTCTTCTTGACCCATACCGCGCCACTGGCACCGGAGCAACTCTTGGTGCAACGCAGTACCCGCCTGTTTCTGGTGATGACCGTGGCCTGTGTCGCCACCGGCGCAATCTTGATCGGGCAGTGGCTCACAATCCCGATAGTTGACCTCAATACCAGCATCATCCGCTTTACTAGTGGTGATATGCAGGCCCGGGCCACAATTCACGCCCACGATGAGCTAGGTCAGCTTGCAGCTAGCTTCAATACGCTTGCGACCCAACTTGCGGCGGTTGTCGTCCATCTCGAAGAACGCACCCATGCACTTGAAGTGGAAATTGCCGAACGAAGCCGCGCTGAGGCTAATCTGAAGCAACTCCGGGCTTGTCTGGAGGCAGAGGTGCAAACCCAAACCGCCGACCTGCGCCGCAAGAATGGCTATCTAGGCGCACTCCACGCCACGTCGCTGGCCTTGATGAACCGCCACGAGTTGGGCGATGTCCTGAAAACCATCATCCATCGAGCGGTGCAGCTGACCGGCACGGATCACGGCTTCGTCTACATGGTCAAGCCTGAGGGCGATGCGCTCGAACTACAGGCTGGAGTGGGTTTATTCACGGATACGCTCCTCAAAGCCCTGCCGATTAGCAAAGGTGAAGACCTGCCCGGCACGGTCTGGGCCACTGGGCGGCAGCTGCTGGTTACCGATTATGATCGCTGGAGTGGGCGGCGCACCATGATTGAACGGCGCAAGCTGAGTACCGTAATCGGCATACCGCTAGTTTCAGGGGGCGAGACCAGCGGCGTAATGGGCATCGCCCTCGATTACAACAACCGGCGTACCTTCGCCCCCGATGAACTGGACTTCCTCAACCGCTTCGCCCAACTCGCTTCGATTGCCCTCGACAATGCCAAGCTCCATACGAGCGCACAGCAAGAGCTGCAAGAACGCAAACGCACCGAAATTGAGTTGCAACGCGCCAAAGAGCTGGCCGAATACGCGAGCCATGCCAAGAGTCAATTCCTTGCCAATGTGAGCCACGAATTGCGAACTCCCTTGAATGCCATTATTGGTTACAGTGATATGTTGCTGGAAGATATGAGCGACATGAGTACCACCGAGATAACGGCTGATCTGGAAAAGATTCGCATGGCCGGCAACCATCTGCTGGCCTTGATCAATAACGTGCTAGATATTTCGCGCATCGAAGCTGGCAAGATTGAACTCGATTGGGGGCTGTTTGATCTCGATCAGCTTATCCACGAACTGGTGACAACGATCCAACCGATGGTGCAGCGCAATCAGAATCGGTTGATCGTAACCAAGCCGGACCGTTTGGGGCTGATTTATACCGATCAGACGCGCCTACGCCAGATTCTGATCAACCTGCTCAGTAATGCGGCCAAATTCACCAAAGCGGGGGAAGTTGCCCTCGTGATCAGCCGCCAAGTGGTGCTCAAGCCGGCTACAGGAGCCTTACTGTTAGCCACTGATGAGCAGCCGGATCGGCCGCGTGAAACCCCCATGAAACAGCAACACTGGCTGATCTTTGAGGTGCGCGATACGGGGATTGGTATGTCCCGCGAGCAGATGTACCGGCTGTTTGAGCCATTCACCCAAGCTGACACCTCAACTACGCGCCAATATGGTGGCTCTGGGCTAGGCTTGGTGATTAGCCGCAAGTTCTCGCGTATGCTGGGCGGTGATATTACTATGGATAGTGTGCAGGGGCAAGGCTCAGTCTTTACGCTGTTTCTGCCGGATACCCACGCTGATCAAACCGCTGCTGAGGCACAGTCGGGCGAACCAATCCCGGTCTTGAGTGAATAAGCTATGCCCAACGAAACGCCACCCCCAACTCGCCCAACTAGCCCAAATGCAGCTGTGCTGAGTGACATGCATACGAATGGTGAACGCAATTTTCGGGAGCTGTTCGACCATTCGCCGGATGCCATTTTCGTCGAGGATATGCACGGCTACGTCTTGGATGTCAATCCGGCCGCGTGTCAGCTGCATGACATGACCCGCACCGAGTTGATTGGCAAGCATGTCACCGAGCTGGTACCCCGCGATCAAGAGGCAATGGTACGCGAGAGCTTTCCCCGCCTCGCTCGCGGCGAGATAGGTCGCATCGAAGGCTATAGCTATACCCGCAGCGGGCAGGCTATTCCGGTGGAGATCAAGGTCAATCAGATCACCTATCAAGGGCAGCCGGCCGTGCTCCTGCACGTCCGCGATACCACAACGTGGCGGGCCGCGCAGGAAGCCTTGCTCCGCAGCGAAGCCACCAACCGGGCCCTGCTGAATGCGATCCCCGACTTGCTGCTCCAAATCCACCGCGATGGCCGCTATCGCAATATCAAACAGGTCACTAGTACCCATCAGATTTCAACAGTCGAACAGGCCCTAGCAGAGGCCTACCCCTTCTTCCTTAATGAAGTCATCCAACGGGCCCAGCCGCATGTGCAACGAGCATTGCAGAGTGGCCAACCGCAAATGTTCGAGTATGTATTCCCATTTCATCTGGGGGAGCAGCTCGTGATGGCGCGGGTGATCCAATACGAGCAACTCCAGCAGGCATTGCAAGAGCAACGCCGCCGCCACGCCTTAGGGCACGATGTATTGCTGGGTGATCTGCTGCTCAGTTGGGGCTGGATTACGCCAATGCAACTGGATCGGGCACTGGAACAGCAACGGCTAGGGGGGCAGGCGCGGGATTATGAGATTCGGCTGGCCGTGAGTGGCGTGGATGAAGTCCTGCTGATGGTGCGTGATGTCACCTCGCAGAAGCTGGCTGAGAAAGCCCGCCTGACCCAAGCCGAGCGCGTGCGAGCATTGTATGAGGTCTCTGCTCGCGCTGGGCTAACCTTTGATGAACAGGTAGACCAACTGCTGCACACTGGCTGTCGCCTGCTGCACATGGACATTGGCGTGGTAATCACGACCGAACCGGAGCGCCAGCCGTATGCCTTGCACCACATTAGCTATAGCCGCAAGACGGATGGCCTCTTGGATGAACTGCTCGCGCAACCAGAGCTGATAGCGAGCGTGATAACCACTGATACCCCACTGGCACAGAGCTACGGATTGCCACCCGACAAAGCAAGCGACCGACCAACCAACCACCTGCGTGCATTGATTGGTGCACCGTTGTGGATTGCTGGGCAACGCTGGGGGGCGATCTTCTTCCTCAGCCAAGCCTTGCAACCGATCCTGTTCCAAGAGACGGATAACGATCTGGTGCAACTGATGGGCCGCCTGATCAGTGTGGCCCTAGAACGCAAGCAAGAAGCGACCGAACTGTATCGCGCCAAAGAGCTGGCTGAGTCAGCAAACCGCGCCAAGAGTGCGTTCTTGGCCAATATGACCCACGAACTCCGCACGCCATTGAATGCGATCATTGGCTACAGTGAGATGCTCTTGGAAGATTTTCAGTCCCATGCTTCGCCTGACCCTGCGAGTGTGCTTGCTGATCTGGCTCGGATCAAGACGGCTGGTCGCCACTTGTTGGCCTTGATCAATGAGATTTTGGACATCTCGAAGATCGAGGCAGGCCATATGGATTTGTATCTTGAGCAGTTTACCATCCCCGATCTGATTGCCAACGTGCTGCCTTCAGTCGAGCCATTAATTGCCCGCAACCAGAACCAGTTGACGATCCAGTGCGAACCAGACTTGCCGGTGATGTATGCCGATGTCACCAAGCTGCGCCAAATCTTGCTCAACCTGCTGAGCAATGCGGCCAAATTTACGACAGGCGGGCAGATTCGGTTGCATGTGCGGAGCTTTCGCACCCCGCCGGATCAGACCGCGTGGGTCAGCTTTGCTGTGGCCGATACTGGCATTGGCATGACCCTTGAACAGCAGGAACATCTGTTCCAGCCGTTTATGCAGGGCGATGCCTCGACCACGCGCCAGTTTGGCGGCACTGGGCTGGGCTTAGCAATCAGCTCGCGCTACTGCACGATGATGGGCGGCAGCATTGCAGTGGCCAGTACGCCGGGGCAAGGCGCGACCTTTACCGTCGTGCTCCCGTTGCATGTCAGAAGTACTGATCCAGAGGCCGATCATGCCCTGCTGTGAGGTGAGCAGGCTGCCTTGTAAAAAGAGGGCATCTCGCATACAATAAGTAGAGATGCGAGTTGGCTATATGTGCGTACAGCAGACTCACTGGGTAAAACCTGAGTAAAAAGCGATGGCGACGATTCTGTTAGTCGAAGACAACGAAATGAATCGGGATATGCTCTCGCGGCGGCTCATGCGGCGTGGCTTTCAGGTAACGATGGCCACCGATGGGATGCAAGGGATCACGCTGGCACGCAGTGAGCAGCCCGATCTGATCTTGATGGACATCAGCCTGCCAGTAGTAGATGGCTGGGAAGCTACACGCACGCTCAAAGCCGATCCGCACACCCAAGCCATTCCGGTGATTGCGCTGACGGCCCATGCGCTCGCTGGGGATCGGGAGAAGAGCCTTGCGGCGGGGTGTGATGAGTATGAAACGAAGCCGGTTGATTTTGCCCGCTTGTTGGCTAAGATCGAACGCCTTTTGAATGATCGGACAGCCCATGCTTGAACAGAGCCATGTGCTTGTCGTAGATGACAATGAAGCCAATCGTGATGTGCTCTCGCGGCGGCTGATGCGGCAAGGCATTCGCACCAGCACGGCCGAGAATGGTCGCCGTGCGCTTGAGCAGGTCCGCAGTGCTGCCTTTGACTTGATCCTGCTGGATGTGATGATGCCAGAGATGAACGGCTACCAAGTGTTGGAACGGCTCAAAGCGGATCCGGCCCTGCGGCATATTCCGGTGATTATGATCTCGGCGGTGGATGATATTGATAGCGTGGTGCGCTGTATCGAATTGGGCGCAGAGGATTACTTGTTCAAGCCGTTTAATCCGGTGTTGCTCAAAGCCCGTGTAGAAGCCAGCCTTGAAAAGAAGTTTCTGCGCGATAAAGAACGGGCCTACCTCAAAGCTGTCAAGCAGGAGCTAGAGCTAGGGCGGCGCACGCAGGCCGATTTCTTTCCGGTGGAGCTGCCGCAAGTGGCGGGTTGGTGGTTGGGGGCCTTGTTTCAGCCGGCGCGGGAAGTCGGTGGCGATTTCTATGATGTCTTTCGGCTGCCCGATCAACGGCTGGCCTTAGTGATGGCGGATGTGTGCGACAAAGGGGTGCGGGCTGCGCTGTTTATGGTGCTGGTCCGCAGCCTGTTGCGGGCCTTTGCGGAGCAGGCGGCCAATGCCGGTGATGATCCGCTGCTGGCGGTGCAGCTCACCAATACCTACATCACGCGCCACCACCACAATCGCTCGCATCTGCATATGTTTGCTACCTTGTTCTTTGGCATCCTCGAACCAGCAACTGGGCAACTGACCTACATCAATGCTGGGCACGAAGCCCCACTAGTCTTGGGTGAGCACGGGATTGAAGCGATCCTTGATACCACTGGGCCAGCAGTGGGGTTTATGGGTGATTCACGCTACGGGCAAGCGACGATCACGCTTGCGCCCGGCACAACCCTGTTGACCTACACCGACGGTGTGACCGAAGCGCGTAATCTGGCGGGTGATCTCTTCACCGAAGAGCGGCTGCACGAGCTGATCAATCAGCCGCACAACGCGGCGAGCGCACTGCTCGAACAGATACGCACGGGCGTAACAGCCTTTGTTGGGACGCAGACTCCCGCTGATGATGTTACGATCTTGGCCGTGGCGCGGCTTGCGCCAGCCAGCTAAGCCTAAGGAGCACCAGCCGCGATGGTACAGGCTTGTGGCCCACCGGTAGCCCCCTCCAGCCCGGAGCCGGACAGCCGCGTGCTGGTCGTCTACCTGCCGCATCCGCGTGACTACCAGCAGCTCCAGCAACGCGGTTGGTATCGTATTCCTGTGCGTTCGGCTCCGCCCCGCCTTGCGGTCAGCTACCTTGCCTTCTACCTCCCGGCCGCATTCGGTGCGTTGCGCTGGAGCATCCGCGAGTATGCGCCCTTGCAGGGCTGGCAGATTGTCCCGCGCTGCGAGCTACGCCCCGATGAGCCGGATCACCCGCGGGCACTCCAGCCCTACTACTGCCTTGAGGTGGGCCCCTTGCAGCCGTTGCCGCAGCCCGTGCCGGCGGCCAAGTTGCGCCGGATTACCTTTATCGAAACGAGCTTCGCGCAGCTGGGCCGGGCCCGCGATGTGCGCGAGCTGTGGCAGCCGCCCGAAGACCACGACTACCGCAGCACGGAGCTGTGGGCCGCCGGGCTAGCTGGGCGTGCGCTGCGCTGATTCTACCGCTCACCAGAGGAGGGCGATCAGCGGTATCGTTAATGCCGCTAGGGCGGTCTGCACGGTGACGATAGCCGCGATCAGGCGCACATCGCCGCCGAGTTCTTGGGCCAGCAGGTAGGCGGCCGGCGCACCCGGTAACGCTGCAAACAGGATCGTGATGGCCCGCGCTGCGTCGGTCACGCCGAGCATCAGGCACGCGCCAGTGGTGAGCAGTGGCAGAAGCCCCAATTTGAGGGCACTCACGACCAGTACCGCGCTACCAGTGCCCCGCACCGCACGCACATCGAGGGCCGCCCCTACGGTGAGCAGGCCCAGTGGCAGAGCCGCACGGGCCGCGATTTCGAGCAGCTCGGCTAGCACGGGCGGCAAGCCTACGCCGGTCAGATTAAGCAGCATGCCGAGCACACACGCCGCTACCGGCGGCGTGCGGAGGATCGCTAGCAGGGTTGACCCCAGCCGAAGCTGCTGCACCCCGACGTAGTGCGTCAATACTCCGACGCTCAAGACATTCACCAGCGGGATCAGGATCATCAGGGCGAGGGCGGCAAGGGCCAGCCCAAGATCGCCATACAAGGCGGCTGCCCCAGCCAAGCCAACATACGTGTTCATGCGGATGCTGCCCTGAAACAGCGAGGTAAATGCGGGATTGTCCACGGCAAACAGGGGCCGCAGCAGCAGCATAGTGCCTGCAATCAGACAGATCGGGATCGCCAGCGCGAGCGTGATTGCGCCAAACGCAATGCCGGTCAGATCGGTGGTGGCAAGGCGGGTGATAATCAAGGCTGGGAAGAAGACGTAGTAGGTGAAGCGAGCCGCAGGTTGCCAGAAGGCGTTATCGGGGAAGCCGTAGCGACGACACACCGCTCCCGCAAGGATGGTCAGAAAAATTGGCAGTAATGCCAGCATAATTGCGTACATGGTGGGTTGCTTTGGATCCAGTGTTAGGTTGCGGACTAGGCACGCTGCCTGCGCCGCGTGCAGCTATTGTACCGGATTTGGTATAATACGCATGAGGTCGGTCCTGAGGCAAAGGCACACGAGATGGAAGCACAAGTTCAAGAATGGCTCTACGATGGCGTGATGGCGTTACTCAAGGGCGAGCGTGAACGCGCACAGGAGTTGCTGTTACAGGTCGTTAGCAGTGATGAGCACAATGAGTATGGCTGGCTCTGGCTGAGTGGCGCAGTTGACTCTGTGGAAGATCAGCAGATCGCCCTCGAAAATGTGATCGCCATCAACCCCAACAACGCCTACGCCAAGCAGGGGCTAGCCCTGTTGGGTCAACAGTAGCGCGGCGGGGCTTGCCGAGATTGGCAACGCGGGGTATCATGCCTAGTATCATTGCTGCTGCGTGCGCTTGGGCGCGTAGCCCAAACCAATCTGGAAAGGATTGTGCATGCAGGGGCGCGGGTGTACCCTAATCGTCAGCCTTGTGTTTGCGTTCGGCTTCCTGTTGGCCACCGGTTTTTACCTCTGGCGCCAGAGCTATATTCAGGCCGCGGGTTTCTTCCTCCTGAGTATTGCCAATCTGCCGGAGCTGTACCGTATGCTGCGCGAACCGCTACCAATGACAGCTGACCCCAACGCCGTTGATCCCGATGAAGTCCAGACCAACCGCATCAGCACGATGATTGCGATTGTAGCTCTTGCGCTGCTGGGGATTGGCTGGGTTACAAGCGCACCCGTCGCACCGACTGCACCCTAACATGAAGACCTATCTCAGCCCGAATATGCCCGATTACCTTGCCGCCCGCCAACGCGAAGACCTGCGGGCGGTGGCCACAGGGGTCATGGATGTGACCAGTGTGGAGCATGTGCCGCCGCTTGAGCGCGGCACGATCCGCTTGACGGGGCAGCTCCACACCGATCCCGAAGTGGCCTATGCCCATCTGGAGCAGGGTTTCCGCAGCCATGGCTACACGGCTATGCTGCAAGATGACCACCCCAACGTCACCGTGATGGCTCTGCCCGGCGAGTTTACCGCTCCCAATCTGCGGCGGTGGCTGCCGGCGCTGATGTTTGTGCTAACCGTGATTTCGACCGTCTTTGTTGGCGGCTTTCAACTGGATGGCTTCAATTGGGGCGAGGGCCTTGCGTTTAGTGCGGCGATCCTCTCGATCTTGATGGCCCACGAGATGGGCCACTTCCTTGTGGCGCGGCGACGCGGGGTGCATGTTAGCTACCCCTACTTCATCCCGATGCCGCTCTCGCCGATTGGCACGATGGGCGCATTTATTGCCATGCAATCGCCGCCACGCACACGCCGCGATCTGCTGGCGGTAGCAATTGCAGGCCCAGTGGCGGGACTGGTCGTGGCGATTCCGGTGCTGCTCTTGGGGCTATGGCTCTCGCCGCTCAAGACGCTCGATCCGGTGGAGATGCAGGCGCAGGGCATGGTGCTGTATATGGAAGGGAACTCGCTGCTGTATATCCTGCTCAAGTGGATCATCTTTGGGCGCGTGCTGCCAGATGGCTTAACCGATGTGATGCTGCATCCGGTGGCCTTCGCGGGCTGGGTTGGTCTGCTTGTAACCGGGCTGAACCTGATTCCGGCGGGACAACTCGATGGGGGACACATCTTCTATACTCTGTTTGGGCGACGCATTGCCCGCATCGTTACGTATGTGCTGGCGGGGAGCCTGTTCCTACTCGGCTTCCAGTGGATGGGCTGGTTCCTGTGGGCGTTCCTGATCCTGATGTTTGGGCAGCACCGCGCCCCAATGCTCAACGAGCTTGCGCCACTGACAAGCCGCGAACGTTGGATCGCTTTGGCTGGCTTGGCGTTGTTTGTGCTGGTCTTTACGCCGGTGCCATTTGTGATTATCGAGCCAGAGCTGCTGCTCCCCTGAGCATACGCTGCCGCCCATATCCATGCTATACTACGCGCATGGGTCGTTGGATGAAGACCAAAGCGTTAGCAGAATGAGGAGGATCCCAATGCAGCGGCACACGGCACAGGTAGCCCGATTGGCAATCGTAGTGGTTGGACTGTTCAGCTTGGTCGGAAGCATCACGCCCCCGCGCTCAGCGCAGGCACAGGTGGTGCAGCCCTTTACGCTGGAGCCGGGCGGCACGGCCAGCATCGAGTTTGAAGCCTTCTGCATCGAGTTTGGCAAATTCTTCCCGTCCGCCATTCGGCCCCCGCATGGGCTTGCGCCGGACAATGTCCGCGCCGCGCTGGCCCACATCCAGCAGCAGACGCTCACCGCAAACGCAGCCGATGCGCTCGAAGCGCAGTATGCACTTTGGGAACTGCTCAGCTCCCCCAACAGCCCCCCCGCCACCAGCAGTGTCGCGCAGGATGTGCTGGCGAATGCCACCACCGCGCCAGCTCCGCCCAGCGGCACGAGCGTGATAGACGCGGCGCAGCAGGGCACCGTCCGCATGACCATGCGAGCGTGGCAGCCAGTGGGCGATAAAGTCCGCATCCTGAGTGCAACCGATCATTTCTTTGGGCGGGGCACACTTGAAGTCACCAACGTATCGGATCAGACGCTGGCACTGTATCTCCCCATCGGGGCGGCATTTCCGGCCCAAGAAGCCCGCTTTCAGACCGTGAGCGGCTACCCAACCAGCATTGTTGTCAACAACCCCAACCTGCCGGGCACGAACACGGACACGCCTCTGCCGGTGATTGGATTGCTCGTGGTGACGGCTTTGAGCCTGATCGGGACGGGCTACCTGCTGCGGCGGGCGGGGGGGTAATTGTGTATAATACACGCAAGGTATCCGTCGTTGTAGCATAGGTAATCAGCATATGCAGGCATCTGAGACTCGTCTCCAACAGATTATTGAAGGTACGAAGCAGTATCTTGTGCCCCTGTTCCAAAGGCCCTACAGCTGGGAAAAAAGGAGTGGGGCGGTTTGTGGGATGATCTTGATGCATTACGGCAAGATCAAACAATTCCCTACCACTTTATTGGTTCAATTGTTACCTTACAAACCATTTCAGTACCACAGGGAGTAAACAAATACCTGCTCATTGATGGGCAGCAACGGCTCACGACGATCTTTATCTTGCTTACGTTGATTCGGGACAAGGCCCGCACAATGCAGGTTGGGAGGCTTGCTGACAAAATCCAAGATTTAATGCTCGTCAATAAGTACAGTGAGGGTCAGGACTATTATCGGCTATTACCAACCCAGATAGATCGGCAAGCATTCTGCCAACTCATAGACCAGCCCGACCAAGCACGAACGGCAAATGGGATCACACGCTGCTACGATTACTTTCGCGGGAAGCTCTCGCGGTTTACTGCGGAGCAACTCACAGAACTGACCGAAGTTGTTATTGGACGATTATCTGTGGTCAGTATCGTATTAGATGCTAAAGACAATCCCCATCTTGTTTTTGAAAGTTTGAATGCGAAAGGAAAGCCTCTAACACAGGCTGATCTCGTGCGTAATTTTTTCTTCATGCGTGTCCATACTAATCAGCAAGATGTTATTTATAAACAATATTGGGAACCAATGCAGACTGCACTTGGTGACGATTTAACCGAGTTTATCCGGCAGTTCCTCATTCAGCAGCGTGGAGCTTTCATCCGCATTGGTGATATTTACACCGAACTCAAACGGGTTGTAGGTGATAGCACGGGTGAAGATGCTTTGAAAGTCTTACGCCAGATCAATGCGTTTGCAATATACTACAAACGCCTCATTGATCCCGCAGCTGAGCCTAACCCATCCATCCGCGAACAGCTTCTCCGCTTGACACGGCTTAATCAGACCACAGTTCATCCGTTTTTGCTCAGATGCTATGCTGATTATGATCAAGGTGTGTTGGCTGCTAACGACTTTGTGCAAGTTTTGCAAGTCATTGAAAACTTTCTGGTGCGGCGTTTCGTCTGTAGCGTTCCAACCAGTCAGCTCAATAAAATCTTTCCCGTTCTGTACGGATGGATACAGAGTCAAACACGGGCAGGGCACACGTTTGTCGAAGGGGTCAAACTGGAACTTCAACACCACGACTATCCATCTGATGCTACCTTCAAAAAAAGCCTTACGTCAGATCGTCTCTATGGAGCTGGAGATCGGCGTGAACGGACTCGCTTTATCCTCGAAACCATCGAAGCATCCTACGAACATAAAGAACCTATAGTGTTTGATAATGTAAATATCGAACATATTCTGCCACAAACACTAACCAATTGGTGGAAACAGCATCTCGGCGATGGAGCCGAAGAAGATCATGAAGTTTATGTACACACGCTCGGCAACCTGACCCTGACCGGCTACAACTCCGAACTCTCAAATAGCTCATTCCCTGAGAAACAAAAGAAACTCGCTAAGAGCCATTTGGAACTCAATCGGTACTTCCAATCATGCCCGAAATGGACAAGCACAGAAATCCAAGAACGCTCCGAGCAGCTTGCACATCGTGCGGTACAAGTCTGGCCATACTTTGGTGGTAAGCACGATAGCAAACCAGTCATTACACCCCGCACAGCAACCGGCAAAACGCCCACCGTTCTCACCCTGATCGATCAGCGTATCCCCGTGAAGACATGGAGTGAAGTGTTAACGCACACGCTTCAAACGATAGCAGACCTGAGGCCAGAAGGGTTTGAGCAGTTGGCTAGCGAGTACCCACGTGTTATCAGCGATAAACCATCACAGATGAAACGCGGTACTCAATTGGGCAATGGCATGTATGTGGAACTCAATATGAGTGCAAAACGTGTAGTTTTAGTGTGTCAACAGGCAGTTGCCCTTGCTGAACTCGCGCCAGATAAGTGGCACGTTGAAGTACGAGAAAGCCAAATTGATCCCACCCCTGATCCGGCATGATCGCCCTGCTGTCCATCCATAGCAGCCCGCTGGCCCAGCTCGGCGGCAAGGAAGCGGGCGGCATGAATGTCTACGTGCGCGAATTGGCCACCCAGCTCGGCGCACGCGGGCAGTCGGTAGACATCTTCACCCGCTACCAAGACCCGACCCTGCCGCCAATCCTGCCGCTTGGGCCCCATGTGCGCCTGATCCACCTCACCGCCGGAGCCGTTGGGCCGTATGATAAGAACCGCATCCTCGATCACCTGCCCGCGCTGCTCACCCAACTTAATGCCACCCAAGCCGCCAATCCCGCACCCTACCGCCTGATCCACAGCCACTACTGGGTCTCTGGGGCGGTTGCGCTGGCCCTGCGCGAACAGTGGCACGTGCCCATAATCCAGATGTTTCACACGCTCGGCGCACTCAAGAACCGCGTCGCCCGTAGCGCAGAAGAGACCGAAACCCTGCGCCGGATTGAGATCGAGCAGCTGCTGATGGAGCAGGCTGATGCCCTTGTCGCGGCCACCCCGCTCGATGCCGAGCAGATGCACAGCCACTACCACCCTAGCGCACCAATCCAGATCATCCCGCCCGGCGTGAACCTGAACCACTTCACCCCCATGCCCCAAGCCGCCGCCCGCCAGCAACTCGGCTTGCCGCCCGATCAACGCATCCTCGTGTGCGTGGGGCGCATGGAGCCGCTCAAAGGCATGGACAACCTGATCCGTGCGCTTGCGCTGCTCCACACCCAGCATCCTGCTTGGCGCAAGAGCCTACGTGTGATCCTCATCGGTGGCGACAATGAACAACAGGCGGCTAACTGGAACCCCGAACAGCACCGCCTGCACGCCCTGCGCCACAGTCTCGGTGTGGCTGATGCAGTGCTGTTTGCCGGAGCGCAGCCGCACACCGCGCTACCAGCATGGTATGCCGCCGCCGATGCGCTGATTGTCCCCTCGCACTACGAATCATTTGGCATGGTGGTGCTTGAGGGGATGGCCTGTGGCGTGCCTGTGATCGCCTCCGCTGTGGGTGGCATGCGCTTCTCGATTGAGCCAGAACAGAGCGGCATCCTCGTCCCCCCCGACGACAGCGCGGCTCTCGCGCACGCCATCCACCGCCTACTCACCACGCCCGCGCTACAGGCCCGCCTGCGGCACGGCGGCATCGCTCGCGCCGCCCAGTATAGCTGGGCCCGCATCACCGCCCAGATTGAGCAGCTGTATCAGCAGGTGCTAACTGACACTCGCAACCCGCCACCTGACACCTGACACCTGACACCTGACACCTGACACCTGACACCTGACACCTGACACCTGACACCGGAAAGGAAGCCCACCAGATGAAGTCCACCCCGCGTGCCCTTGCAATTGGCGCACACCCCGATGATGTTGAAGTTGGCTGCGGCGGCACCCTCGCCCGCCTCGCCCGCGCAGGCTGGCACTGCACCATCATCATTGCCACCAACGGCAACAAAGGCAGCCACGATCCAGCCCGCTCGCCGCACCTGCTGGCTGCGGCCCGCGAGGAAGAACAACGCGCCGCCGCCGCTCAGCTTGGTGTGCAGCAGGTGCTCTTCCTGCGCTACAACGATGGCGAACTCGAATCCACTCCCGCACTCCGCATGGAGATGGCCCTCTATATCCGCCACCTGCAACCGCAGCGGGTTTTCACCCACGACCCATGGCGCATGTACATGCTCCACCCCGATCATCGCGCCGTCGGATTTGCGGTGCTTGACGGCATCGTCAGTGCCCGCGATCACCTCTACCTGCCCGGCTTCACCCAGCTTGGCATCGGCGTATGGCGACCAGAGACCCTCGATCTGTGGCTGGCCGAAACCCCGAACCACACCGAAGACATTAGCGATACGCTGGAAACGAAATTCGCCGCGCTTGAAGCCCACGTCAGCCAGCTGCAAGCCGGACGCGAATGGGTGCAACGCATACGCCAACGTGCACTCGAAGCCGGGCAAGCCGCAGGCTACGCGGCGGGCGAAGCCTTCCGGCGCATCCTGCTCTAGCCAAGCAATTCTACCGCAAGGCGATCAGATTGTTTCTTATACAAAATACCCGCTTGCGATAAAATCTGTATCAACTGCGTTACGATTTCACAATAAATTCCTTTTTATGCGATTGTGAAGGCTTCAAACGCCGCGCCGAAAGAATGCTAAGGCACGGCCGGTAGGGCTTACTTGGCTTGACAAGCACCCACGAGTGTACTATACTGGAGATAACCTTTTTGTCTATTTGCAACAATTCCGCAAAACGAGGAATTTACGCTCCGGCATGATCCAAAATTGCATGGTGATCACACAATCTGGAAAGGACTAGGGTATGGCTGTTAAGGTACTCGATTGGGCACGCGAAACGCGCGTGGTTGGAGGGCGCACGATTGATGAGATCGAAGCCGACTTCCGCAAGCCCGGCAACACCATGATGTACCGCATCTTTGGGTTCGATTTATTCGACTTTTGGATCGGGCCATTTTACGTTGGCTTTTGGGGCTTAGTTAGTATGTTTGGCATCTTCTTCGGGTCAGTCTTCTATCTGTATGGCACGGTCATTTTGGGCCCCTACAGCTATGGGCAGAACTTCTTCGCCGGCCGCATTGATCCGCCACCGGCCGAAGTGGGGCTGGGGCTAGTGCCGGCGGGGCAGCCCGGCTACCTCTGGCAGATGACGGTGTTGTTCGCCACCATCGCCTTCTTTGGCTGGATGATGCGGCAATTCGACATCTCCATGAAGTTGGATTTAGGCCCCCAAGTGGCCATCTCGTATGGCATCGTTTTCTCCTCGTGGCTCACGTTGCAAGTCATTCGGCCGATAGCACTCGGCACATGGTCAGAAGGCTTCACCTTAGGGATTATGCCACACCTCGATTGGGTATCGAACTTTGGCTATCGCTACAACAACTTCTTCTACAATCCGTTCCACGCCCTTGCCATCAGTGGTATCTTCTTCACCACCTTCCTGCTTGCCTGTCACGGCTCGGCAATCCTGAGCGGCGCGCAGAGCCGCGACCCGAATGTGGTTGAGCATATCAACGATTACTGGCGCGACATTCAAGGCTACTCGATTGGTGAAGTGGGCATTCACCGCGCTGGCGCACTAGCCGCAGGCGGCAGTATCCTGCTGGCCAACCTGTGCATCCTGTTCTCCGGCTGGCCTGTGCAGGACTGGGTTTCGTTCTGGAACTTCTGGAATACCCTGCCCTTCTGGAGTGGTGTTTAACAACTGGTTAAGGAGTATCTATTATGGCAGACATAACCCTTCCACCCCAATCGCGTGGGCCTGATCTAGACATTGGCAATGAGCAAACTGCGGGACGGCTCGGCAAGCCGGTGTTCGTCCACTGGCTGGAAGATCTAGGCTTCGACCCCCAGTTTGGGCCGTTCTATCTCGGCTTCTGGGGCGCGGCGGCATTCATCTTTGCTGGCGCGTTCACCTTCATCTGGCTGATGACGATGCTTCAGCAAGTAAACTACAACGCATTGGCGTTTATCAAGTATTTCGCTGTGTTGCAGCTTGATCCGCCACCGAGCTACTATGGTATGGGCGTGCCCCCCCTTGAGCAGGGCGGCTGGTGGTTGCTAGCAACCCTGTTCCTGACGCTCTCGATCTTTGCGTGGCTGATCCGCATCTGGGTGCGGGCCCAAACGCTGGGCTTGCGACCCTACTTAGCCTATGGCTTCACTGGTGCGATCATCCTGTATCTGGCGATCTACATCATCCGCCCGATCATCATGGGATCGTGGGCGGAAGCACCGCCGCACGGCATCAAAGGCTTGCTGGACTGGACCAACAACGTGAGTGTGGCGTATGGCAACTTCTATTACAACCCGTTCCATATGCTCTCGATCTTCTTCCTGCTCGGCTCAACGCTGCTGTTCTCGATGCACGGCGCAACGATCTGGGCACTGGAGAAGTACGGCGCACAGGAAGAGGAAGATGAGATCGAGGCTCCCGGCACCGGCACAGAACGCGCCCAGCTGTTTTGGAGATGGACAATGGGCTTCAATGCTAATGCCTATTCGATCCACCTGTGGGCGTTCTGGTTTGCGTGGCTGTGTGGCTTCACTGGCGCAGTTGGCATCCTGCTCTCTGGTACACTCGTGAATGACTGGTTCCAATGGGCCATCGAAGCCCAGATCAACTATCCGCAAGTGGCTCCACCGCCGGTCGTGCTACCACCGCAATAGCGGCAACATCGCTGATGCTCTTTGGGTAGGGGGCAGGGTGCCACAAGCACCCTTAGCCCCTACGTTATTTCTAGTGATGCCGCTTGGGCGCAGCCCCATCCCCACGCACGCGCCCACCGGAAGGAAGCGGTTGTATTTTTGGCAAACTGCTGTAAGATAAGCATGTGCACGGCGATTGTGAGACAGATTTCACCAGAAAGGTGCTAGCTGAACACTATGCTTGAAGCGATCTTTGCCCCCCGCTCGGTTGCAGTTGTGGGAGCCTCGCCTAACCCCGCCCGTTTGGGTCATCAGGTCCTCAAAAATGTCATCACCAACGGCTATCAAGGAGCCGTCTATGCGATCCACCCGACCGCTACCAGCATCCTTGATACGCCCACCTACGCCTCCGTGCTGGATGTGCCTGAGTCGCTCGATCTCGCCGTGCTCGTCATCCCCGTCGAGCAGGTGCTCGATGTGGTCGAGCAGTGTGGGCAGAAAGGCGTGCAGGGCTTAGTCGTGATTACCGCCGGCTTCAAGGAAGTCGGGCGCGAGGGCAAACAGCGCGAGCAACAGCTGCTGGCACGGGTGCAGCACTACGGCATGCGGATGGTGGGGCCAAACTGTCTCGGCATCATTGATACCTTGAGCAAGCTGAATGCCTCGTTTGCGGGGCTGATGCCCAATGCGGGTGAGATGGCCTTTATGTCCCAATCGGGCGCACTCTGCACCGCCATTCTGGATTGGAGCAAAGGCGGCGGGCTAGGCTTCTCGCGCTTCGTCAGTCTCGGCAACAAAGCCGATGTTGATGAAGTCACGCTGCTTGAAGCATGGGGCGATGATCCGTACAGCAAGGTCATTCTCGCTTATCTTGAAGGCATCAACGACGGCACGCGCTTTATGCAGGTGGCGCGGCACACCACCCGCAAAACGCCCGTGATCGCCATCAAGAGCGGCACGACCTCTGCTGGAACCCGTGCCGCGTCTTCGCATACCGGCTCACTCACGGGCAGCGAGAGTGCCTACGAAGCGGCTTTCCGCCAGAGTGGCATTCTGCGGGCCGAGTCCATGCAGGAGCTATTTGATCTAGCGATGGCGTTTGCCTACCAACCGCCGCTGCAGGGGAACAAGATCGCTATCGTCACCAATGCCGGTGGGCCCGGCATCATCGCCACCGATGCGATTGAGCGCACCGGCATCCTGCAAATGGCTGACCTGACCCAAGATACGATCCGCAGCTTGCAAGCCGGCTTGCCCGCCACCGCCAACTGCTTCAATCCGATTGACATCATCGGTGATGCTCGTAGTGACCGCTACCGCATCGCGTTGCAGGCCGCACTGGCCGATCCGAATGTGGATGCGGTGCTGGTGCTGTTCACCCCGCAAGCCGCCTCCGATACCGATGTCACCGCGCAGCTGATTGCCGAGCTAGCTGAGGCTAGCCCCAAGCCCGTGCTGACCAGCTTTATGGGGGCGGTGAGCTTGACCAATGCCCGCCGCATCCTGAACGACAACCGTATTCCCAACTACCACTTCCCCGAACGGGCGGTGCAGGCCCTTGCGGGGATGGCTCGGCACACGCACTGGCGCAATCAGCCTGAACCGGAGTACGCCGCATTCGCGGTAGATCGGGAACGGGTACAGCAGCTCTTTGCACAGGTGCGCGAAGCGGGGCGGGTTGAACTCGGTGAACTAGAAGCCCGCGAGGTGATGCTGGCTTATGGCCTGCGCCTGCCCCAATCTGAGCTAGCCCGCTCGCCCGAAGAAGCGGTCACGCTTGCCAATCGCATCGGCTACCCGATTGTGATGAAGATCAGTAGCCCCGACATTCTGCACAAGAGCGACGTAGGCGGGGTGAAGGTGGGCTTGAAGGATGCGGGCGAAGTGCGGGATATGTATGAACTGATCGAGTACCGCGCCCGCAAGTACAGCCCGAATGCTCGCATCTGGGGCGTGCTGATCCAAGAGCAAGCCCGCAAAGGCCGCGAGCTGCTAGTCGGCGTGAACCGTGATCCGCAGTTTGGCGCACTGGTAGCGGTGGGCATGGGCGGCATTTATGTCGAGGTGCTGAAGGACGTGGCATTTAATCTTGCGCCAATCAGCCGCCAAGAAGCCGCCGCCCAGATCCGCTCCATCCGCACCTACCCGCTGCTGCGTGGGGTGCGCGGCGAACCGCCTGCCGATGTTGCCTACATCGAGGAAGTGCTGCTGCGGGTCAGCCAACTGGTACAGGATTTCCCAGAGATTGTCGAGATGGATATTAACCCACTGGTTGTATATAATAAAGGCGAGGGAGCAATGGTGCTCGATGCCCGGATCATCCTTGCCTCGTAAACTGTAAAGGAGACCCCCATGCCAACGCTCTATATTGCGTCTACTGAAACGTTTGTTGGCAAATCCGCCGTCTGCATGGGCCTGCTGCACCGTATGCAGCAGGATGGGCACACGGTTGGTTATATGAAGCCGTTAAGTGTGCAAGCACAGGCGGGTGAAGAACAAGATACGGCCCTGATTAAGCAGACCTTTCACCTGCCTGCGGCAATAGCGGATATGGCTCCCGTGCTCATGACCCCTAGCATGATTGAGGGCATTCTGCATGGCAACCGTATATCCTATGTGGAACAGGTGCAACAAGCCTTTGCCACTGTCGCAAGCGGCACCGACATCATGATTGTCGAGGGCAGCAATAGCTGGGCCGAAGGTGCGCTGATCGGCTTGAGTGCGCCACGGGTGATTGAGATGCTCAATGCTACAAGCTTGCTGGTTTCCCGCTATCGCGGCTTGCACACCGTAGATATTATCCTCTCCGTGAAACGTTACCTGCCCGACCAGTTCGCTGGCGTACTGCTCAATCAAGTTGAGCCACCCCATGTGGATTATGTGCGCCGCGAGATTGTGCCCTTCCTTGAGCGTGAGGGCATTCCCGTGTTGGGCGTGCTACCCCAAGATCGGCTCTTAAGCAGTGTCAGTGTGGCTGATCTGGCGGAACACCTCAATGCCCAATTTATTGGCGACAAGGCGTGGTACAGCAAGCCCGTCGAGTCGCTGATGATTGGCGCAATGAATAGCGAAGCCGGGCTGTCGTTCTTCCGCCGCCGCCCCCGCAAAGCCGTGATTACCGGCGGAGATCGGGTAGACCTGCAACTCGTTGCGCTGGAGACAGATACGAGTGTGCTGGTGCTATCGGGCAATATGGGGCCAATGATCAAAGTTATCGAACGCGCCGAAGATCGCCAGATTCCGATCCTCGTGGTTGCCGAAGACACGCTCACGACGGTAGAGAAAGCTGAGCAACTGTTTGGCAAAGTGCGCTTCCATCAGCCAGCCAAATTTGACCGCTTTATCGGCATGATGAATGCGGGCTTTGATTTTATGCGCCTGTACAGCATCCTAGAGATCACGCCGCACCCGTAGCGGTGCAGCCTGTGGAAAGGTACGCGATCATTGCCCAAACCCCTGCCACCGTTGCCGCCCGATGAGCCAGAGCAGCTTGGCCCACTCTACTTCGTGCCCAATGCCAACTACCCCTACCCCTTTCGCGTAGCGAAGCCGCCGCGTTTCTGGCTCGATGAGCAGACCGGACTGCTTAAAGATGCCGTTGAGGTTTATCTGCGGACGGAGCCACTCAACCGTGAGCAGTTCGAGCTGCTAATCCTCTACCTGCGCCAGTACGTGGAGCGGGCGGTCATCACCGCCGATGCTGACCGCCCCCGCTTGCTGGCCCGGCTGACGAAACTGCGGAACGTCAACGAGATCACCGCTTATGTTGAAGAGCTAGCGGAGTGGGGGCTAGAGCCGTTCTAGCGGCGATCCTCACCTGCCCCGTGTCCACTGAACGCACAGCCTTTGTCCACCATCTTCACCCCCCTACCCTAGCCAGCAGCGTGCTATACTAGAAGTAAATCTGTAGTAAAAAGTGTGAACTACCAGCCGCACCGTAGCGGCGCGGCAGTCTGCCCTAGAGAGGCTCATTCGCAATGGCTCCAGACCGCAAGCCCGCGTTCATCCGCGAAGATGCCGCCTATCACAGCTTCTGTGGTTTGGCGTGTGTCGGCTGGCTTTACCAAAAGATTAAAGACAGCTTCTTCCTGATACTCGGAACCCACACCTGCGCCCACTTCCTGCAAAACACCATGGGCGTAATGATCTTTGCCCGCCCGCGCTTCGGCATCGCCCTGATCGAAGAGAGCGATCTCTCGCGCCCGCAACCAGAACTGCACACGTTGATCGAGGAGATCAAAGCCGATCACCACCCATCGGTGATCTTCCTGCTCTCCTCGTGTACGCCGGATGTGATGAAAGTCGAGTTTCAGGGGCTAGCCGATAGCCTCAGCACCCCTGATCTGCCTGTACTCTTCGTGCCTGCGAGCGGGCTAGAGTACACCTTCAGCCAATCCGAAGACTCAGTGCTGCAAGCATTGCTGCCCTTCTGCCCCGTCGCCGCACCGGATGACCGCCGCGTGGTCTTTCTCGGCTCGGTGAATGATGCCATTGCCGATGACTTTCTAGCCGAAGCCGAACAGCTCGGTATCCCCGTCGCGGGCTTCCTCCCATCCACCCGCTTCACCGAGCTACCCGCCATTGGCGCAGGTACAATCATTGCCCCACTGCAACCCTACCTCGCCAAAGTAGCCCAATTGATCAGCAATGAGCGCGGCGCAACCCTGCTCAGTTCGCTGTTCCCCTTCGGGCCAGATGGAACCCGCGCTTTCTGGGAAGACCTTGCCGCCCTGTTCGGGATCACAGTTGACCTACGCGAACGCGAAGCGCGGGCGTGGGCTGCAATCGCTAGCCACACCGAGCGGCTACGCGGCAAGAAGATCTTCTTCACCGCCGATAACCTCATGGAACTCCCCCTCGCCCGTTTCGTCCGCAATGCTGGCGCAGAGGTACAGGAGTGTAGCTCACCCTCCATCAACCGCCGCTTCCACGCCCGTGAATTGGCTGCACTGGAAGGGGTGCGAATCGTCGAGCAGCCCAACTATGCCCGCCAATTGCAAGATATGCACGCCGACCCGCCCGATCTGGTGATTAGCACGCTGGGCACCACCAACCCCCTGCTTGGCGCGGGCATCGTCGCCAAGTGGAGTACCGAATTTGCCTTTATGCCGATCCACGGCTGGGCTGGCGTGCCAAACTTGGTGAGCATGTTTACCCGCAGTATAGACCGCCACGCCCAACTCGGCAAGCTCGATGATCCCGTCTGGACAGCAGGGCTGATGCCGAGCATCCCTCTCGAACGAGGGGAACAGGGCTTTGGGGGCAGCGCACAACGAGAGCGAGGATGACACTGGGATGCGATTAGCCTACTGGATGTATCAAGGCACAGCCCATCATGGCGTAGGGCGGATTGCCAATAGCATGCGCGGCGTGCATGCCGTCTTTCATGCCCCGCAGGGCGATGATTATGTCACGCCGATCTTTACCATGCTCGAACGCACCCCCGCCCAGCCGCAAATGACGACCAGCGTCGTAAGTGGCAAAGACCTCTCACGCGGCACGATCCAGCTCCCGCACACCCTGCGCGAAGTGGAGCAACGCATCCGGCCTGACCTGATCATCGTGACAGCGAGCTGTAGCACGATCCTGCTCCAAGATCACCTTGAGCAAGTGGTAGCGCAAGCCCACCTTGATACCGAAGTCCTGATCTACGATGCCAACCCCTACCGCACGCAAGAGGTGCTCGCTAGCGAAGGCTTGTTCACCTTACTGGTTGAGCGCAACGCAACCGCCCAAGCCCGCACCGCCGCACCCAGCGTCAACATCATTGGGCCAGCCTCGCTCGGCTTTCACAATCGGGTAGACCTGATCGCCCTCAAGCATATGCTCAAAACGCTGGGAGTGCAGGTCAACGTGATCGCCCCGTGGGGCGCATCACTCGCCGACCTGCGCCGCCTGCCCGCCGCGTGGGTCAATCTTGCGCCCTACCGCGAATTGGGCCTGCAAGCAACGCGCTACCTCGAACGTGAATTTGGGATGCCCGCCCTCTACACTGCGCCTATCGGGGTACAGCCCACCCTCACGTGGCTCGACCACCTGCTTGAGCTATTGAACACCGTCGGCCGTGAGCAGGGCGCACCTGTGTTGCGCCGCCCACCCCTCACGGCCTTCTCGCTCGATGGCGAAAGCACACCAAGCAGCGTACCATGGTTTGCCCGCACAGCCGATATGGAGAGCTTCAGCCGCAAAACGGCCTTCGTGTTTGGCGATGCGACCCACACCGTCGGTGTAACCAAATTTGTGCGCGATGAACTTGGCATGCAGATTGCTGGGGTGGGCACCTACCTTGAACACGAAGCCGATTGGGTGCGCGAGCAACTTGCGGGGTACATCCCCGATGAACTACTTGTCACGGAACAGTTTCAAAAAGTTGCCACACGTATTGAGCAGCTCCGCCCCGATCTGATCTGCGGCACGCAGATGGAACGCCACAGCGGGCGCAAATTCGATATTCCCGCCATGGTGATTGCCCCGCCGACCCACATTGAAAACCACCTGCTTGGCTACTATCCGATACTTGGCTTTGCGGGCGCAGATTACCTCGCCGATCAGGTCTACACTACCACCAAGCTCGGCTTAGAGCAGCACCTCATCGATATGTTTGGAGATGCCGGCTTGGATTACGAAGACCACCATACCGCCCCCACTGCCCCACCAGCACCAGCCGCGCCCCCGCCTGCATCGGAGCCAGCCGCCCAACACAACGGCGATGCACCGCCTGTGCCCGCCGCCCCCACGCCCGCGCCAAATGGTGCCCCAGTGTGGACTGCCGACGGTGAAGCGATGCTCCGTAAAGTGCCCTTCTTTGTGCGCGGGCGCGTGCGCCAAAACACCGAACGCTACGCCGTGCAGCAGGGCTATCATGAGATTACGGCGGCCGTGCTGCGCGAAGCAAAAGAGATGCTCGGTGGGTAGCAAGTGGCGCAGTGTCAGGTGTTCGGGTTCAGGGGCGTAGCGTTCCAAGACTAGAGCAGACTGCCTACGCGGAACGGGCAGGATGTTGGTGCAGGCAACGCGATGGATATTTATATGATGATTAGTATCGTAAGGAGACATGTGTGCCAACCGTAGATCAGATAGAACCGACCGATTCGGCTCACCCATATGACGTAACTGCTGCCCCCGATCCGGCCGATGCCTCTGCCCAAGCCTACAAAGCGCAGCTACGCGACTACTTCGACGGGATCGGGTTTGCCCGCTGGAGTGCAATCTACGGCGAGGCCAAACTCTCGCGCATCCGCCACACAATCCGCGTTGGTCACCAGCAGATGCTCGCTACGCTGCATGGCTGGCTGGCACAGGCCAACTTGCCGCACGGCGCACACATCCTCGATGCTGGCTGCGGCACGGGCATCCTTGCAGTGACCTTGGCGCAGCAGGGCTACACTGTCACTGCTGTAGATATTGCCCCGCACATGGTGCAAGCAGCCACTGAACGGGCGATAGCGGCAGGGGTGGCAGAGCAGATCACCTTCCATACTGGCGATCTCGAACAGGTCGGCGGGCGGTATGATGCCGTGGTCTGCCTCGATGTGCTGATCCACTACCCGCCCGCCCTGTTTACACCGATGCTGCACCATCTTGCCAGCCTGAGCCGCGGCCCGCTCTACTTCACCCACGCCCCCTACAACCACCTGCTTGCGGCTATGCACTGGCTTGGCGGGCACTTCCCGCAGAGCCATCGCCGCACCACGATCCAGATGATCCCCGATGCCCACGTGAGCGCGGCCTTGACGGGGGCTGGTATGCGCCAACAGCATGTCGCCAACATTAGCAGTGGCTTCTACTTCGTGCGCCTACTCGGAGCTACCCCCCAGAGCTAGCGAGGCGGTGCGAACCCGACTTAGGCTTGCATTCCTGTAGCACCTATGCTACAATGGTGGAGTTAAGGGGATGACCCTGTAGCTCAGTGGATTCAGAGCGCTTCCCTGCGGAGGAAGAGGCCACTGGTTCGAGTCCAGTCAGGGTCGCCACAATCAAACGGAATACCCCCTAGCAGCTTGCTACGGGGTATTTTTTCACTCTCACAACCATAAGCTGTTCGCCCGCCCTGCTTTGGAGGTATGTGTTATGGGCACAATCACTGCACCCGCCCCACCTGCCACGCCCGCCACCGCCACGCCCGCCACGCCGAATGACTACACCGTGCTCGCCGCACCAGCACAGGCGTGGACCGAAGCTGACCTGCTCCACTTGGGACACGCCGACCACTACCAGTATGAACTTGTGCGCGGGGAGTTGCGCCAGATGAGTCCTGCTAGCCCGTTTCATGGACGCTATGAGATGCGGATGATTGTTGCCTTGAGTATCTACCTAGCCGAACATCCCCTCGGCGAAATCTTTCCGGGTGATACGGGCTTCATTCTCGAATCCAATCCGTTGACCGTCCGTGCACCAGATGTTGCCTTTGTGTCCGCTGCCCGTATCCCACACCTAGAGCAACACGGGTTGTGGCGGCTCGCACCCGATCTCGTGATTGAGATTGTCTCACCCTCCGAACAGGCCCACACCATCGCCGAGAAGGTCAGCGACTACCTCACGGCGGGGACGCGCCTGCTCTGGATCGTCTACCCCGAATCGCAGCAGGTGCACGAGTACCGTGCCGCGCAGGCCTTCCGCATCTACACAATCGGCGATACGCTCGATGGGCACGAGGTGCTGCCCGGCTTTCGTTTCGCGTTGACGGCCCTGTTTGGCTAAAGGAGGTCTGAAGGATGTCACTGCTCACCGCACCCGCCCCACCAACCCCGCCCACTGCCGCCCCACCCGTTCCACCCACCCCGCCAAGTGACTACACCGTGCTCGCCACACCAGCACAGGCGTGGACCGAAGCGGACCTGCTCCGCTTGGGGCACGACGACCACTACCAGTATGAACTTGTGCGCGGGGAGTTGCGCCAGATGAGTCCGGCAAGTTTTAAACACGGGCAAGTGGAAGCCAAATTCGTCTACACCTTGATGGACTTTCTCAACCAGCATCCGCTTGGGGAGGTCGTCACCGGCGACACCGGCTATGTGCTCCAATCCGAACCATTGACCATCCGTGCCCCAGATGTATCGTTCGTGAGCAGCGCACACCTTCCACCTGAGCCGTATGCGGCATTTCTGCCACTCGCGCCCGATCTCGTGATCGAGATTGTCTCGCCCTCCGAACGGGCCCGCACCATCGCCGAGAAGGTCAGCGACTACCTGACGGCGGGGACGCGCCTGCTCTGGGTCGTCTACCCTGAACAGCAGCAGGTGCACGAGTACCGTGCCGCGCAGGCCTTCCGCATCTACACAATCGGCGATACGCTCAATGGGCACGAGGTGCTGCCCGGCTTTCGTTTCGCGTTAGCGGCCCTGTTTGGCTAAAGGAGGTCTGAAGGATGTCACTGCTCACCGCACCCACCCTGCCCGATCCACCCGCCCCACCTGCCACGCCCGCACCGCCGAATGACTACACCGTGCTCGCCGCACCAGCACAGGCGTGGACCGAAGCAGACCTGCTCCACTTGGGGCACGCCGACCACTACCAGTATGAACTTGTGCGCGGGGAGTTGCGCCAGATGAGTCCTGCAAGTTTTGATCACGGCTCGATTGAAGCCTTACTTGTCCATGCACTCATAGATTATACGCTACACCATCCGCTCGGCAAAGTAGTCACTGGCGACACCGGCTATGTGCTCCAGTCCGAGCCATTGACCATCCGTGTCCCAGATGTATCGTTCGTAGCCAAGCAACGCATTCCAGATAGCCCCCGTCCAGCATTTTTGCCGCTCGCGCCCGATCTCGTGATCGAGATTGTCTCGCCCTCCGAACAGGCCCGCACCATCGCCGAGGAGGTCAGCGACTACCTCACAGCGGGGACGCGCCTGCTCTGGGTCGTCTACCCTGAACAGCAGCAGGTGCACGAGTACCGTGCCGCGCAGGCCTTCCGCATCTACACAATCGGCGATACGCTCGATGGGCACGAGGTGCTGCCCGGCTTTCGTTTCGCGTTAGCGGCCCTGTTTGGCTAAAGGAGGTCTGAAGGATGTCACCGCTCACCGCACCACCTGCCACGCCCGCCACCGCCACGCCCGCACCGCCAAGTGACTACACCGTGCTCGCCGCACCGGCACAGGCGTGGACCGAAGCTGACCTGCTCCGCTTGGGGCACGCTGACCACTACCAGTATGAACTTGTGCGCGGGGAGTTGCGCCAGATGAGTCCTGCAAATTCGGTCCATGGCAATTTAGAGTTTCGCTTGGCGGTAGCACTCGGCAAGTACCTTGAACAGCACCCACTCGGCGAGGGCTACACGGGTGATACCGGCTTTCAATTGAGTGCGGAACCACTCACGATCCGCTCGCCTGACCTTGCGTTTATCCGCACTGAACGGCTCCCCACTGGTAGCCGTCCAGCATTTTTGCCGCTCGCGCCCGATCTCGTGATCGAGATTGTCTCGCCCTCCGAACAGGCCCGCACCATCGCCGAGAAGGTCAGCGACTACCTCACGGCGGGGACGCGCCTGCTCTGGGTCGTCTACCCTGAACAGCAGCAGGTGCACGAGTACCGCGCCGCGCAGGCCTTCCGCATCTACACAATCGGCGATACGCTCGATGGGCACGAGGTGCTGCCCGGCTTTCGTTTCGCGTTGGCGGCCCTGTTTGGCTAAGCACAGCGGCCCAGCCATGATGACCGGACCGCCCGCGCAGTTGCCTCGATTTACCTGTGGCGAGGGCCTACGGCTCAGGGTATGGTGCTATCGTGACCGGAAAGCCACGTACCACATGCGGTAGGTAGGATTGATAGTCGTAGGTGGGCACAATCGGCTGCAAATCCTCACCTTGCACCACCCCTAATGGAACATACCCACTGTAGCCCGGAAAGATGGTAGCAATATTGGGATTGCCCATACGCCGGATCAAAATTTCGCTCAAGACCTGCCGATAATCGGTGGTGATCGCCAAATCCTCATCTTGGAAGAGTTGCTTCTGGGCTTTGTCTAAGCCGGGCCAGTTGCCATACAGCCCACCATTGACCCCGCCGCCGAGCACCAGCATAACATTGCCGTGCCCGTGATCAGTGCCACGATTGCCGTTCTCCTTCAGCCGCCGCCCAAATTCACTCATCACCACCACCGTCACGCGGCGCATATAGTTGGCATTACCGGCCCCACTCAAATCGGTGTAGAAGGCGAGGAGCGTGCGGGCGAGTTCGTCAATGCGGGCCGGAAAGGGCGCGTTGGTGCTAGTAGTATCACCACTGCCTTGATTCTCGTGCGTATCCCAGCCGCCAAGATCAACCGTGGCAACCCGTAAGCCAAGATCGAGCTTGATCATCTGGGCCACCGTTTGCATATTGCGGCTGAAGGAACTATCTGGGTATTGTGCACCATTGGCCGGGGCGTAGGTATAGCGGCCATTGTTATCGCGGGGGAGGGTGGACTCAATAATATCTACTGAGTTGAGCGTCTGCGTACCCGCTTGGTGGAGAAAGCTATCACCGTTGTACATCCGCCGCAGCATACTGCGTTGCATATCGACATACCGCCAGTTGCCGCTAAAGGTGAAGCTATCTGGGCCAGAGATTGCAAGGGCTTCTGTGCTCGCCAGCAGCGAAGTCGGCGTGGCATTGCCAGCCATCATCGCTGGGGTAATAATCGTATCAGGCAGGTTTGGCGCAGATTGCAGGTGGCGCGTGAGCCAGCCCGTGCTGCTTCCTTTAGACCCCGGCGTGCCCAACTCGATAAACTCCATTGCGTCGAAGTGGCTGCGGGTTTCGTGACGCAAGCCCGCCGCATGGATAATCGCCAGCTTGCGCTCTTGATACAATTCGTATAGGGGCGCGGCAAGGCTATTCAAGCCGAGCTGCACCGTGCCGAGAGAACCCAATTCGCGGGCCGCAGCAGGGCCTGTGGTGGGCACTTTCAGCGTGGGGCGGGCAACTTCATAGAATTCGCGGTCAGGCCCGGCGATGGGCGGCACAAGGTTCAGCCCATCCATGCCGCCGCGCAAAAAGACCACCACCAGCACCTCTGCGTTGGCGGCCGTCTCTGGATCGCTGAAGGCAGCCATGCCAAGCCGCCCGCCCGCCATCGCCGCAATCGCCGCCGAGCAGCCCACAAGGAAATCGCGGCGGGTGACACTGATTTGATTAGCCATTGAAATATTGCCTTTCGTCGCGGATTATCGCCAATTGAAATCGGGAGACATCAGCAGCAACGCCACCATACGCGGCGTGAAATCGCGGATTAAGTGAGCAGGTAGTTCAAAATTGGGGTTGCGGCCCTGCGCCAAAAACTCAATCAGGATCGCTCGCTCGTCGGCATGCATGGGGCGGCCCAACACGCGCCCGATCCACTCATCTACAATCGCCGTCGGTGTCCGTGCGGCCGTCTGGGCCACAATATCTACGGTGATGAATTTGCTGGTTTCGTTCTGGCGCAACGCGCGGATGCCCTCTTCGATCAGCAGATTGATGATGCGCCAGCGATGCAGCATGGGCATGGTGCTGCTCCAGTAGTCACGGGTATCGGGGTAACCGGTGGGTGGGGCCCATGCAAAGAGTTGCTGCCCCGCCTGATTGTAAGCCGACAGAAAGCTACCGGTGGGGCGAAAGTCGGCGCGTAAAGCGCGGATTGCACTCACAGTAACTTCAAAGGGGCGTTTGATCTTCGCCCCCCACGTCTGGGCAAATTCGGGTGAAAGGAGGATCGCCCGATAGACGCGCCGCAGTTGATCGGGGGCATCTTTATGAGCCAGAAACACCCCAGCCACGCGAGCCACCAACCCTTCCGGTGGGCTATCGCTGATCAGGCGGCGGCACAGTTTGCGGGCAATATAGCGTGCTGTGCCGGGATGGGCGGCGAGCAGATCCATCACCATGCGCCCATCTTGCAGGGGCAGCTGATTGGGCTGCAAGATGACCCCGAGCACCTGCTTGCGAAAGCGATCATGCCATGGCTCGTGGATCACAAACTGACCGGTGTTGGGGCGGCCATCACGCCCATTGGCCACCGTCCAGCCCGTGAAGGCGCGGGTGGCCTCATACACGTCGCCATCTACATAGCCGATGGGCGCACCCTCTGCATAGCCGGGCACGCCTTCTTGCCGCCCCGAACCGAAGTAGTTCTCGGCTCCGAGCGTGTGCAGTTCAAAAATCTCGCGGGCGTAGTTCTCATTTGGGCCAGCCGCACTATTGATATAGTTGTCCAGATATTCCAGCATCGCTGGGCTGGTGGCGATGGCTTCGAGCATGGCCCGGAAGTTGCCAAACAGATGCTGGCGCAGGGCATCGCGCTCATAGCTCACCAGCGTCATCGCGGCATACGAGCCGTTGCGGTTGGCGAGTACGTTGAAGTGATTGAACCAGAAGTCGAACAGCACCTCTTGTAGCTGGCGGTTGCTGTAGACAGCCCGCAGGAAGGTGAGCTGTTCGACTTCGGCGGCGGGCAGGTTGCGCCAGCTCCAGCTATCGCCGGTGAAATCGGCAGGCGGGGTATTGCCATTGACGCTGTGATCGGCCCACAGTTGCTCCAGCGTTTTGGCGAGCGTGCGAAAGCCTTCAGCTCGGATGCGTTGCTCCAGCTCTGCATCCGCAATCTCGTTTGGATTGAGCTGCTCCTCGACAAACGCCCGAAAGCCTGCGGCATCCATTGCCTGCATGCGCTCAACATCTTGTGCAGTACGGGGGCCATAAGCCATACGGTTAAAGGCAATCACGCCGATGGGGGGCAATGCGGGGCTTGTGCCACGCCGCTGGGTGGTCAGTTCGATGGGCTGACGAAGAGCTACCAGCTGGAGTTCATCTGGCGTGGCCGCAAGCGTAGGGGACGCAGTGGGCACGGCGGGCAACACGCTTGCGGCGGCCGTAGCCGCGAGGGCTGTGCCCGCCCCAACCAGCAAGCTGCGCCGACTCATTCTTGAAGAGGGTTCTTCAGGATACTGATCCATCCCTAATTACTCCTACAAATATCATTTGGTAAAAATAATCGTCCAAACACGCGACACATAAAATTACTGCTGTGCCCTACATCCGAGCACAGCTACCCGATAAATTAGGTAGACTTATTCTTCTTAACTATACCAATCTTGACTAATCTTGACTATCACCAATTGGTACTGTTCATTACTACCGATGGTGATAACGCTAACAGGAGGAGATGATCGGAAACTTGCGGACCACAACTGGGGCGTGGCTCCGTGCGGCACCACGCCCCAGTTCCCTCACGCTATGGATTCCTAACGGCTAGCGCGGCATAATCAAGCCGTAGTTGCCATCCCAGCGACGGTAGACAACACTCAGCCGTTCGGTTTCGGCATCCCGAAAGACGAAGAACGAATGGCCCAGCAGCTCCATCTGCTCAATCGCCTCATCGCTGAACATCGGGCGAAGGGTAAACTCCTTGACGCGCACAATCTCACGGACGGGGGCATTCTCGTTTTCAAGCATCGTTACCGCTGGTGCTGCTTCGGCGGCAGTGGCGTGCATGCCATCCTCAGGCAACTCAGCGGCGAACAGCTCACCGCTGCGGTGGCGCAGCTTGCCCCGCCGCCAATGTTTCTCTTTGTAGCGCACGATTTGGCGTTGCAGTATATCGGACACTTCATCTACGGCCGTATACAGATCAGGGGCCCGTTGATCCGCACGGACAATCACGCCTCGATCCGCATACAAAGTAACTTGCACACGATAGGCTTCGGGCGTATTGGGGCGGGCTTCGTGGGAAACCTCAACAACTGCGGCACTGAGCGCGTCAAGGTAGCGCGACAGGCGCAATAGTTTGTCCTCGATCAGGGCTTGCTGTCGCTCGGAGATGCGTCCATTGCGGTTCCGAAAAGTAATGTCCATAATTATCCTCCACCTCGATACATACATAGAGGAAGCGAACAAAATGCGTATAGCTCAGCTGCACGCACGTGCCGCCAAGAAACACCGTGCCCTTTGAATGCACGCGCATCCAAAGGGCACTTGCTATCCTTTCACGTCAGTCGTGTGGCTGGTATTGTTACAGGGTGTAGCGCACATGATACGCCCCTTTCGCACCCAACACCTGCGTTGGGAAGACTCTGTGTTTTGTGCTTATTATACGCTGAGCGGGGTATCCTTGCAAGCATCAGTTTCCTTCACGCGGCAACTGATGCAGTTGCCCGCTCACACAGCAGCAGAAAATCGGCTAAGAGACGGCTATGATTGAGCAGATCGGCAATCGGGATATGTTCATTGGCGGCATAGATCGCGCTGTCCTCCCGCGCTAAGGCAATCGCTACAACAGGCGCATTGAGCAGGCGGCCAAACAGGGCCAGTGGCTGCGCGAAGGGCCCAAATGGCAAGACGGCCAGCGGAGCATGGTAGAGCTGTTCACCCGCCGCCAGCATCTGCTGGATCAGGGGGTGTGCCGGATCACTTACAATTGGATCATAGGCTCCCGGTAGCTGCGTGAGCCGCACATCACTCAGGTCTTTTGCATGCAGATGCTTCTGAATCTGGGCAAACACTAGCTCAGGGGTCTGATTGGGAACTAGTTGCAGATCGAGCCGCGCCGATGCACCGGTCGGGATAGACGCGCCGACACTGCCCGACTCAACCACAAACGCACTCACGTTACAGGTTGGGAGCGTTGTTTGCGAACGAATCAGCGCACTTCCGCGCATGTGAAAGAGGAAATCGTCAATCTGCCACGCCGCCCGCCGCGCCGCCTCATTCACCGTTGCCACGCGCAACATATTGCGATCAATGTGGCGCGGTCCCGCAATCGCATCATAGAAACCTTCGATACGAATATCCTCATCATCACCTTTGATGTTGTTCAAGGCCCAGATGAGCCGCCAGACGGGATTGGCCACACTCGCCGCGAGGCCCGGTTCAAGCGGGAGAGCTGCCCCTTGCACCTGCAACGCAACTTGCAACAGCCCCTTGCTGCCCACATAACAAAAGGGCAGTCCACGCCCATCGCGTTCGCCGGCCGTGCTGAGGCACAACTCCGCTTGCACCAGCTCAGCGTGGGCTGCCAGCGTTTCAGCGAGGGCGGGGCTACCCTGCATAGCACTGCCCTCAAGCACCAACACTACCCCTACGGGCAGTTCTTGCTCGCTGCGGATCAGAGCTTGCAGCGCGTGCAGCTGCGCGGCGAGTGCGCCTTTGCCGTGCGCCACCCCGCGCCCATAGATCGCCCCTTCGCGCTCGGCTAGCTCAAACGGACTGTGGGGCCACGCCCGCCACGAACCCGGCGGGGTTACATCGTAGTGGTGGTAGAGCAACACCCGTTGCGGGCTACGGCCTTCGCGCACCGCAATCAGGATCGGGGCCGTCGGCGTGGGCACACTCTGCACGCTGAAGCCAAGCCGCCAGAGCCAATCGCTAATCGCCCGCGCCGCCGCATGCAGCTGATCGGGCTGGCCGGTGGTGGAAGGCAAACTACACAGCCACTCCAGATCAGCCAGCAATGCCTCAGCGGAATTGAAATCGGGGCGCAGATTCAAGCGATCTGTACGGCTCATGGGCGGGCTACTTTCTGCTGGATCGCGTGCCATGCCGCCTGCACCTGCTGGCGCGTCTGCTCAAGGCTCTGGCTATTGTCAATCACCACATCAGCGTAGGCTATGCGCTCGGCTTGGGGCGGCTGGGCAGCAATCCGCTGGTGCGCTTCGGCCACCGGCATAGCGCGGTTCTGGATCAGCCGTTCAAGCTGCTGCTGGGGCGTACACGTCACCACCCACACAGCCTGTACATGCTGCTTCCAGCCACTCTCAATCAGCTTCACCGCGTCAATCACCGCAACCGGCATTTGGCTCGGCAGCATCTGCGCCTCCGTGATCTGCTGCTGCACCTGTGCCAGCCACGCCCAGATCGCCCGATGCACGGCCGGATGTACAATCGCCTCCAGCCGTTTGAGCTGCACCGGATCGCTGAACACCATCGCGGCCAGTGCCTTCCGATCCAGCGGGCGGTTGCCGTCCGCATCAGGTGCAGCAAGAATACCTACCCCGAACTCAGCTACAATCTGCTCATAGACCGGCTGCTGCGGGGCTTGGAGTTGGTGCGTGATCGCATCGGCATCGAGCGTATACGCCCCCAATGCCTGCAACATCTGCACCACCGTGCTTTTGCCGCAGGCAATATTGCCGGTCAAGCCAATCAGGTACAGCTCTGGCAGTGCGGGTGGGCACCGATCTCGCATGGCTATCGCTCCAGCTCAATGTATTCCTGCTTCACCAAATTATCGGTAGCTATGCCCCACTGCTGCAACAGCGTGCCGATCAACGCGGCCCGTTCATCAGCATCACGGCGACCCCATGTGCGGCTCTTGATTTCGAGGAACGGCCCCGGTTGGGCGTGCCCGATCAGCCGATCAATATTCACCGCGAAGTCTTTGTTGTGGTAAAGGATGCGCCACCGCCGACGATGCTTCTCGATCTCGATCTCTTGATCAGGGTGAAAGTATTCGCGGTAAAAGCGGGTGGAGTGATCGGCCGGAGCAGTGTAGCGGGCCCGCGAGAGCAGGATGGCAAAGGGATAATCGCCCAAGCTGCCATTTTCCATCAAGGTGATCGTATACTTCGAGTCGAGCCGTGCGCCGGGATCGAGGCGGCGATCTTCGCGGATACGGATGCGCCCACGTTCACGCTTGTGAAACAAAAAGTAGGTATCGTACTGCATCCGCTCACTCGCTTTAGTGATGCTGATCTCCGGTGCGTGCAAACCAGCCTCGATTCGAGCAATATCGGCTTCGCAAATCCGTGCTTTGACTTGGATTTCGAAAATCTCGGCTTGGCGCACGCCACCAATCGCCAGAATCTTGTCCAGCAGATTCTCCTCACGCCCCGCCAGAAAGACGTTAATCTGATCGGCAATCTGCTGGGCACGGTGCATAATCTCAGCCACCTCGAGCGTGAGCAGTTCGTGATCGCGCAGCAGGCGAACTCCATCCACAAACACATCGCGGACATCCGCCGAACGGGTACTGTAGACAAGTTGCGAGTAGATTGTTTCGGGGCTGTAGGTATAGCGCGGCGCACCGTGCAGGGTATCGAGCTGCACAACAATGATGTCGGCGCGTTTGCCGACTTCAAGCGAGCCGATCAGATGGGCCATATGGATGGCCGCTGCCCCACGATTGGTCGCTAGCGACAGGGCATCCCGCGCTGGCATCACCGTCGGGTCGCCGGTCAAGCCTTTAGGCAGCATCGCCGCGAGGTGGATTTCGGTGAACATATCCTGATCATCGTTACTTGCCGGCCCATCGGTGCCCAAGCCTGTGTGAACCCCGACATCGAGCATCCGTTGATACGGAGCAATCCCACTGGCGAGCTTCAGGTTGCTGCTTGGACACGGAACTACCCCTACACCATGCGCCCGCATCAAGAGCAGATCATCCTCAGTGGCATGGACGCAGTGGGCCGCGATACAAGGGACATTGAAGGCTCCAACTCGGTGGGCATAGCCAATCGGGGTCGCCGCGTTGAGGGTGCGGCTCTCCTGCACCTCGCGGGCCGTCTCCGACAGGTGCGTAATCAGAGGCACATTAAAGTGGGCACACAGTGCAGCCGCCTCGATGTAAATCTGATCCGTGCAGGTGTAGGGCGCGTGGGGGGCAATTGTAGGCGTGATACGCGGGTGGCCGCGCCACGCCTCAATGAAGGCCCGCGCCCGCTCCAGCCCATCATCATACGCGGGTGCATCGGGGGCTGGCATCCGCAGCACCGTCTGCCCACAGATCGCCCGCATGCCGGCAATATCCGCAGCGCGGGCAACCTCTTCTTCAAAGTAGTACATATCCACAAACGTAGTCGTGCCGCCGCGCAACATCTCGGCACACGAGAGCAACGCCCCCACATGGCTAAATTCGGGCGTGACAAATTGGCTCTCGACGGGAAACATGTAGCCGAGTAGCCACACATCCAGCTGCTGATAATCGGCAACCATACCGCGCAGCAGGCTCATCGGGACGTGCGCGTGCCCATTGATCAAGCCCGGCAAGACGGCACAACCGCTACAGTCCAGCACCTCTGTCGCAGTATAGCGGGCCAGCAGTTTGGCCCGCTCGCCAATCGCCACAATCGCACCTTGATGCACTGCGACCGCACCAGCGTGGAGAATCTGGTAGGTGGCATCCATCGTGACCACCGTTCCATCTATCAGCAACAGATCAATTGGCTCCCGACCGTCGTGGTGATTAGGCTGCGGCACTTCCAGCATAGCTCCTCCTTCACACGCTCTGGCGTGGCGGTTTATAGTCGCTGCGCGTTGCTCTGCTCGGAACTAAGCCAGCGGAATCCGCAGCTCAACAATGGTGCCCGCTCCTAGCTCCGAGCGAATCCGCAGTTCGGCATTCATCATGCGAGCCCGCTCACGCATGCTGAGCATACCGAAATTGCCCCGTTCGAGATACGATGCCTCGACTTTATTCATATCAAAGCCTTTACCACGATCCCGCACGCTCGTAATCAAGAAGCCTTCTTCAACGTAGATATAGATAATGATTTCAGGCGTTTGGGCATGCTTGCGAGCATTGTTCACAGCTTCTTGGATAATCACAAACGTCGTTGCTTCCACATCGGGCGCAAGGCGCGGAATACTTGCCGGAGCTTCAAGGCGCAGGCGGATCGCTTGGCCAGTCGGGTCGTGCCAACGTTCGACGTATTGCTGCAAGGTGAGCAGCAAGCCTTGCGTCTCTAGCCCCAGCGGGCGTTGTTCAAACAGGAAGGTCCGCAGATCAGTGATCGTGCGCGAGACAAGGTCTTCCAACGTATCCAGCTCGGCGGGTACTCGTTCAGGCATGGCCACCAGCAGCTTCTTGATGAACTCAATGTTCATCTTGACCGCCGTCAGGCGTTGCGTCGGGCCATCGTGCAGATCGCGGGCAATCGCATTGCGGACGTGTTCTTCTTGGGTCAGCAGCAAATCGCGCTCATGTTGCAGCATCCGGTAGCGGCGGGCATTCTCAATCGCCACGCCGGCCTGCGCCGCCAATAGCGAGAGCAGCATCACATCGCGCTCATCGAAGCCGCGCCCATCGCGGCGGTTCATCACCTGCACCACCCCGATCAGGCGTTCGCGGGCCCGGATCGGCACAATCACAAGGCTAGTGATGCGGAGGCTTGCATCCAGCACACTCTCCGGCCAGCGTGGGTCTTGCTCCACTGCATTGACAATCTGGGCTAGCCCGTGCGTCACCACCCAGCCCGCAATACCGCGATCAGCGGGCAGCCGCAATGTGCGCCCCTGACTCGCCTGCTCAACCACCAGCTCATTGCGCTCGCGGTCAAGCAGGTAGACCAGACAATGCTCGGCGGACAGCGTCTCAGCAGACCGCTGACGAATCTCATTCAGCAGGCTGGGCAGATCAAGATTGCTCACTAATGACTGCCCAGTTTCGAGCAGCGTGCGGAGTTCGCGCAGCTCAGCTTCGGCGTGTTGCACGCGCACCATCTTGTCCGCTTCCCCGCCGATGGCCCGCACCAGCAACAGCAGCATCTCCTCATCCAAGCGAATCGTCGGGGTAGTTTTCTCAGTGCCCCCCGCAGCCACCACGAGATGCAGCAAGCCAACCCCTTGCGATGCACTCTGGAGCGGCAGCTCGATCAGGCTCAAGCCGTTCTCCAATGAGTAGGAGCCAATCGTTGGTTCACCGCTTTCGTCACGCCGCACAAACCCGCTGCGGGCTTGGCCAATCAAGGTGGTTGCCTCGCCACTGAGCAGGCCATGTTCAAGGCGCACAGCAGTCCCATCCGGCGCAATATAGAGCAATGCCCCAGCCTGCGCGGGCCACAGCGTGACCAGCCGTTCGAGTGAGGAGCGCAATAGAGCGGAGACATCGTGATAGCCGCCCGCGGCGAGGAGCTGACTGAGGGTTGCAAGCTCACTTTGTTCAAGCATAACAGGAGACATAGGTACCTCTTTGAAGCGTGGCTCTTCTGGAATTTGTATGATCGGTAGCAGCAAGCACGGTATCCGAAGTGCACCGATTGCCACGCTACCAGACGTTGTTGGTATAGTATACCATATCAGTTTTTGCTATGCCGACCCCACCTGACCTTCAGCGCAGCAACGCCGCGCTTGCCTCACCGCCACCGAGCATCGCAATTGCGACAGCGTATCATCTTCATTTGTGCCCTTATAATGATACCGTATGTCATCTACAGTGTAAGTGCGATTATGGTTATGGGGGTCACCAATACACACAGCCTGTGTCAATTGTTTACGGTTGCACAGCGGAGGGGAATTTGCTATGCTGATGGGCAAGAACAAGCGCGGCGCATGGTTGCCGCAGCACAGCAATATAACTACACAAGAAAGGATAGCCTAAATGAACTGCACCACCCACCCCAACCACACCCATCGCCACAGCCCGCACTGTGGCCACACACGCATTGAGCATGACGGGCACGTAGATTACCTGCACGATGGACATCTGCACCATGCCCACGAGGAGCACTACGATGAGCACGTCATTGCCGTGAGCGACACTAACCCGACCGCATGCAAGCCAATTGCATGCCAGTGTGGGCATGATGGCTGCGGACACGAGCGTGTGCCGCACGGCGATCACTACGATTATCTCGTGGAGGGTCGCCTACACCACCCGCACGGCGATCACTGCGACGATCACGGGCCAGTTACGGTTGTTGGCTAGCCCCTTCTGGCTGCATGGACCCACTGCCGCGCTGTTGCGAATCACGCGCAAGCACAGCGCGGCACTGCCCACATAGCCCGTATAGCTCCAGCATGTGCCCGTGTACCTCGAAATTGGCAGCGGCGAGGACGGGCTGAATACTTGCCTCAATCGCACAATCGCTAATCACCTGCGTCGCGCCACACTGCGTACACACGGCCATATGGTGGTGGCCCGGCTGAGTTCGCACGTAGGTATGCAGCTCATCCGTGTTGTAGATGCGGGTCAGCCAGCCCTGCGCCACGAGCCAATCAATCAAGCGGTAAATCGTCGAGCGGCTACTGATGCCCTGCTGCTGTTCCAGTGCCACCACCACCTGCTCGGCACTGAAGGGTGCGCCCGCCGCCGCTATCCAATCCAGAATCGCTTGGCGCGGTACCGTGCGCCGCTGCCCGCTTTCGGCCAACGCACGGGCAACCCGTTCGCGCCATGCCGCGTCTGCTGCTTGTGTCTGTTCTGCCATCTCGCGTGCCCTGTTCTTGACAATGCCGCTTGTTCCTGATACATTGTATCACGTTTGAATTGATACAATGTGTCAATAAGAAAGTGACAGCATATGGCAGAGTTAGAGTGGCTGATTATCGGCGGGGGCATTCACGGCACGCATCTATCGCTGGTGCTGATGCAGCGCGGCGGGGTTGCCGCACATCGCCTGCGCGTGCTTGATCCGTACCCTACCCCGCTTGCCCGCTGGCACGAGTGTACCCGCAACTGCGGCATGGCCTACCTCCGTTCGGGCGGTGTGCATCATATCGGGCTAGAGCCAGAAGACTTGGGCCGCTTTGCCGCTCGTCAGGGGAACCCGCCTACGCCGCACTTCATCCCGCCCTACCGTCGTCCGGCCTTGACGCTCTTTCAGCAGCATTGCGATCATATTATTGCCACCCACCAGCTCGATCAGGTCCGGCTTGTGGGGCGGGTCACTGCGCTGCGGCGGCACGGCGATGGCTGGCAGGTGGAGAGTACGCACGGCAGCCTGACGACGCGCAAGGTTGCGCTGGCAATGGGCAGCATGGAACACCCCGCTATTCCGGCGTGGGCATCACCCTTGATTGCCCAAGGCGCAGCGATTGATCATATCTTCACGCCCGGACTGCGCCGCGAGCAGCACCAAGCATGGCGGCAATGTGTCGTCGTGGGTGGGGGAATCTCAGCGGTTCAGCTTGCGCTCACCCTCGCCGCACAGCAGCCGAGCACCGTGACGCTGTTGCTGCGCCACCCCCTGCGTGAGCATCAGCTCGATAGCGACCCCGGCTGGCTGGGGCCGAAGTATCAGGCCGGCTTCCGCGCCTTGCGCGATTATGCCGAGCGGCGCACCCAGATCACGCGAGCGCGGCATCGTGGCTCGGTGCCGCCCGATCTTGCGCTGGAGCTACGGCAGGCGATCCACAAGGGGCAACTGACCATGCAGCACGCAGCCGTCGCAGCGGCCCAATG
>CALCJV010000006.1 GCA_937967405.1 uncultured Chloroflexales bacterium | reverse complement strand
GCCGCCCCCGCCTGCGCCGCCCCCACCCGCACCGCCAGACGGCAGCTAACCTTTCGGCTACCATCTGGGTTGTGCTGCGTGCTGGAAAGACAAGCGTAATGATTGCCACTTGGGGTGCTGATCAACGCGCTTTCGCATGTGTATCCGGGATCATTCTCTTGTGAGGTATCATAGAAGTAACCAGCAATCAGTATGGTGGGGGACTTTGCCGCGCAAGCTGATTCGACGCGAAACGTAGTACAGAACGAGATGAAATCCTTGAGACCTAACGAAGAAGGGAAGCACTATGCGGTTGTTGTTGATCCGGCACGGTGAGACCGATTGGAATGTGACGCTCCAGTATCAGGGTCAAGCCCAAACCCCGCTCAATGCCAATGGCGTGGCGCAGGCGCGGCGGGTCGCTCATCGCCTGCGCCACGCTGGAGCCGTTGCCCTGTATAGCAGTGATCTGGCACGGGCATGGCAAACGGCCGAGATCATCGGTGAGTTGCTCAATCTGGAGCCAGTGTCTATGCCAGAGTTGCGCGAGATTGATGTAGGTCAGTGGGAAGGGCTAACCCCTGAAGAACTCTATCGGCGTTTCCCAGAGCATATGGAAGCCTACGAGCGGGACCCCGCCCGCACGGTGCGGCTTGGGGGAGAATCCTATCTCCAACTCCAAGCACGCGGCTTGGCCGCATTGCAGCAAATTGAACGCAACCACCTCGCGGATCAAACGATCATCGTCGTGTCGCACGGCGGTACAATCCGTGCGATTCTGTGCCACGTGATCGGTCTCGATCTGGGCAACTTTGGTCGCCTATGGCTCGACAATGGCTCAATCTCCGAACTGCGCTACAACGCCGCGGGCTGGCGGCTGACTGGGCTGAATGACCGTTCCCATCTCGAAAGCACCATCGAAAGTGGTGAGTAGAGTGCGTTGGGCCAAGAATAAGGATGATGCGGGGCATGAAGGCCCCGCGTCGTAGCGTAGCTCCGCACCGCTGCCCGCTAGCTCTGCTCGCCAATCGCAAACAGAATGGTTGCCTCGCATACGACGTGCCCCTCCACCCGCGCTACACCGCTACCTTTGCCAATCCCGCGCCGCAGCTTCTCCAGCTCGGTTTCGAGGCGCAGCACCGTACCGGGGCGCACCGGCTGGCGAAAGCGTGCGCCATCTATGCCCGCAAAGAATACCAGCTTGCCAGCAAATTCGGGCTGGCTGAGGATCGCTACAGCCCCGACTTGGGCGAGGGCTTCAAGGATCAGCACGCCCGGCATAATCGGGTAAGCGGGGAAGTGCCCCGCAAAAAACGGCTCATTGATCGTAACCAGCTTCTCGCCCACCGCTCGCTGGCCCGCTTCCATCTCTAGGATGCGATCCACGAGCAGGAACGGGTAGCGGTGCGGGATAATCGCCATAATCGCTTGGGTGTCGAGCATCGGGGTCTCCTTTCTAACCTCCTCACCGCCAGCGTGCGTGTCATGGCTGCCGATCATGCCACACGCATAGTGCTATCGCCCCACCAAGCTGAAAGGGCCGTGGCGCAGTGGGGTGGGCAGCTATCGGGTCCATCAGCTAGTTCCAACTGTAAGGTATTGTATTCTATCGGTAGAATACCACGCGGGACGGCTCAGTACCGCATCCCAATCGTCAAGCTCACCGCCACAAATCCAAGATACAGCACGATTAAGCCGATGCCCCCAGCCCGCCGCAAGCGTTTGCGAAGGACAACGACTGCAAGCAGGCCCCAACTGAGCAGCACCGCCGGAGCCAGCAAGGTGAGCGCGACTGGCTCCACCTGCAACGGGCGGATCAGGGCGGCAAATCCAGTCGTGAACAGTATTTGGAATACGGCACTGCCGATCACATTCCCAATCACCACCTCGCTCAGCCCGCGCTGGGCCGGGATCACCGCCTCAACTAGCTCAACCGAGTTGGCGGCAATCGCCAGCACGGTCACCCCCATGATTGTTTCGGTGATGCCCCATACTTGGAGTAGCCCACTGACCCCCTGTACCACGATGATCCCCCCGCCGACCAGTGCCAGCAAGCCTGCGCCAATCCACAGGAGATACACCGGCAGTGGCTTGCCACGCACCTCCGCCACTTCCGCTTCGGCTTCGGTAATTTCGGTGGGGGCGGCGCGGGTACGCCCCAGATCAACTATCAGGTAGATCAGATAGGCCACATACAATGCAATGCTGAGCAGACCTTCCCACGTCTGGATCGTTCCATCAAACGCAAAGAGCAGATTGGCCACCAGTGCGGCTCCCAACAGGACCACGTAGCGCGGCGGGAAATCCACGCGGGTAATCGGATAAATGGCGGCGGCCGTGCCCAGTGCCAAGCCAATCAGAAAGACGACAGTGCCCAAGATACTGCCATACGAAAGAGCCGTGAAATCTTGATAGGAGCCGACAACGGCTGGGGCAAAGACCTCCAAATCAATACTGATGACCAGCATGGCTAGAATAAACGTTGGCACGGCAAACGCCGCCGAGACACCGATCAAGCCTTCCAGCAGATACTTCGCGGCGAAGATGAGTAGCACCGTGCCGAGCAGTACTAGCCCCAGATCGAGCAGTAGCGTCATGTCCAGCCTTCCTTTGTGTGGCGTGCAAGCGTTCCGCACGCCATCATACCACAACAACTAGGGCGTGTCCAAAAGTTGTGTATTATAAAAGGGGACATATACACGTCCAACGCAATGGGCTAGAAGGAGAAGCGGTGGCGTGCTGTATGGCTCCCCGTCTACCCAACGATCTGTAACAGACCGTAAGCATACAAAATGCACCTGATCTCGTACTGTGTAAGATCAGGCGCATCGGTTGCAACGTGGATGGAGCCAACACGGGGGCTCGAACCCCGGACCTGCTGTTTACGAAACAGCTGCTCTACCAACTGAGCTATGTTGGCGCAACCCAACATCTCGCATTGTAGCGAAAAGCGGCCCGCATGTCAAGGACCACCCAAGACACGAACGCAGCGTAGCCGCACGGCCTAGCCCGATCACCCATCGCCGGTTACCTAAAGTAAAGATTTATTCACCACCCCACCAAAATTGCAACGCCATGCTATAATATGTACAAACTTGCCGTCTTGAGGAACGGGGCTAGCTGTGTTAAAACGCCACACCGTAACAGGTATTGTCTGGTTGCTGGAACTGTTTGAGCCAGTTGGGATTTGGCTGCAACACCATCAGCGTGTGCGCCAATGGTTAAGTATTCTCCGCTTAGGGTTGTTCCAATTTGGCATGGGGCTGTCGCTGGCTCCGCTCACGGGCACGCTCAATCGCGTGCTGATCAACGAGCTAAGGATTCCGGCCGTCGCCGTTGGCTTCCTGATCGCCATTCACTACTTTGTCTCGCCGGTGCGGGCCATGATCGGCTATCGCTCCGACCAAGCCCGCGCCGCTGGGCATTGGCGCACGCCGTATGTTGTGTTTGGCGCAGTGCTGACGTATGGCGGGCTAGCGTGTGCGCCCTTCTCGCTGCTGCTGCTCACCCGCAATTCGAACAGCCTGCTCCCCTTCTGGCCGGCATTGCTGGTTTGTGTAGCCATTTTTGTTGCCTATGGCATCGGGGTAAATGTTGTCGAGACGGTGTTTCTGGCACTCGTCAGCGATCTGACTGAGCCGAAAGAGCGCGGGCGCGTGCTGGCCGTGCTGTGGATTATGCTAGTGCTGGGCACGATTGTCAGCTCGGTGGTTATGGGCATGTTGCTGCACGACTATAGCCACCTCCGCCTGATCCAAGTTATGCAAGGCTCGGCGGTCATCTTTCTGCTCGCCTCCCTGCTGGCCCTATGGGGGCGCGAACGGCTCAAACCCAATGGGCAGATTGACTCGGATGTGGAAGTGGTGCGCGTGCGCCTGAAGCTCGGCGAGTCCATTGGGCTGCTGTGGCAACAAGCCACGCTTCGCAATCTGTTTCTGGTGCTCTTCATCGCCACGCTTGGCTTTGCCACACACGATGTCCTGCTGGAGCCATACGGCGGGCAGATTCTCGGTATGAGCGTAGCCGAGACCACCATGCTGACGGCGTTATGGGGCAGTGCAATGCTGTTCTCTATCGGGGTTGGCGGGGTGCTGCTGTGGCAAGGGCGGTCGGCCGTCACGCTAATTATGGTGGGCAGCCTGCTCGGTGCGTTGGGCTTCTTCGTGATTAGCGTTGCGGGCGGCGCAGGCTTAGTGCAGCCGTTTCAGGGCGGCGTGTGGCTGATCGGGATGGGGCGGGGCGTGTTTATCGTGGCGAGCATTGCGCTGGTCATGTCGCTCACCAATGTCGGCCATGCAGGGCTGTTCATTGGGCTGTGGGGGATGATGCAGGCGATGGCGCAAGGCTTCGGCACGATTGGCGGGGGCCTGCTGCGTGACGTGGTGCAGCACCAAACGGGCAACGCGCTCCTGGGCTACACGGCGGTCTACCGCACCTCGCTCGTCTTGCTGGTGCTATCGGTGGGACTGGTGCTGTTCCTGCGCCTTGAGCAACGCCTGCGCGAGCAACGTGGGCGTTCGCTGTGGGAAGGCTTGCAGGATATTCCCGCCGACCAGATCGTGTATTAGGGACTAGGGAGACGGGGAAAGCACTCCGGACATACCACGAAGAACGCGAAGAACACGAAGGCAAGGAACAGGAAATACGGGGCAGAAAATCGAGGGTACATCGGCAGTGCGGTTCTGAACCCTAGCCCCTCGCACCGCACCGCATCCTCTTCGTGTTCTTCGTGCCCTTCGCGCTCTTCGTGGTATGCCTTCTTGTGCTTGCCGCGCCCATATCACGATCACGGCATCAACTCCGCGCCCAGCCGCGCCGATTGCACCGTGAACGGCTCCGGCAGATCGGGGCGGTACTCAAGGCGCGTGCGCTCGAAGTATTGCACAATGTAGGGCACATCGTTGCGCCCCTCTCTGCGCCATTCGGTGAACGGCTCGGAGATCGGCAAGCCCGCCCGTGCGATCCCGCCGTCGGCTTCCCAATAGGCCCGGAAGGGCGGGCACAAGCTATGCCGCGTTTCGGCGAAGTATGCACACGCGGCGGGCACTTGTTCGGGAGCCAGCGTGGGCAAGTCGCGCCACGCTATGCCCTGTCGCTCCAGAGCCTCAATCCCAAGCAAGCCGAGCAGGACATCATAGGGGGGCGGGTTCTGCGGATGCAGCTCGATGCGGGCCCGCTCAAACCACTGCGTCGCATACGTGCCCCCGCCGCGCTGTTCGCGCATCACCGGCGTGAGCGGGAAGCCAAACACCGGCACACCGCCGCCTGCTTCCCAGCGTTGGCGAATGCCGCCGCGCAAGTCGTGTGGCACTTCCGCAAAGGTCAGCACGCGGTCATACGTTTGGCGCAGGTAAACGGGCTGCTCACTCAGCGTCAGCTGCGCGACACTGCCGCCAAGCGCAGACGTTTCACCATCGCGCCGGATCAGCACCGCCTGCATCGCCGGATCAAGCGGGATTGTCACCTCCTCGCGCCCAGTGATGCGCCACAGCACGCGCAAGCTACCACCATCGGGGAGGGTGAAGCGATGATCGGCCCGCACGCCGGGTAGGTGCAGTGCCCCTACGCCTGCATATTGGGCTGCATGCAGTTCAGTTGCGAGGGTGCGGAAGGCGTGATAGGCCGGCTTGGGCGAGAAATCATCGTGCAGCAGCGCGGCGGGGCCCCATGGCTGCTGCTTACCATTGAACTTGTCCTCCAGCTGGAAGTAGTTGACGTGCTGCACGCCTGCTGCCGCAGCCAACACAAACGTCCGCACGAGGTAATCAGCTTGCTCGTCATAGCTGCGGGCGAAGGGGGCTTCGCAGGCTGCGCCGCATGTACTCCAGCCAATTTCGGTGATCCAGATCGGCTTGCCGCCGCCGTTGCGCTCGATCCAGCGTTGGGCCATCGCCAAGCGGCCCGGGATCGTCACATCGAAGTTCTCTCGCGGATTGATCAGGTAGGGCGCATCGGGCGCATGGTCTATCAGCCACGGGTGCAGCGAAAGTACATCGAAGCTATCCCAGCCTGCCACCTGCACCACCTGATCCATAAAGGCATCCACGCCAATCGCATCGAAGGTCATCACGCCGCCATTCAGCACCAGTGCGGTTGGGTCGGCTTGCTTGATCGCGGCAGAGGCGAGGCGCAACATTTCGCCGTAGCGCACCGGATCGGGGGCGGGCAGCCACGTATCGGCAATATCCGGCTCATTCCAAATCTCCCACGCGGCAATGCGGGGTGAGCCGGGTGCATCGTTGTAGCCGTCGCCGTCGTAGCGTTCCACCACTTGCGCGGCCCATGCAGCATAGGCCCGCAGATCGGTGGGGGCGCACCAGTAGTCGGGCGTACCCACATTCTTCGCATGGGCCACACACGCCGGATCGCGGTAGGCTTCGGGTGTGGTCAGGAGCATGCCGATCATGTTGAAGCCTGCATCGGTGAGCATGCGGATGCGCTCATCATAATAGCTATTGGCGGCGGAGTTGCCCCATGTGGCCCAGCTAATCTCTTCGCGGCTCCATGCCGCCCCTAGCTGCCGTCCCATACTTACAAGGCGGCGGGCTTCACGCTCGCGCCGTTCGCGCCCAGTGATGTACATATTCAAGCCGAACAAGCCCGGCTCCAGCGGGTTGGGCAGAGCTTGCGCCACCGCTTGGGCTGTGGCCGGTGTGGGCGGGGCGGTAGGCAATCCGAGTACAAAGGCGAGCAGCAGCAGCACGAAGGTTGGTAGGCGGTAGTTCATCCCCATACGGCGATTATACCCCACTACTATGTGTGCCGCAACCTTGCACGGCTACCATGCGTATAATTATTAGGATCACCAATTATGATAAGGAGGAGCTGATGCTTGTTACAACAACGGCAGTTCTGGATGGGATGCCGGTCGAGCGGTATCTCGGCGTAGTCACGGGCGAAACGATTATGGGCGTGAACATCTTCAAAGATTGGGCAGCAGGCTGGCGCAACATGGTTGGCGGTCGCGCAGCGGGCTACGAAGAGGAGATTCGCAAGGCGAAAGATACCGCTATGCAAGAGATGCTCCAGCGGGCCCAAGAGCTGGGAGCCAACGCGGTGATCGGGGTAGCCTTTGATTATCAGACCATCGGGAGCGATGGCAGCAATATGATGATGGTGGGCGTGAGCGGCACGGCGGTGCAGGTGTAATTGCGCTGAGCGCGGGCAGGCACAATCACCGCACCCCCGCCGTGTTGCTCGCTTACCAGTGCAACGGCGCACGCGGCGCAATGCGCGGATCGTGCCCGCCAACTTGATCCGAACGGAGTACCCACACCGCTGCGCCGTGCTTAATCATCACATCAGTGACGGCCCGCTGGGCAATCGGTGGCATCATTGCCCGCCACGAAAGGAGTGCACTCGGAATCTGGATCAGCGGATTCAAGTTCTGGCTGCTGCCAAGATTCTCCTCGCGGTTGCGCCAATCAGCCCGGGCCACGCCAAATGGCAACAGCACGCGGCGAATGTCGCGCCCAAGCTGGATCAGATTTGCAAAGCGGGTCTGCTCATCAGGATGGGCTGCAAGCCATTCCTTGAACGGGGGATACTCGGACAGCGTTTGGTCAACGTAGTGGATCGCGGCGTACAGGGCTTGGTTGGCATCCTGCGAGCAGTTGTTCATCAGCTGGACGGAGGTGAAGCCGCGCCCGTCACCGATGCGGTAGCGTGCCATCATCATCTCTTGGGCAAGGCTGAGTTGTTCGAGCGGGTCGTAGGCTTCGCCATACACGCAAAACGGCGTAGTCAAGCTGTCAAGGCGGATCAGCAGATCAGCTACCGGACGTGCGCCGAGCCATCCGCGCTGGCGATCTCCCGTGTAGTGCTGGTAGCTGTGCGTGGCTGAGACTAAGCCATCGCCATTGTGGGCATAGACTTGATGGTAGAGAATGTCAAACGATGGCTCATCGGCGAGCGGCTCCTGCACGATGGTGGCAACGCCATACGAGAAGTGCCCGAAGTAGATCGGCGTTTTCGCGGGTGGCTCGGTCATCTCGCCCCCGATAGCACCGTAGGTGTGGATCAGCAACGCCCGATCTCCGACCTGCCAAGCCTGCAATGCCGTACCCTCATCTGCGGCTTGGCTCAGCAGCACCGATTGGATCTGCCCCTTGTGCTGGGCTGTATCGCGCCATAGCTCCTTGCGGATGAAGCGGTGGGCCGCCTTTGCCCCAAGCAGCACCCGCTGCGGCTGAACCCGCAGCAGGGCGCGGGGAGCAAGGGCCCGCACGACGAACGTGCCCGCGTGATCCTGTGCGCCATAGATGTACCACCCCTGTGCGTTGACTGGCGATTCGTTGAGCTTATCGGTACACGAGAGCATCACGCCATGGATCATGGGCTGGATCGGTGGCAGGCTGACGATCTCCTGCGCCCCATCGAACTGGCGCGTCTCGCGGTTGAAATGGGCCACGCGCCACAGATCGCCGGCTTCATTTGCCGGTGCAAGGAAGGTGACCAGTGCGTAGTAACGTCCGCTTGCTAGCACCGGATCGCGGTTGATGTACAGGCAGGGTGTGCCATCCGGATCATCGGCGAGCTGGACATCGCCGATCAGGTAGGCTTGCATATCGTCAATCTGGTGCGAGCCAGCTAATGACTCTAGCCCATTCACTAGCCGCCAATGGTTCACCCGAATCGGGAAGGTGCGCCACTCTGCCGCCCCTTGCACCGCACGCGGCACCAGATTGACTGTGCGGGCTGTGCTATAAACGCGGGCTTGCACACTCGGATCAAGGCTCCACCGCAGGCGCACCACCTGCCCGCGCAGCTCCTGCTGATCGGCGGGGGTTAGGTATAGCTCAAACAGCACCCCGCGCACCGTGCGCCGTTCTGTGCCACGCGGCAGGATCAGGCGACCATACCACGCCGCCACGGGCTGATACCGATCTGCGGGCAGCTGCTGTTCCAGTGGATAATACTCTGGATGCATAAACGGTGCTTGCAACGACAAGTGGTAGGTACTCAAGGCGTTATCTGGGCTAGTCAGAGAATACACATAAACCTCCTTACATGACATGACATGGCTCAGAGCGGCGTAGACAGGCAACAACGGGATAGCTCCAACTATACCACATGTTTGCCAAAGCGAATGCGCCGCATGGGCGGCACAGTGCGACGATCATTGCAGCTGCCTTAGTTTCCCGATACGGACTCGTCCTCTGCCTGTTCATTGATGTTGCGCTCATCGTCGGGTTGGCTGGGGGTAGTGTTGGCTGCCCCGTTTAACTGCTCGACGGGGATGCTCAGGAAGGGGATCACGCCTTCGCCACCAGCCATAAAGCGCGGTAACTCGCCGTTCCATTTCTCGATGGAGCGCAACTGGAGCAGTTCCGGCGAGATTACCTCGCGCTGCAAGCGCAGTGCTTCGGCTTCGGCTTGGGCCACCGACAGCCGCGCTTCGGCTTCGGCATTCGCCCGCGCCACCCGCTGCTGTGCTTCGATCCGGGCCCGCTCTAGTTCTCGCTCGGCCCGCAGGGCTTCCTGCTCGGCCACCTGCTTCGACTCAATCGCCCGCGAGAACTCCTCGCTGAA
>CALCJV010000005.1 GCA_937967405.1 uncultured Chloroflexales bacterium | reverse complement strand
CCAGTGATCCAGCTCGGCGGCTACGATGAGACCTTTCCAGTTGCCCAAGATTACGATCTGTGGCTGCGGCTGGCTCCCCACTATCGGCTCGAAAATCTGCCCGATGTGCTGGTGCAATATCGGCAATCTGAGGGTTCGTTGAGTGCCCGCAGCCACCGCCGCTTTATGCCCAATCTGAATGCCTCGCGGGTAGCAGCGATCCGGGCGATCCTCGCTTACCCAGAGCTACCCGCGCAGTGGCGCGAACTCCTCCCGCAGAACTACAGCGGCTGGGCTGTGTCGCGTCCGGCGGCGGCATTGGCTATGGTGCAGCAGATGTATACGCGCTTCTGTGAGCTGCACCCAGATGCGCCGTACAATCCTGAAGTGCAGCATACCTACGCCTATCTGCTCAGCCAGATTGCCTACATCGGCGTAGGCTATGATCGGCAGGCATCGCTCCAAGCATGGCGGTTGGCGTGGCAGGTAGCCCCCCAAGCGGCACGGCAGGTAGCCCCGATCAAGTATGCTGCCAACCTCATTGGGATTGCGCCAGTGTATCGTAAGTTGCGCGGCATAGGAACCTAGTCTATGCCGACTCCCACCGTTTCGGTATTGTTGCCGATCTATAATGCCGAGCCATATTTGGCACAGGCGATTGAGTCTGTGCTGAACCAAACCCACACCGATTTCGAGTTGCTGCTGTTGAATGATGGCTCGACCGATCAGTCGCGCCAGATTGCGGCTAGCTACACCGATCCCCGCATCCGCCTGCTGGATAACCCGCACAATCTAGGCTTGATCGCCACCCTCAATCGGGGGTTGGCAATTGCCCGTGCTCCGTTGATTGCGCGTCAAGATGCGGATGACATCTGGGAGCCGCAGCTGCTTGAATATGCGCTAGACTACCTACACGCACACCCAAACGTTGCCCTCGTGGGCGCACGGGCACGCCTGATAGACGCGCAGGGCCAACCAATTACGAATAGCTTTATGCCTTACATGGCCCTCGATAATTGTGCAGCGCGTTGGTATTTGCTTTTTGAGAATCCTTTTTCCCACGGCAATGTGGTCTATCGCCGAGATTTGGTGTGGGACACATTTGGTGGTTACGATGCCAGCTATCCGCACATTGAAGACTATGCGCTCTGGTCACGGATTGCCCAGCACGCGGAAGTGGTGATCCTTGATGCAGAGCTATCGGCAATGCGGAAAGCGCGTGGTTCCGTTACGACCCGCACAGTTAGCACTGAAGATGCAGCCGCACGGCAGGTAATGATGCACAATCTCCAATACATGCTGCAACTTGCTATCTTTCCAGAGGCGTGGCTCGATCTGCTGATGGACTTCCGCACGGCCCGCCGTACCAACCACCTCCAGCGCGTGCGGTTTTTTGGACTGCTGGTCGAGACGCTGTTAGCTCGCTTCACGCGGCTCTACCCACAAGCAGCACAACACCCACAGATTCGGCAGTATACGGCAAACCTGCTGGCTCGTGCTGCGTATCACGGGGCTGTTGCAGATCGGCGTGGAGCGGTGTGGGCTTATCGGCGGGCGATGCAATATGACCTAAATGTTGTGCGACGCATCCCGCTGTGGAAATTTGCAGGACGCTGGCTCGGTGGTGAGCAGGCTCGCCACGCTTTTAAAACCGTGCGAGCGTGGTTGTATCCGGTGGCGGATCGTCCAATGGCCTTCTACATCCCCTCGCTGCACCAACGCTACGGCGGCGCGGAACGCTCAATGGTGACGCTGGCCAATGCGCTCGCGCAAGGTGGCATGCCCGTTGATCTGGTGCTGATCCGGCCGGCGGCCCACTTTCACGCTGATATTAATCCGGCAGTGCGGGTAGTTGATTTAGGGGGCACGCGGCGCGGCTTGCTAGCCTTGCCACGAGTGTGGCACTATCTTCGCACAGCCCAGCCGCGTATCTGCATTGGCACACTGCCACCGGATAATCTCACCGTGCTGTGGGCAGCGTGGCTAGCGCGTTTGGGCGGGGCGCAACGAGTGCTTGTGGTGATGCAATATCAGAATACCGTAGCCTTTGGTACGTGCCATGCCCGCCCGATTACGCGGCGTATGCTCCCGCTGCTAATGCGCTGGTGCTATCCGTTTGCCGATGCCATTGTAGCAGTGTCGGAGGGGCTGCGGGACGAAATTCGGCGGAGCTTGGGCCAGCCGCTACCGCGCCTGCGCGTGATCTATAATCCCACTGTGCGCCCCGAACTGGTAACCCTTGCGGCGGCCCCGCTCGATGAGGTGTGGCTGAATGACAAGATAGTGCCGGTGTTGCTGGGGGTGGGGCGGCTCACCCCGCAGAAGGATTTCCCCAATTTGCTGCGGGCCGTTGCCCTTGTGCGCCAGCAGCAGCCCGTGCGCCTGATTATTCTTGGTGAGGGCGACGAACGCCCCGCGCTGGAAGCCTTGATTGTGCAGCTGGGCTTGCAGGAGGTGGTTAAGCTGGCGGGCTACACCAGCAATCCGTATGCGTATATGGCGCGGGCTGATCTGTTTGTGTTATCATCCGAGTCGGAAGGCTTGCCGGGTGTATTGATTGAGGCTATGGCCTGTGGCACGCCAGTGGTGGCCACCGATTGTGAGGCAGGCCCACGTGAAATCCTTGCCGATGGGCAGTATGGGCGGCTCGTGCCAGTTGGTGATAGTGCGGCCCTAGCAGAGGCGATTATCGCCACCCTTGCCGAGCCACTGCTGCCAGATGTGCTGCAAGCGCGGGCGCAGGTGTTTTCAGTGGATGCAGCCGTAGCCAGCTATCACCAGTTGTTTCGTGAGTTGGTGGGGAACTAGGGAGCGTGATTGGTGCAGATTCTATTCCCGATCAATATAGATCGCTGGACGAATCCTATCGCCACCTTGCTGCGCGAGATTGCAGTGCCCAATGCCGATCTCACCTTCTATGCCTTCAGCAAGCCTGTCAGCGACGAGGATCGGCGGCATGGGCGGCAATTCTGGAGCCATCGGCACATCCACCGCGCTACCCCGCTTGATCTGGTGCGCCGCTTCGATCTGGTGCATCACGCCTCCGCCACGCCGGCCAATGTCACTACGGCACGGCTGGTACGTTGGCACAGCGGCCCGCGTGGTTGTCATGTGTATACGGCGAATGTGCAGCCGCACCACGCGGATAGCTACTATAGGTGGTATGCACAGGCGGTGCTTCAGGCAGATGTGGTGGTTGCAGTGAGCCGCGTTGTCGCAGACGATCTGCACACGATCTTCGGGCGCAGGGTGCATGCGATTATTCCGAATGGGGTAGATACGGTATTTTTTGATCGGCAGGTGGCCCATCCACCTGATTATGCTGGGCTAGGCATTCGTCCACCGTATGCGCTGTTTGTGGGGGTGTTGCGCCAGCGCAAACGCCCTGATCTGGTGATCCGACTGGCGCGGTGCATGGCGCACATCCAGTTTGTGCTGGTAGGAGAAGCATCTGCTTCGCACGAGAGCGCACGCTTGCGCCAACTTGCCGCTGATCTGTCGAATGTGCTGTTTCTCGGACAGCAGCCGCGCCACATCGTGCGCGACCTGATGTGCTACGCGAGTGCGCTGGTCTTCCCATCGGAGCTAGAGGGGCTAGCTCTGACGGTGAATGAGGCGATGGCGTGTGGCTTGCCCGTGCTGGCTCAGCCGCGTAGCTCGCTGCCAGAGCAGGTGCAGGATGGGGTTACTGGGTGGCTCTTGCCCGTTGATGCGGGCGAGGAGATGACGGCGTGGGTCGAGCGGCTAGAAGCCATTTTGGGTTGGACACCCACCGAACGGCAGGAGTTCGCGCAGCGGGCGCGAGCGGTGGCCCTTGAACGCTATAGCTGGGCTAGCATCGCGGCGCAATATCGGCAGCTGTATGGGCACTAGACGTAGGGAATAATGCAACCACTTCGAGTCCGTCAATTTCTACTCGATAGCTATCGGTGGCTCTTTGCACGGCGCGTCTTTGCCCCAGTGCATCGGGCAGTGTTGCGGCTGGCCTTAAAGGGTTTGGGCGTGAATAATTACGAAACCCTAGCCGTAAGTGGTGAGGAGTTCTTTGTCCGTACATATATTGCACGCATTCATCCACTTGTGGTATTTGATGTTGGCGCAAATCGTGGTGAATACGTTCAGCTTGTAAAGCAATATGCGCCACATGCGCGAGTCTATGCCTTTGAGCCACATCCGTTGACCTTTCAACAGCTTGCACAGGTGGCCCAACGCTACTCGGCTGTTACGGCGGTATCGCTCGGTTGTAGCGATACCTGCACCACGATGCCGTTGTATGATTACACGACCCACCCCCACGGCTCTACCCACGCTAGTCTCTATCGGGAAGCGATTGTGCAGCGCGGGGGGACAGCGCGGGCGATAGAAGTACCGCTTACGACGCTCGATCACTTTACGGCTGAGCAGCAGATTCCGCACATTCAGCTCCTGAAAATTGACACCGAAGGCAATGAGCTGGCTGTGTTGCGCGGCGCACAACGGCTGATCCGCGAGCAACGCATAGATATTGTCCAGTTTGAGTTTGATCAGATGCACGTGGCCAGCCGCACGTTTTTGCACGATTTCTATGAGCTGCTTGCGGGCTATCGCTTCTATCGGTTGCTCCCGGCGGCGTTGTTGCCTTTAGAGCCATACCATGCCCTGCTTTGGGAGCAGTTTGCCTTCCAAAATATTGTTGCCGTGCATCCGCGGCTGCGGCTGCCGGATGTGTAGAACCCGAAGAAGGATTCTTGCCCAATGTTTACAGCGTCGCGGGTTGCCTTCTTAACAAATTTTATTCCGCCGTATCGGGTGGCACTCTATCGCAGCCTTGCCGCGAGGGTTGGGCAGCTGCGTGTGTTGCTATCCACACCAATGGAAGCCAATCGCCAATGGGATGTGGCATGGGCTGATTTGGATGTTGTTGTGCAACAGGCATGGACGTTTGCCAATGTCTGGAAACATCCTCAAGGATTTCGTGAGGTGCAGTATGTCCATTTTCCTTATGATACGCTGTTCCAGCTGTATCGTTACCGCCCGGATGTGATTATTTCAGGTGAACTTGGGCTGCGTTCACTGCAAGCCTTGCTCTACCGCAAAGCGCAACCCCAGACGCGGCTGGTGTTATGGGTTGAAATGTCGGAGCATACGGAACGTCAGCGGGGGCGATTGCGCTACGTGCTTCGCCAATTGCTGCTGCGCCATGCTGATGCAGTCGTGGCTGTAGGGACAAGTGCGGCCCGTTATGTAGCCCGTTTTGGCGGTCTATCGGCGCGAGTCTTCGTGATGTTAGGGACGGTGGATATGCAGCCACTGCTTTCCTTGCCGCTTGAACGCACGCCACAACAGTCCTATCGCTTACTGTATGTGGGACGTTTGACTGAACGAAAGGGGATTGAACTACTTTTTGATGCGCTAGAGCGGTTTCGTGCGAAATGTCCTGATTACCCGCTTGAACTGTGGCTTGCTGGCACTGGTCCGCTTGAACAACAGCTTCAGCAACGTGCAATGCTGCGTGCCCTACCTATACGCTTTCTGGGCAATGTTCCCTATGCGCTTCTGCCCCAAGTCTATGGGCAGGCGGGCATACTTGTGTTTCCGACACTCGGCGATGTGTGGGGCTTGGTAGTTAATGAAGCTATGGCTGCTGGACTGCCGGTACTGGGAAGCGTGTACAGTCAGGCTGTGACTGAGCTGGTAGACGATGGTGTCCATGGCTGGACGTTTCGTCCTGACCATCCCGATGAATTCGATACTGCCCTAGCCCAAGTCTTATCCACACCGCTTGAACTGCTTGAGCAGATGCGGAGGGCTGTACGTGAACGTATCCGCCCAGTGACCCCAGAGGCTACCGCTGCGGTGTTCGTAGAGGCAATCACGTATGTCCTGCAAACGCATTCTGCTCGTCCATAACTATTATCAGCAGGCGGGTGGTGAAGACCAAGTTTTTGCCGCAGAGGGGCGCATGCTTGAATTTTATGGGCATGAAGTCATCCGCTATACGCAACACAATGATGCGATAGCGAACATGACCGCGCTTGAGCTGGCCCAAGCAACGATCTGGAACCATGCGGTGCAGCAAGAACTCACAGCGTTGCTGGAGCGTGAGCAGCCTGATCTCGTCCATTTTCACAACACGTTTTTGCTTGTATCACCAGCAGCGTACTCAGTTGTACAAGCATATGGTATTCCGGTTGTCCAGACGCTCCACAACTACCGTTTGATCTGTCCGGCAGCGGTGCTGCACCGTAACGGTCAGCCGTGCCACCAATGCGTGGGGTTGCCACTGGCTCTACCGGGCGTGTGGCACGCTTGCTACCGCCATTCGCGTCCACAGAGTGCGGTGGTGGCGGCGATGCTGGCGTTCCATCATGGGCGAGGGACGTGGCAGCACGAGGTGGATTTGTTCATTGCGCTCTCGCAGTTTGCCCGCCAACAGTTTATCGCTGGGGGGTTACCGGCTGCTCGGGTGTTGGTCAAGCCCAATTTCCTTGACACTGATCCGGGCGTGGGAGCCGAACGCGGTGATTATGTGCTCTATGCTGGCCGGTTGGTCGAAGGTAAAGGCTTGCCTACGCTGGTGCAAGCGTGGGCTACCCAGCTTGATCGGCTGGGCATTGTGCTCCGCGTAGTGGGGGACGGGCCCCTAAAGCCAGCGTTGCAGGCCATGATTGCGGATACGGGGGTGGAGCATATTCAGTTGCTGGGCTATCGCCCGCATGCCGAAGTGATACCCATGGTGCAACGGGCCCGCCTCGTCATCTTTCCTTCGGAGTTCTACGAGAACTTTCCGATGAGCCTTGTCGAAGCCTTTGCGTGTGGCACGCCCGTTGTTGCCACACGGCGGGGGAGCACAGCCGAGATTATTGCACGCCACGATGCGGGGCTGTTGTTTGCGCCGCATGATGCCACCGGCTGTGCAACCCAAGTGGCACGGTTATGGACCGACGCGCAGTTGTGGCAACGTGTGAGTCGAAATGGGCGACAGGCTTACGAACATCACTACACTCGTGAGCAGAACTACCGTCTGATCCAGTCCATATATACCCTCGCGCAACAGCACCATGCTCACCGCAATCGCCACCAGAAGGGATCGGCATGAACCACAGACGGGTCAACGTGTTGGGGATTGCCGGTCGGTGGCTACCGCGCCCCGCGCCGCAGATCGGCATGAACCACAGACGGGTCAACGTGTTGGGGGTCGGGGTGAGTGCGATCAACATGTCGCTGGCACTAGCCACGCTCGATACGTGGATTGCTGAGCGCACGCCGCACTACGTCTGCGTGACCGGTGTCCATGGGGTGATGGAGAGCCAGCACGATCCTGAGCTGCGCCGCATTCATAATGCAGCTGGTATGGTGACTCCAGATGGAATGCCACTAGTATGGCTGAATTGGCTGGCGGGTCAAGGCCACGTAGATCGAGTGTATGGGCCGGATTTGATGCTGGCGACACTCGAACATGGGCTTGAGCGTGGCTATCGGCACTACTTCTACGGCGGCGCGGAGGGCGTGCCCGCGTTGCTTGCTGAGCGAATGCAGGCCCGATTCGCGGGGGTGCAGATTGTAGGGGGCTTTTCGCCACCGTTCCGCGCAATCCCGCCGGAAGAGGATGTGCAGATCGTGCAGATGATCAATGCGGCTCAGCCTGATATTGTCTGGATTGGCTTAGGCTCACCCAAGCAGGAACGCTGGGCGGCGGCGCATGTGGGGCGGCTAACTGCGCCGGTGCTGGTGTGTGTCGGGGCGGCCTTCGATTTTCATGCTGGGCTGAAGCCGCAAGCCCCGCGCTGGATGCAGCGTAGTGGGCTAGAGTGGGCCTTTCGGCTGGCGTGCGAGCCGCGCCGCCTGTGGCGACGCTACCTGATCAACAACCCGCTCTTTGTGTGGCGGGTCGCGCAGCAGGTGCTGGGCGTGCGCCGCTATCCGCTAGAGGAGCCAAAGCTCTCCTGAGAGTGTTACCTCTTCATGCGCTCGGCGTAGTAACCGTGCTGTTCGGGCGGTAGCATCGCCGCAATGCGGAGCATGAGGTCATCAGTGGCGGCGTGGATCTGTTCTGGGCTAGCACGGTGCCCAAGCGGGGTGATCCGATAGGGCTTGCCGATCCGCATCGTGATCGGCAAGCCCTGCAATGCGCCTGTTATGCCGTGCTGGGTTCCGATGATTGCGACGGGAACAATGGGCACGTTGGTGGCGAGGGCCAAGCGGATCGCGCCGCTGCGCCCCCGATTGAGGATGCCGGTGCGGCTGCGGGTTCCTTCGGGGAAGATCAGTAACACTTCGCCCGCTCGCAACGCTTGCTCGGCGGCCGCGAGGGCATTCGCATCGCCTTTGCCGCGCTGCACCGGAATGACGTGCATTTTGTGAAAAAACCACGCCGCGACGGGGTGCTTGAATAGCTCGGCTTTGCCCAACCACGCTACGCGGTAAGCGAATGGCAGGAGCTTGCCCGCCACTAGAATATCGAGTGCGTCGGTGTGGTTGGTGGCGACAATCATGCCGCCCATGCTGCGCGGGGGCAGGTTCTCCCAGCCTTCAACGCGCCAGCGAAGCACGCCGATCCGCTTGAGCAAGCCGAGCATGATATAGAGCCAGCCATAGATAGTGTAGCGCACCATGCGTGTTGCTCCTATCGGGACACACCTACCCCAAAGCGATACACGAGCTGCCCACCGAGCCAACTGCCCACGACTAGCAGCACCGCCCCGAGCAGCAGCAGGCTCACGTAGCCGCGCCGTTGCTGGGGGTCAGCCAGCAGGTGCGGGTTGCGGCGGCGGCGCAGTAGGGCCATGCCATACACTGCCACTACCGCTAGCCCCAAGCTGGCGTGGAGATTGAGCCGATTCAGCAAGCCTGCATCACGCGGCAGATCGGTACCATAGACCTGCCGCCACGCATCTATGCTGCCGGTCAGCACAGCTAAGCTCGCTCCGAGCCAGCCGATCACAAGACAGTGATAGGCTGTAGTTTCGAGGCTGGCGGGTAGGCCCCCACGCCGCAGAGAGAGCAAGGTGAGTACTACACTGACCAAGAGCAGGGCGATGGGAAAATGTACCACCGCCGGATGCAGACTCATCGCATTGGTTCCATTCCAGCTTGCATTGTGCCAGCCCGCTAGCCCACAGGCTAGACTTCCATCACTACCGGAATGATCATGGGGCGACGGCGCGTCTCGCGGTAGAGATACTCGCTCACCGTATCTTTGATCTTCCGGTTCACGAAAGCACTATCGAATTCGGTACGCCCGTTGCCGGAGGTCTTCTCCAGCGTGTTCCGCACGGCCACTTTCGTCGCCTCAATCAGATCAGTATTTTGGCGCATATGCACAAAGCCACGTGAGACAATATCAGGCCCGGCGACAAGTGTGCTGGTTGCCCGTTCAATGCCTACAACAACCATCAAGATGCCATCTTTGGCCAGCATCTGCCGATCCCGCACGACAACGTTGGTTGCCTCGCCAACCATCGTGCCATCCACGTAGATGTACCCAATGGGCAGCTTCTCGACAATGCGGGCTGTCTCAGGTGTGAATTCGATAAGTGAGCCATCTTCGGCAAGGATGATCTGCGCTTCGCTATACTTCGGCTCGCTCATCCCCATCGCTAGCCGCCGATACAGCACCATATGGCGATAATCGCCGTGAAATGGCACAATGTATTGCGGGCGCACTAGCGCGAGGAGCATCTTCAGCTCTTCTTGGGCCGCGTGCCCAGAGACATGGACACCGGCATCGCTGCCGTAGATCACATCTGCCCCGAGCCGGAACAGGTTGTTGATCACTTGGCTCACGGAAACCTCGTTGCCCGGAATGGGCGTAGCTGAAAACACGATCGTATCGCCCGGCTTGATCCTGACGTGCGGGTAGTCGCGGTTGGCCATGCGGCTGAGGGCGGCCATCGGCTCACCTTGACTGCCGGTGCAGACAATGGCCACCTGATCGTCGGGCAGGCTGTTGGCTTCATTGATCCGCACGATTGTGCCTTCCTCCGCATTGAGAAAGCCGAGATCGAAGGCAACGCGGCTGTTATTTTCCATGCTGCGCCCGACTAGTGCGACTTTGCGCCCGTAGGCCTCCGCTGAGTCAATTGCCTGCTGCACGCGGCTGATGTTTGAAGCAAAGGTGGCAATGATGATCCGCCCCGGCGCAGAGGCGAAGATATTATCAAAGGCATCGCCAACAGTTTTTTCGCTGGGGGTGAAGCCCTTCGACTCGACGCGCACGCAGTCGGTAATCAGCACGAGTGGCTTGCGGGTGCCAAGCTCGGCAAGGCGGGGGATGTCGGTGGGTTTGCCATCTACGGGGGCGTGATCGAACTTCCAATCGGTGAGATAAACGACCAAGCCGGCGGGGGTAGTTACCGCGTAACCGACGGCATCTGGGATCGAGTGGGCAATCGGGAATGGCTCAACGGTGGAGCTACCGACTTGAAACGGGGTGTGGTCATCAATCGTGATGCGCGTCACTTTGTCGAGCAGGCGATGCTCTTTGAGCTTACCGGCCATAATCCCCAGCGTGAGCGGGGTTCCATACACGGGCGGGAAGCCGAGATCGGCAATCAGGTGCGGAATCCCACCAATGTGATCTTCGTGCCCGTGTGTAATCAGGATACCTTGAATCTGCTCGGTTTTGTCACGCAGGTAGGTTATATCTGGCAATACTAAATCTACCCCAAGCATATCTGCATCGGGAAACATTATGCCGCAGTCGAGGATGATGATCTCATTCCCGTATTCGAGCACCCACATATTGCGCCCGACTTCACCTGCGCCGCCCAACGGAAGCACTCGTAGTTTTGTGTTTGTCATGCTTTTTCCATAACTATATAGTTGATCAACTATCGTCCCAACAGAAACGCACGGGTGAACTGCTCATCTGGAATCTGCGTGTCAGTTTCACGCGGGAGATAGATACGCACAGGAATACGCAAGTCTGCCATAGACTTGCACAGAAGGGGGCCGACATCTGCCCATGCTAAGCCCCCTAGCCCACAGCCGAGTGCGGGCAACGCAAGCGAGGTAATGCCCTCTTGCTCATAGTTGGTTTGAATCCAGACCAACCCTTGCCGAATATCATCAAGATTTGAATGCTCGCGCCATTTGCGTTTGGTGGGGAATAAGAGAAACCATTTGTTGGTATTTGGTTCCTGAATGAAACGCTGGTCTTCTGCGAGTTCAAGATCAAGGGATGACTCGCGCCTGTACAAATAGGGCCGTCCGGGTTGCAATTGCTTCTGTTTGCATACATCTTGATAGACCACATAGACATCAGGAAATTGATGCTTAGCCCGCGCCGCTAAGCCTTTGCCCATCACCCCTTGCGTGTTCACGCTGATGGTCAGCGTCTGGGCAAAGGAGAAGAACATATCGCCTTTGACAAGGTGGAGTTTCGGCGTGATCTCGATGGTATGCTTTGGCAAGAAAAACAGATACGCATCGGGAATAATGGGGATGGCCGAAGGTTGGATGAGTTCAGCAACACGCTGTCGCGTTTTGGCATTAGGTACATATATTTCACGGATGTACTGCGGGTTCACCCGCTCCGGCACGAGGCACTCGGCCATCATTCGTCGTTTCGAACCATCTGCTTCGTTCCAGAATTCTTGATCAAGAATGTGCTTGATGCGCCGAATAGCCTGCAACCCTTCTGAACGGTTGAGGATCTGCGTTTCGCGGCGGGCAGCCTTGCCATCGGCAATCCAGATGTCAGTGTCGTTTAAGATGTCGGGATCAATCTTAAGCACCACAATGCTATCCCGTGCTTTGGAATTCTTACGCGGATCAAAAAAGACTTGATAGAGCATTGCATTGCGGGGTTGGAAGTAGAGGTTAGCATAGTCCCACAGTGATCGCCCATCGGGAGTTTTGCGGGATGCACGCAGATTGTTGACGCTCTCGTGATCGATGCGCTGGTACGGCAAGGCGGCGGCTTGTATCGCATTATGCGACAAGATGCCACGCTCAAGAATTGAGGGCAGATTGTCAATGTGCGTGATATAATAAAGTGGGTATTGTTCGCGCTTCTGCGACATGATTCTGCTATGCCTGTGTATCGTTGGTAGCGTGGGCTTGGTGCGGTTCTGGATTTGCCTCATCCTGTGCTTCCGTGCCCAGCCCGGCCCGCTCGCGGATGATCGCCAGTAGCGCATCACGTTCGGCCAAGCCGCTATAGATCGGTAAGCGGTTGCTCCCGTAGGCTTGCACATGCAAGAAGCGCAGCAATGGGTTGCGAATCTGATCGGCGAAGCTGCGGCTGAGGATGACCTCATCGAAGGGATCATCACTATCGGCATCGCGGGTGCGGATCGCTTCCATCGCATCCCACGCATACTCCACTCTGATCCCCAACGACTCAAATAGCAGGCCGCTGTCAGAGGGTGTGTAACGGGCGGCCCACTCTTCCAGCAAGTTCCAGATCAGGAACGGCGTAGCGATAATCAGCACCAGCATCAGCAGGGCGGGAATGATCTGGCTGATCGTCAGATTACTGGGCATCGCCCACAGCGCAGACGGGTTGGCATCTATGCCAAGCGTGCTGCGGAAGCTCCACAGCGCAAACGCCCAGATTGCCAATGCCGTGAGCAGCAGCACCAGTGTTGTGCGGCGACCAGTCGGTGAAAGGGTGTAGGTGTGCATTAAAACATTCGCATTTGTTCAGGTGGTAATTCAGGCGGCGGCGTAGCAGCTGAGCGTGTGGAGTTGCTACGCGGCGCAGGGTCAATCGGATCAATCGGATCAATCGGATCAATCGTGTCAGCGCGGGCCAGAATATCGGGCAGGCGGCGGAAGTCTTCGGTAATCAATTCGCGGTTGCGCGGCTGGTGCAGGGCGGCGGCGGGGTGCATCATCGGCACGATCAGCCGCCCATTGATCCGGCGCGGTTGCCCGTGAATTTGGGTAATCTTCGCGCCCGGAATAAACAGGTTCATCGAGAACCGCCCTAGTGTGACAATCACTTTCGGGTTGATCAGCTCGATCTGGCGCATCAAATAAGTGCTGGTACACATCTCAATCTCATCCGGCAGCGGGTCGCGGTTGTCTGGCGGGCGACACTTAACCACGTTGCCAATGAACACCTCACGACGATGTAGCCCAGCCATTGCGAGCAGTTCATCGAGGAACTGCCCCGAAGGTCCTACAAAGGGGCGACCCTGCCGATTCTCGTGGTAGCCGGGGCCTTCGCCAATGAACATGATCTCAGCATCGGTGGGGCCTTCGCCGGGCACACCCTTAACCCGCCCCGTATGGAGTGGGCACAGCGTACATGTTTGCACCGCTGCGGCAATTTCTTCAAGCTGGTTGAACTGCACGAATCGAACCTTCTTCCGGTCAGGTTAGCTTACTCCTATCATTATACCCCATGCACAGGCAATAGGACAATCTTTCGCCACTGAGAACTCTCAGCCCATGCTGCACGCATCCTCTGCAAGGGCGGTGCAGCTTGAGCTTACCCGCCGCTCCCGACTGCGCTGGGCGGGGCAGGCGGGGCGTGCCGTTGCTGGCGTTGCTCGCGGCGGGTGTAGCCCGTTGGGGTGAGCAGGTGCACACTCCACGCGATCAGCACCAGCGTTACGATGAGCGCAAAGGCGACGTAGATCAGCCACGGCGAGAGCATGGGTATGCTCACAGATACGCCATTGAGTTGCGAATTAAGCGTAAACCAGAGCGGATGGCCGCCTTCGGCAAGCTGAACTGCTGTGAGACCCAATGCAATAAACGGGTGCAAGCACAAGAATCCGCCGAGAGTCAGCTCCCCTACCAGATTGTTGAGAGGATCGCCACCGAAGAGGGCCGCAGCAATGATGTACAGAAAGGGGATACCTGCGAGCCAGAGCAACACCAAGCCCTGCGCTACCACCAGTGCGCCTTGGGTCGTTTTCATCAGGCTTGACCAGAATAAGCCGATGGCGGCACACAAGATCGCCGAGACCAGCAAGCCAACCATCCCGATCAGTAACTCGACAAACGTCACGCCGCCGAAGAGGAACGACAGCCCTGCCAGTGGCAGCACGGCCAGATTGAGCAGCAGCGCAAAGGCGAGGGCTGAGCCAAGTTTGCCGAGGGCAATCTGCCATGGTGAGAGCAGCGTCGTCACCAGCAAATCGTAAGATTGGCGTTCGCGTTCGCCTGCAATGCTGCCCGCCGTGAGGGCAGGCGAGATGATGCACACCTGCAACAGCGACACAAACATCACCGTGATAAAGATAGATTTGCCGACGCGACTGCCCAATTCCGGATCGGGTGTATTAAACGACATGGTGCTGACCATCGCAAGGTATACCAACAGCGTCACCACCCCGATGATGCTCAGATAGCCAGTCAAGATGTATAGGGCGCGGTTGCCGCGCATGCGCCTGCGTAGTTCTTTCACCAACACAGGATTGCTAAAGAGGTTCGTGAGTCGCATGGGCGAGGTCTCGTAGAAAATCGAGTAGGTAACGGTTAACGAGTTCGGGTTGCTCCTGCTGCACCCAATGCCCGCTTTCACGGATGTAGTGTGTGCGGAGTTGGGGCACGTAGCGTTCTGTGCCGTAGCTTAGCTCGCGGCTGAGAATGGGGTCTTGTTCGCCCCAGATCAGCATGGTCGGCACGGCCACCCGCAGCGCAGCTGCATTTTGGGGGGCCGACATGGGCAGACTACTTAGGCTGCGGCCGAGTTGGCGATACCAGTTCAGGGCCGCTGTGAGTGCGCCCGGCTTGGCCAGCGCGGTGCGGTAGGTCTGGAGTACCTCTGGCGCGAATGCCGCTTTGTTGTAGGCGGCGTTGAGAAACAGCTGATCCAGCAGGGCAAAGTTATTTGCGCCGATCACCAGCTCTGCCACAAACGGCAACTGGAAGAAGCCGATGTAGCTACTGCGGGCAAGCTGAAGCGGATTGGTCAGTGTGCCTTGAATGAAGCGGGCTGGGTGGGGCATATTCAGCACGACGAGCCGTTGCACTAGCTCTGGTGCAGTGATCGCTAGATGCCACGCCAAGCCGCCGCCCCAATCGTGCCCGACCAAGATGGCTTGGGTGTAGCCGAGCGCACGGATTAGCTCGCACACATCGCTGCTCAGCACATCCACCGTGTAGCCCCAGTCGGGCTTATCGGTGTCGTTGTAGCCACGTAAATCCGGCGCGACAACGGTGAAGTAGGGGCTGAGTGCAGCGAGTTGGTATCGCCAGCTAAACCAGAATTCGGGAAAGCCGTGCAGCAGCAGCACCAGTGGATCGCCTGTGCCGGCTTGGACGTAGTGCATGCGAATGCCATTTACATGCACCTCATGGTGTGTCAATTCACGCATAGTTCCTCGCGCTAAGCATCATCATTATAGGAGCAGTGTACCACAAGATAAGATCGGTGGTGTGTGTCTGCGCACGTTCAGTCGCGGTGTAACCGGCGGCGTGACAGGCGGGCTTTCTTAACAACGTCTTAACCCGACGTTAACCACGGCTTGATGCTTTTTCGGGTATGGCTTTGCTACACTAGGCATACATACCTACAGGCAGCAGTGTTGGAACGGCACTTGCACGGGCAGGTGCGCTGCATTGTAGCGGAAGGAGCCATACCGAATGGACGCGCAGCATGTGCTGGCCGCAATGTATACCCACACCCCCCTTGTGTTTGGGCATCGCGGCGCGAAAGCCTACGCCCCGATGAACACCCTCGCCGCATTTCGGCTCGCGGCGGAACAGGGTGCACACGGGATTGAACTCGATGTGCATTGCACCAGCGATGATGCATTGGTGGTGGTGCATGATTTTCAAGTGGATGCAACCAGCAATGGGCACGGGCGCATTGCTGATCTGACGCTGGCCCAGCTTCAGCAGCTCGATGCAGGGTCGTGGTTTGCGCCGCAGTTTGTGGGCGAGCCAATCCCCACCCTCGATGCCGTCTTTGCTGAGCTGGGCCAGCAGCTCTATATCAATGTCGAAATCAAAGTGGAGCCGCATGCGGATGCCCACGCTGCACATATTGCTGCGTTAGTGGCCACCTGCATTGATCGCCACGCCATGCAGCAGCGCGTGTTGATCTCTTCGTTTCACCCGCCAACGCTGGTGTGCTGCCGTGAACTCATGCCGCATGTGCCGCTGGGCTATCTGCACGAGCAACGCACGGCAACGCTCCCGAACGATGCCCCCTACGAAGCCTACCACCCGCACCACACGCTGATTACTCCCGACGTGCTGGTGCAGTGCCAGCAGCGCGGGCTGCGTGTGAATGTCTGGACGGTGAACGATCCGGCGCATGCGGTTGCGCTGCGGGATGCGGGCGTGGATGCGATCATCAGCGATAATCCGGATACGGTCTTGGCGGCTTTGCACAGCTAGGTGACACGCGCTTCCGACCTTGATCGGGCTGGCGTATTCGCGGGTATAATAAAAGGGAGGCAACGAGGCAAACACGAAAGGAGAAGCAACGATGCTTGTACTGATTGCCCGCTACAAGGCCCATCCGGGCAACGGAGATGCCGTTGCCGCGGCGTTGCTCGAGATGCAGCGGCTGGTGGCGCAGCACGAATTGGGGTGCTTGCGCTATGATGTCTGCCGCGCAACCAGCAACCCAGATCATTTCGTCCTCTATGAGCAGTACGTCAATGCGTGGGCAATCGAAGCCCACCGCCGAACGGAACATTTTCAGCGCATTGTGCTGGAAACTATCGTGCCGCTGCTCGCGGTACGCGAAGTTGAGACCTATCACTTGCTCATAGACTGAGCGACAGGCACTGGGCTAGGCTCGATCTGCCCCATTTTCGTTTCCAAATGGGGTTACGTTTGCACCGTATAATCTAGATAGTACTTTGATTGCAGCGAACACGACCACGAACCTAGAATGGACACGATATGGAACTGCTGATCTTGGGAGCAGGCTATGCTGGGGTGCGTACTGCCATTGAGCTAGATCGCCTCCTTGAACACCATCCGAGCGGATCATCGGTCACACTGGTAGATCGCAATCTCTATCACCAGCACCTCTCGATGTTGCATCTGGCCGCAACAGGCAATGCGCCCGAACAGACTGTCGCCATTTCGCTGGATTGGATTCTGCGCCGCCGCAATGTGCGTTTCCAGCAGGGCGAAGTGCAGAAGATCGAAGCCCTGCATCGCCACGTTGTGCTCGGCGATGGGCTAATCTTGCCCTATGATCGCTTGGTGTTGGCACTTGGTGCCGAAACCAACTATGCCAATGTGCCCGGTGCACGCGAATACACCTACACGCTGCACTCCTACCACGAGGCTATGCGCCTGTATCACCAGATCAAGAACAGCTTCGCCCTCGCTGCAAGCACGGCTGATCCTGTGGCAAAACAGGCCTTACTCACGTTTATTATTGTCGGAGGTGGATTTACTGGGGTGCAGCTAGCGGGTGAGCTAGCCCACTGGGCCGAACAGCTCTGCACGCACTACCAGCTCAATCGCTTCGAAGTCCAGATTGTCCTGATTGAACGCTCAGGCGTATTGCTGAAGCAGTTTGGTAAATGGGCTAGTGAACCCGCGCTGGAAACCCTCTCGCGTCGCCGCATTGAGGTGTTGTTGCAGACCCACGTCACTGAGATTGAAGCGATTGATTCAATTGAAGGTGTGGCAGCTCGGCAGTTGCGGGCAGTCCGTACCTACAATCGGCAAGCGCAAAACCTGACGTTCAATGCGGCCACCATTGTCTGGGCGGGCGGCATCCGCGCCCCGCACGTAATCGCCGCAGCAGGCTTGCCGGTAGATCGCAATGGGCGGGTGTATGTGGATCGTTACTTGCGCGTCCACGATCAAGCGGCGATTTTTGCCATCGGTGATTGTGCGATTGTGCCCAATCCGCAGGGGCAGCCTGTGCTTGCCACTGCCAGCTATGCCATGCGGCAGGGCGAACATCTTGCCCGCACGCTGCTCGATGAGATTGAAGGGCGTGCTCCGCACCCCTACATCCCGCTCGATCTAGGGCAATTGGTTTCGTTGGGGCCGGGCGCGGGTGTGGGCAATCCGCTTGGTGTGCCCCTAGAGGGACTACCGATTGCGCTCCTCAAGCAGGGCATTGAGGCGTGGTATCTGACGACCTTGGAGAAGATTTTCTAACGGCTTGCTCCGAAGGGCTTCGGGCAGGCAGATCGGAGCATGTGGTGCAGGCGACAGGATTGGGGCAACTTCCGGCAGGGTTTAGTGAAGATTGGTTACAAGGCAACTACGGGCGTACCCGCTATTGGCACTCCGCATCGCGCCCCCACACGCGCCCGCCGGTCGTCTTAATCCACGGCTATAGTGCGCTGATCGAGTTCTGGGGCGCAGTGTTGCCTGATCTCGCTGCTGAACACCCAATCTATGCCCTCGATCTGTATGGCTTTGGCCGATCAGATCGGCTCAACCTGCCGCCGAGCAAGCATCTCTGGGCGGCGCAAGTGGCCACCTTCATTGAGCGGGTCGTTGGCGAGCCGGCCATTGTGGTGGGGCACTCGCTAGGGGGCACTGTTGCCGCCCAGCTTGCTGCCAGCTACCCCCATCTGGTGCGGGCAGTGGCCTTGATTGGAAGCACGGGCATTGCCCATATTGGCCATCTCTACCGCATCTATCAACGCCTGTTCTATTTAGGTGTGCAGACTCCACTGGTGGGGGAGATCGTGGCACTGGCATTCGGCGCACACATCACGACCGTGCAGTTCTTGCGGGCGGTGTATTATCGCCGTGAACGGATTCGCCCCGAACTTATCGCTATCTTCAAGCCGACCTTGCAACGCCCATCCGATTTTCTTTTCCGGCTCGGTATCCTACGTCGCTTCAATGAGTATCGCTTGGAGCTACGCCCCGGAGACGTAACCGTGCCCGTGCTGATCTTGTGGGGCGATCACGATCCGGCGTTCCCGCTTCAGCTGGCGTACACCTTCCAGTTCCGCTACTTCCCGCACGCCGAAGTGCGCCTGATCCCAGAGAGCGGGCATTGCCCCTTCGATGAGACTCCCGAAGCCTTCTGCACTGCGCTGCTGCCGTGGCTGGCTGCACAGTCTGCACAATCCACACAGCCGGTACAGCTGCCGCCGCCCGCACCACCCGCCGCAGTGCGGCCAACAGCGATGTCCATGGCCACCCTGTCTCCGTAGCCGCATTGCCAGTGTGTGGTACAATACGGCTACTATGTGATGGCTTGCACAGGCGGGCCTACGCTTTGGCATCGCCTTGATCCGCGTCATTGATCTGTAGCTGTACGGGAATTGCCGCATGAGTTCTGCGACTATGCGTCCGGCCCAAGCCCTGCTGGCACGGCAGATTATTGGGCATCATAAATCGTGGGGGGCATCGCTGGCCTTGCTCCTCTCTGACCAACTGCTTATCTTCACGGGCTTCTTGATGGCCTACTGGCTGCGTTATCACGCCGATTGGCCCGATGCGCTAGAACCGATTGTGCGTGAAGTCGAGACTGCCAATTACGTCACCTTCGCCGCATTTCTCCCGATCACGCTGCTCTTGATGGCCGTGCTGAGCGTGCTGTTTATTACCCGCGGGCTATATCGCCAGCCGCCCGGCACGGGCTTCCTCGATTATGTCGGGATCATCTTTACCAGCACCCTGATCGGGATTGCGCTACTGATTGTGATCGTGTTCCTCCTGCGTCCGTTTTTTTACTCGCGGCTGATCTTCGCTTTCGCAGGCGTAACGATTGTGACGCTGCTCGCGGCGTGGCGGGCGTTACTGCTCGGCGTGCGGCACTGGGCGTGGGCGCACGGCATTGGGCAAGAGCGCGTGTTGGTGCTCGGTGGTGGGCAGCAGGCGCAGCAGGTGATGGATGCGATCCGCAATCAGCCGAATATGGGCTATCACTTGATCGGTTACCTCGATCAACCGTCGGCACAGCAAACGGTGGTTGCGCCATCTGCGCCACTACTCGGCAGTCTTGATGATCTAGCGCGGGTTGTACAGGTGCACGACATTCATCAGATCATCCTCGCCCTGCCGCAGAGCCAGCACGAACGATTGCTGCAATTGGTGCAGCAGTGCCGTTTGCTAGGGCGTAATTTTTTGATTGCCCCCGAACTGCACGCGCTCAGTTTTGATCGGGTGGATTTGGTGCATGTGAGTGGGGTTCCATTGCTCGGCTTTAAGGAGCTATCGCTGCAAGGCTGGAATCTCGCCTTCAAGCGGGCCCTTGATCTTGGCTTGATTGCGCTGGCAACCCCGCTCCTCGTGCCGCTGTGCGTGGTGCTCGCGGTATTGATTCGCTTGGATTCGGCGGGCCCCGCCCTGTTCCGGCAGCAGCGCATCGGCAAGCATGGCAAGCCCTTCACCTGCTACAAATTCCGCACGATGGTGGTGGATGCTGAAGCTCGCCGGGCCGAACTGGCCGCCTTGAATGAGGCCGATGGGCCCCTGTTCAAAATCCGCAACGATCCCCGCGTTACCCGCATTGGGCGGTTCCTCCGCCGCAGTAGCCTTGATGAGCTACCGCAATTACTGAATGTGCTGCGTGGCGAGATGAGCCTTGTTGGGCCGCGGCCCGGCTTGCCCAGCGAGGTTGAGCAGTATGCCGCGTGGCATCGGCGGCGGCTAGAGGTTACGCCCGGCTTGACGGGCTTGTGGCAAGTGCTGGGGCGCAGCAATACCACCTTTGACGAGATGGTGCGCCTTGATATTTATTATGCTGAGAACTGGTCGCCGTGGCTCGATGTCCGTATCCTGTTGCAGACGATTCCAGCAGTGTTGTTCAGCAAGGGCGCGTATTAGCGTGGATTATCCGTGCCCGCGTCCACGCATAGCGCGGTAGGTGCGTGGTGGTGCTCCAGTCGCCCCGCCCTGCACGATCCGTTCGGCGGCTTGGCGTGCGCCCGCAATGTTGCGGGCAATGGGGCCTAGCTCTAGCTCAGCCAACGCACCAAGCACATATAGTCCTTGGCCCCAGTGCAGATCAGGTGCAACTATGGGGAAGCCACACGGCGCAAGCGGCAGTCCGGCCGCGTGGATGGTTTCCGTTAGCCATGCGCCGCCCGGCCGTTGATCCGCGAAGCCGGTAGCCAGCACCACCCAATCGGCGGTGAGCGGTGCGCCCGCAGTGAGGCTGAGCGTGATGCCCGTAGCGGGGGTGCATTGGGCCGCTGCGACGGCTGCGTGCTGCATGGTCAGTTGCCCCTTGTGGATCGCCTGCCGTAGCTCCAGCGCAAGATCGGGCGGCACCGAGCCACGATGCCGCGCTCGCGTGATCTGGGTGCGCCGCTCGGCATAATCG
>CALCJV010000004.1 GCA_937967405.1 uncultured Chloroflexales bacterium | reverse complement strand
AACAGATCTATCGGTGGCACAACGAAGGTCAGCGATTGCCACTCTGTCCATGCAAAGCCGCTCGCGGATTGGGCGCGGGTGCGGATCGTGTAGGTTCCTTCAGTCAGTCCTGCAAAGACGTTGGTATAGACGGGACTGCCGTTATTGGTGCGCCCCGTATCGGCATTCTCCATCGTTTGGCAGACATTCTCGATTTCGCCAAACATGCAGTAGCTGCTGGGCGTACTGTCATTGAAGAAGTGGATGCGCGAGCCGTTGCTGTCAAGGATTTCGAACTGCACGGCGGCTACACCAGAGCCATCAGCAGTGCCGACAGTGGTATCTACGGCGCGGGCGCGGAAGGCGGTGGTATTGCCTGCGCCTAGCTCAAAGCCATCTTGCAGGGGCTGATTATTCGCATTCAGCAGCGTGATCTGGATGTTGGCGGGTGGGATGATGAAGGTGCGCTCTTCCCAATTGGTGCGCTGGGCATTGGAGCGGGCCCGGGCCCGCAGCAGGTATTCACCCGGTCGCGGGAACAGGCTCGCGGGGCGGAAGTTGTTCTGATCCGCACGGTAGCAGGTGCTGCCGGTGCGCCCGAAGGCGCAGTAGGGCTTGCCGCTCTCTGTGCGCTGCAACACCAGTACGCGCCGCCCACCTTCGACATCGGGGGGGGCATACAGCTCAAACTCCACATCGCTGATCCCCGCACCGTCATTCTCAACGTTGGTGCGTGTCGCATTGTAGCTCGAGTGGGCGCGGTTGAAGGCAATCGCCCGGAACTGGGTCTGTGCGAGATCAGTGATCGTACTCCCTTCCACTGCTGGCACAAAGATTTCGATATACAGAGCCGATGTTGGCGTAGGAGTGGGCGTGTTGGTATTCGTCGGCGTATTGGTGGGCGTGTTGGTTGGCTCGGGCGTATTGGTGGGAGTCAGGGTTGCCCCACCGGCAGTCGCAGTCAACTCGGCTGGGCTGAGCGTAGGCGTGCGCGTAGGCGTGCGCGTCTGAGTTGGCGTGCGTGTCTGGGTTGGCGTGCGCGTAGGAGTCTCGGTTGGACCTTCGGTCGGTGTGGCCTCCGTCGTTGCCGTTGGCTCTTCTGTGGGTGTCAGCGTCTCGCCACCGGCAGTCGCAGTTAGCTCAGCATCAGTCAAGGTTGGCGTGCCTTCAGGTGTAGGAAGATCGGTGGGTGTTGCGGTGGGCCGATCCGTCGGTGTAGGCGGCTCAGTCGGAGCGGGCGTAGGGGTGTTGGTGGTGATGATCGCTGCTTCTTTCTCGAAGCCATCGCCGATAGAGGTATCAATCACTTGCTCGACGTGCGAACGGGCAATAAAGACTTCGCGCCCTAGCGCGGGAGCAAAGGGGAAGAGCACGTTGTAGCGATAGCGCACAGTGACGCGCACATAGCAGTTGCGTGGGGTGCGGATCACACTGCTGCCGAGCACCTGTTGGTTGAGGCAGTCGGTGCCTGCATTTTGCAGAAAGGCACTCTCCTCCTCTGGCACAAGGCGCGTTTGGCCGCTGCCATCCGCCTCGCCTTCGACCAGCATCTCGATCCGGATATACGAATCAACGACGCGCTCGCCGTCTTCCATATCGAAGGTCTGCCCTTCAAGGCCTGCGCCGAGTATGCCGCCGAAGCCTTCGACATCGGGCACTTTGTTATTATTCAGGTCAAACAGATTCACGATACGTGCACCAGTTGTACCCGCTTCAAAGCGGACACGATTGCGAATCTCGTTCGTATCTAGGAAGCGTTCGCCTGTGCCAGATGTCACCAGCAAATTCTGTGCGCCATAGACTGCGCCTTCTTGTGCGGCGTTGTTCAGCGATTGGAGTGAGAAAAAGATCATCCCGAGATCGAACGCTGCCGAAAGCAGCAAAAAGATCAGCGTGGAAGCCAGTGCAAACTCAACGAGAGCCTGCCCAGCAGTGCGGGTGCGTGTACGAAGTTTGGGCCATTGTGCGTGGATCATGATCATCCTCATCGTTTCTGCTGCAAAGCCTGATTACTCTTGACAGGCGATTAATTGGGGAGCACTTGGATCGCGCCCAAGACTACTAATCGTGCGCCGTGCAGTGGTACTGATCCGAAAGACCACCTCATTTGTATCAGTCGTGCTGGTTGTATTGCGGATCAGGGGCAATAAATCCCACAGCGGCGTGAGCGGACGAATCTCATAATTTTCAATCATCACTTCAATCGGATAGCCAAGATTGCGCCGATCTTCGAGGCGCACCGGATCGCCAACATTGTAGCCCGCAGGGATCGGATCATTCGGGCGATAGACGCGGTAGTTGGGATAGTTGATCCGCACCGAAGCCTCGATGTTCGGCAACAGCGTTTGGTAGCGACGGGTAGACTCCACAATCGCCGCGACACATGGATCGGAGAGTTCCTGCGATTCGGTGGCGGGGCGTACCTTCGAGGGGTACGGTGGCGCAACGGAGGCTACTTCGGCGGCCGCACGGGTAGCTTGATAGAGCGTTGCATAGCTGTAGACAATGTAGCCCATGTCAATGATGCCAAAAATAAGCACAAGAAATAGAGGCAGCAAGAGGGCCATTTCTACGATTGATTGTCCATGGTGTTTGTGTTGCATGCTGTTCCTGCTCTGTTCCAAAACGGTTGTACCACCTACTACACACATTGTTTCCATAGTTGTCTCCATTATAGTAGTGGCGATAGGGACGTGACAATAGCCTGATGGTACTGTGAAATAAACTTGATTGCAGTGCCCTAGATATGGTTGCGAACAGGGGGCGTATGCTCTTGTTGTCGTTACGTGGTGGCCATGCAGGGTTCGGAGAACATGGTATACTAATGCAGGTTGGCATAAGGAAGGAGATACACCTGTGACAGATGCGCCAATGGAATTGGATTTGGTTGTCGGCTCATTAATCTCGACGCGCCCAGAAGAAGACCTGCTGTCGTTTGAGGAGCAGCGTGAAGTTGCGGCGCAGATTCAAGATTTGCTGCGCGAGCGCGGGGTGGTGGTGGATCTGCTGTCCCAGCCGGGCGTAGAAGTGTGGGAAGGTGGCATTGAGACGCTAGGTGCGCTCTATCAACTCAGCCGCTTGGCCGCCCGCCTTGAGCGCGAAGCCGAGATTGATCTGGTGCTGGAAGATGGGCCGAATATCTATGAGAATGATTTAGATCGGTTTGTGACGGATATTTGGGACGAGTTGGTGCCGTCGCGGTTTGCCCACTTGATCAACTTGCAGGGCACTGGCAGCCACTACCTGCCGGTTGATTTTGAGCGGCCGATCTGGTTGCCGGCCGAGGTCGAGGGCGAAGAGGAAGAAGCCTACTTCGGCTCGGCTGTGGCCTTGCAGCGCGAACTCGTAGAGTTGGAGCAGATGCTGCTGGCGGCCGACGTGTCGGTGCATTCGCAGGCGTTCAAGTGTCTTCAAGCCCTACGAGCCGGAGCCGACCAGAGCTTGCACTATGGGCTACCATTAATTGTGTGGTAAGCTGTCGTTCCATTGGCTGACCTATGTGTGGTGTGTGGACCATAACCCAAAAGGTGTAGATGTGACGCGATGACTGAGATTGCTTTCTTCAACCAACCTGATCTGCTGCTTACCCCGCGTCTGCCAGATCGAGACCGTACCCCGCGCAGTCGGCGGTACTACGTCTGGACGGTGGGTTGCCAAATGAATGTGTCTGACTCGGAGCGACTTGAGGCGGCCTTGCAGGGGGTGGGTTACAGCCCAGCTGCGCGTCCTGAAGATGCTAGCTTTATTGTGCTGAATTCATGCAGTGTGCGGGCCAGCGCAGAGGAGCGTATGCTCGGCAAGCTGGGCGAGGTGCAGGCGATCAAACGGCAGTACCCGGATACGAAGATTGTGCTGTGGGGCTGCATGGTGGGGCCCGATAACCAATCCATCTTTGCGCCGCGCCTGCCCTTTGTGGATCACTTTGTTGCCCCCTCAGCTGTAGATGAGGTGCTAGCTCTTGCGCCCAACCCGATCTATCAATTGGATGAACCGGCCCTGCCCGTGCGCGATTGGCAGCACGCGCCGGTCTCGGTGTATGTGCCGATCCAGTATGGCTGCAACATGACGTGCTCCTACTGTGTGATCCCGTTGCGGCGCGGGCGTGAACGGAGCCGCCCATTGGCCGAGCTCGTCGAAGAGGTGCGCCGAATTGTGGCCCGCGGCGCAAAGGAGATTACCCTGCTAGGCCAGATTGTGGACTCGTGGGGGCACGATCTGCCCGGTCGCCCGACGCTTGCTGACCTGCTCGAAGCGGTGCATGCCACGCCTGAGCTGCTGCGCTTGCGCTTCCTCACCTCGCATCCGGCGTGGATGACAGATCGCCTGATCGAGACCGTGGCCCGCTTGCCGCGTTGCCAGCCGGAGCTGAATATTCCCGTCCAAGCAGGCGACAATCATGTCCTCAAGCTGATGCGGCGCGGCTACACCGTTGAGCGCTATATCGCCTTAGTCGAGAAGATTCGCACGGTGATGCCTGACATTGCGCTCACCACCGACATCATTGTGGGGCATCCGGGCGAAACCGAAGCCGCCTTTGCGAATACCGTGCAGTTGCTCGAAACGGTGCGCTTTGATAAGGTGCATATTGCCGCGTTCTCGGCCCGGCCCGGCACCCGTGCTGCCGAACAAGAAGCGCAGCCTACACTGGCTGTGGCAGAGGCGGAGAAGGTGCACCGCCGCCGCACGCTGGAGCAGGTGCAGGAGCGGATTGCCACCGAGATTAATGCCGCCTTTTTAGGGCGCACGGTGACGGTGTTGGTGGAGGGCGAGAGCAAGGGTAAGTGGCGCGGGCGCACCGGCGGCAACAAGTTGGTCTTTTTTGAGCATCCCGATGATTGGACGGGGCGGCTGGCACAGGTGCAGATTACGCGCACGGGGCCATGGGCACTGGTCGGCTCTGTGGTATAATCAAAGGCTACGATGCAATTTGGCAAGGTAACCTCAGGGTGAGCGCAACAAGGAGAATGACGCTTGGCGAAACAAGATGAAAAGCAACGCTTGCGGCGGCGGCTGCAAGATTATGCCGTGCAACTGGCCAATGAGTGTAATTGGGAAGAAGCGATTGAGATCAACAAAAAGGTGCTCGAGATCGAAGAAGACCCTGCCACCTACAATCGTCTGGCCAAAGCCTTGCTTGAACTCGGCCGCTACCAAGAAGCGCACGATACATATCAGCAGACCCTGCGCCTAAACCCGACGAATACGATTGCCCGCCGCAATTTGAGCCGGATTGATACGCTGCTTCAGCGCGAGGATTGGCAAACGGTTGCGCCGCGCAAGGATTTCGAGCGGGCCGATCAATTGATCTTCATTACCGAAGCTGGTAAGACAGTGCTGACGGCCCTGTATGATTTGGTTGACAGTGCCGCGATTGATGTGCTGGTATCAGGTGAGAAGCTTACCCTAGAAGTCGAGCAGCGTTCGGTATTTTTGGTGGATCAGCAAGGGCAGAAGATTGGGCGGCTAGAACCGAAACTTGGCCAGCGTGTGGCTGAGTTGATCAATGGCGGCAACCGCTACGAGGCCGCAGTGGTGCAGGTTAATGCCCATCAGGTGCGTGTGCTGGTGCGCGAAGTCTACCAAGATTTTGCGATGCGGGATCGCACTTCCTTCCCCGGTAGCCTGAATGACGAAATGGCCTACCTCTCGCTGCGCTACGAGTATGAGACGGATGATATGCTCGATGAAGAGGAAGTACTAGAAGATGTGGAAGTCGTCGAGGAAGAATTCAGTACGAACGAAGAAGAAGAAATTGGACTGGATCAGATTGAGAAGGACCTCGGCGATGACGACGATACACCGGATGAGTAGGACGAATTGCGGGTAAGATTGCACCGCTCGCAGGGGCAACTGGGGCAGGTCAGCGAGGCTGCAACATGTGGTCTGCATCTTGCCTAGAGGGTGTCTGTGCTTGGCTCATCCTTGCTTCTGCCGCATCGGGTTGCTCTATCGCACACCGCATTGGAACCACCCAGCATAGGGGAGGTGCATCGCTAGCACCTCCCCTATGCCTGCACCGCGCCGGGACGCTAATCCACGGGCGACCACAGCATCCGCTTAACGTACTCCCTTGCCTTGATTCGGCATACGCCCATTTTCTCGGTATAATACAAAAGAATCTAATAATGATATTCATCGCTCTAAATGAGGCACACTGACGACTGCAATGAAAAAAGTGATGGTCGCCATGAGTGGTGGCGTAGATAGCTCACTGGTGGCAGTACTCCTTAAAGAACAAGGCTACGCTGTAACTGGTGTAACGATGCACCTGTGGGAAGGGGATGATGATGGCATCCACGAAAGCCAGTGCTGCTCGCTGGAGATGGTGGCGGGAGCGCGGCGCGTGTGTGCCCAATACGACATCCCCTACTACGTTTTCAACTATCAGCGCGAGTTTCGCAAGCATGTGATCCAATATTTTATCAATGAGTATGCCACTGGGGCAACGCCCAATCCATGTATGGCCTGCAACCGCGATCTCAAATTTCGGGTGCTGCTCGAACGGGCTCAGACGCTCGGCTTCGATTATCTGGCGACGGGCCACTATGCCCGTATTCAGCACGACCCGCAGGGCAAGGCCCACACGCTCTGGCGTGGGGTAGACCATGCCAAAGATCAATCGTATGTGCTGTATATGTTGCAGCAGCACGAACTGGAGCGCACCCTATTCCCGCTTGGTGGGCTGGATAAGCCCACCGTGCGCCAGATGGCGCGTGAACGCTTGCTGGCAACCGCAGATCGCCCCGAAAGTCAAGACATCTGCTTCATCCCCGATAATGACTACCGCCGTTTTCTCCACGATGAAGCCCCAGAGATTTTTGAGCCGGGGCCGATTGTGGATCATACCGGCACGGTGCTCGGTGAACATCGTGGCTTGCCCCACTACACCATCGGGCAGCGCAAAGGTTTGGGTATCACGACCACCGAGCCGATGTATGTGACTGGGCTGGATCCGGCCCGCAATGTGCTGATCGTGGGGCCAGCCCGCACTACCAACCGAAGCACCTGCACTGTTGCAGATGTGCGCTTCGTGGATGGGCAACCGCTCACTGCGCCGCGTGAGTGCCTTGTACAGATTCGGGCCCACGCCCTTGCCCGCCCCGCTACGATCACGCCAGTTGCTGGAGGACAGGTACGGGTGCACTTCCACGAACCGCAACGGGCGATCACGCCGGGCCAAGCGGCCGTGTTCTATGCAGGTGATCAGGTGCTTGGTGGGGGGCGGATCATGCGCTTCACCGCTGCCGACAACGATGGCTTGCCCCCAGAGGATGACCGGTGATGAGCCTGCTTGCGCCTGCTGCTGTGCTGCTCCTCCTGCTGACAACCGCCAGTGCTGGCTTAGCGCACACGCTCTGGGGGCGGCACTGGCTTCAGTTGCCAGTCTTTTGGCTCACGGCCTGTGTCGGCTGTTTGCTCGCTTACGGCTTCAGCCTGCACTTGCCGCTCCCGCTCGTGCTCCCGACCCCCGCCGGTGTGCCGATCCTCGAAGCCGTGCTCCTTGCGTGGGTATTGCTCGGCGTTGTAGCACGCATAAGGGTGTGATATAATCGCAGGCGTATTCGCGCTGGTCTAGGCGGTAAGCCGAAATCAGCAAGGGTGATTGGCAGCGACTGCTTAAGCCGAAAAGGAGAGCCGCGTGTTAGATCGAATCTTTCAGATTACGCTCGTTGTTGTCGTTCTTTTCCTGTTGCTGATTGTGGGCTTTGCTGTCTACATCTTGGGCTTCAATCCGGAACTAAGTGTTCCCGCCCGCGATGTGGCCATTTCAATCACCAGTGCCTTGATCGTCTTGGCCACTGCGGTTGCGCTCGTCTTGCTGCTGGCAATTCTGTATGCTATCGCGCTCCTCACCCGTGTTATTCAGCGTGACTTGCTGCCCAAAGTGCAAGATTTGACGGGCAAGGTGGATGGTGTGCTGGGCAATGCCCAAATAGCCTCTGATCGGGCACTGGAGACGGTCACCTCCGTTTCGGCTACAACTAGCTTCACCGCCGAGCGCGTGGCGGCTCCGTTGATCCGAGTGACCAGCATGCTCACCGGCGTGCGGGCCGCTGTCGGTGCACTGGCCCGCCGCGATGCACCTAGCCCGCCCGCTGATGTGCGCGAGCTGACCAACCCCGACGGCACGTTCAAGATTGCGCCACCCACCGATGGACAGCAAACGCCCCAAGCCCAATAACTGCGCTGCTCCTAGCGTTGTGCAGGAGATAATACGCTTGTGGTAAAATTATGATAGAATGAGAGCATGATACAGGGTAGTAGGGCGTATCAGGCAAACCGCCCAACAGCCAAGCCTAATACCACACCACGTAGGGTTTCGCTGAGGCTGAGCCTACGCCGGAGAGCAATCCATGCCATTGGTTGGGAACATTCAGGATTTCGGACTGTCAGACTTTTTGTATCTTGTAGATCGGGGCTACAAGACAGGCTGCTTGTACCTGAATCGTGAGCATGAGCAGGCGATCCTCTTTTTCGACAAAGGTCGGCTGATCTATGCCTCGCCGCACGAACACGAGACCTTAAGTGAGGTGCTGATGCGGATTGGAAGTATATCTAGCCCCGAAGCGGCTCAGAGTATGTCTCCCGCCCAACTCCAAAGTGCGTTGCAACCGCATGTAGAGGAGTATGTCTACACGCTCTTCGGGTGGGGAGATGGCGAGTTCCTGTTTGAGCACGGGCAGAAGCCGAACGCCGATGCACCCATTCTGCCTACGCCGATCCCAGTCGAGAATCTGATCATGGAGGGCGTGCGGCGCATTGATGAGTGGGGGCGGATTAAGGATCGTATTCCAAGTACCGATCTAATCCCGCGCTTCCTTGAACGCCCAAGCGAGAAAGCCAAAGGGGTTAAGCTGTCACCTGAAGAGTGGCGTGTGTTCGCCCGTATTAATGGTAAAGACTCGCTGGCAGCGATAGCCCAAAGTATCGGGCTAAGCGAATTTGATGTCTGTCGAGTTGTCTATGGGTTTCTGACGGCAGGTCTGGTAGAAGTTGTCAAGCGGCAACGGATTCAGGCGGAAACTCGCTCGGCAGCAGGGAGTGGTTCGGGCCTGCGCCGAAGCCTTGTGTCGCGGATTATTGCGCGGATTGAGAAGATGTGAGATCCATGTGCGCTCCTGCCAGAGCACAGCACTGTAGCGGAGGGTTCGGTGTGCAGACGGTAAAAATGGTGATTAGTGGTGCCGTAAACTCCGGCAAGACTGAGTTTATCAAAACCATCAGCGAAATCGAAGTCGTTTCGACAGAACGGCGTGCCACCGACGATACATCCAAAGTGAAGGATAAAACGACGGTAGCAATGGACTTTGGGCGGATTGCAATTGGCAATGATCTGGTGCTGCATCTGTTTGGCACGCCGGGTCAAAAACGGTTTGACTTCATGTGGGAAATTCTATCGGAAGGAATGTTAGGGCTGATCATTCTGGTGGATAGTACGCGCCCTGAAACCTTCCGTGAGACGAATCGCATTATTGATTTCTTCGTCTCCTATCGGGATACGCCCTACGTGATTGCCGCCAATAAGCAGGATCGCCCGAATGCGTGGTCGCCTGATGAGTTGCGCCTTGCGCTACGCCAGCCACCGCATGTCAAGGTGGTGCCGTGCGTGGCAGTGGATCGAGAGAGTGTCAAGAGCGTCTTGCTTGACTTGCTCTACACCATCCTAGAGCGCAGCAACGAAGAAGGTTAAGCCCGTATCGTTCAGCGCGAGTGCACTTGCTTTTGTTGATTTATTGATTGAATGGGCGTGGCAGATCGTCAGATGCTGCCGCGCCCATCGTCTATCTTCGGGACGGGCAGCTCCGTTATTCGCTGGCCCTCTCGCGCACTGGAACCCAGCGGATGTTGTCGAACCAGACTGCCCGCCCTGCATCGCCTGCCACGTCGGTCAGGTAGACAAAGCCGCTCGCATCCGCCGCAAAGGGGAAGCGGCCGAGATGCACCCAGCCCCGCTCGGTAGCTTGATTGATGGCAACTTCGGTTGCGCCATTGCCATGCTGGATCAGGTAGCGGGCGGCGGCGGTTGCGGGAACCGCTAGGTCACAATCGGGGATGGCTACATAGAGATCATACTCACCCGCAACTGGCAGCGCAGGTTGCCAAAAGGCGGTATTCTCGCGTTTCAGCGTATCCGTAACGCTATACGTCCAGAGCGCGTGCCGGCCCTCGCCACACAGCGCAGTGAACCACCTCGCCGCGTTGCGGATGAACGCTGGGCCACGTTCATCTACCATATACTCCGGCGCATTCGGGTCGCTGGATGGCGGTGCAACGGGTGATGGTGGTGGGCTACTCTGGGCGTGCGGGTCGGAGCCAAGCCACAGGTAGGTGACCTCCAGCCACGCAATGTCATCATCAATGCCAAGCCCATCCCACCAGACCCCATCACCGACATCAATCGCCGTCGGCAGCACAACATAGCCCTTCTCGGCGTAGCCGCCATTATAGCCATCGAAGTAGGCCGCGTGATCTTGAGGCCAGCCGCGGGGCAGATCATTGTACTGCTGGCGTTCTGCATCCCAGTAGTTGTCGCGGGTATTCCACGGGCCAACATCCCACACAGGCGCAACGACACTGCGCCCATTGTAGGTGATCCGCACTTGGTATTCGTAGCCGCCCAAGCTGGACAGTGAACGCCACGATGGCAGCGCGACAAACCAGTCCCGCGGCTGGATGATGTGCCCATTTGCCGTGCGATAGCCAACCATCCCTAGCCGCGTAGCGCGGATGCGATAGGTTGGCGCAACACTCTGCACCGTCGCCTGCTGCGGCGTGACCGCGAGCGTGGTGGTGTCTATGTCGGCAAGGCTTGGGGGGGGGGGTGAGGGCGTGAGTTGTACCGTGTGGACGCTGGGGCTAGCGGTGACACTGCCCCACAAGCGCAGGCGATATTGGACATACTGCACGGGTTGCTCAAGCACAACCACCGTGCCATTGCCGAGATCGGTGTGCCATGCTAACCATTGCTGCCCATCTACGCTGCCCCGCAGGTCTACGGCGAGTTGGGTTCCGGTGGGAACCTGCGCCTGCCACGCTGCCTGTAGGGATGGGGTAGCGTGGGGAAGTTGCGTGGGACTACTGATCCAGCTGCCATAGCGGGCAAAGTCGGCTTGTACGGGTGCACGGGTGCGAAAGCTCGTGTCTGCAAGGGTGATCTGGCCATCGGGGTGCTGTTGGGTTCCGGCTGCTGTCGCCGCACCATCGAGCTGCACGTTTGGCGCAGTCTGTGCGGCAGCAGGGCCTGCCAGTAGCGTGAGGAGCAGCCCGCCCAACACTGCTACCGCCATAAAGATGCGATGAAGTGAACGGACTTGGTTCATGAAAGTTCTCCTTGTTTGACACAGGCTCGTAGGGCAACGAGGCCCACTCCACCTGTACGTTGGTGATTGATGCATAACGCGAGGATTATACCACACAATCTGATAGAGCTGATATAAGACTGATAGCCAGATGAAAATGGGGCATACCGTAGGCGATCAGGCAGGAGCAGGTGGGGCGGTTGAGCGTTTATGCCTCCCACACGAACGGGAACAGCAGCAGCGAGGCAACCAGCGTTGCTACGGCATAGGAGCTGAGGATTTGGAGCAGGGGCATGCCTTGACTCCATGCCCCGCCACCGAGGGCGAGGGTGGTGCCTTGGATCGCAATCACGAGTAGCGGCACAATCAAGGGGAACGCCAGCACCGCAAATAAGCCACTCTTAAAATTGGCCCGCGCAATGATCGCCGCTACTAGCGTGGTTGCCGTTGTCAAGCTCAGGCTGCCCATCGCTAACATCGCCACAAACAGACCCAGATTGGCAATCTCAACGCGCAAGAAAATCACAAACAGCACAGTGGTGACGACATCCAGCACTAGCAGCAGCACCAGATTGAAGCAGAACTTGCCCAGAAATACGGCCGCTGGGCGGGCGGCAAGGCGCAATGCCAGCGTAGTGCGCCGCTCTTCCTCCTGCACAAAGCTGCGTGATAACCCATTTAGGGCGGCAAATAGCAGGGCAATCCAGAGCAGGGCAGACTGGATGACGAGCGACTGCGGATCGCGGCGCAAGCCGAGAAAGCCCACGCCTAGGCTGACGGCCACCGCTGTGCATGCTGCAAACAGCAGCAGTGCATTCAGCGCATAGCGCGTGCGGAGTTCGCTCTGAACATCTTTGCGGAAGATAGCCCACGCCCCGCATAGCAAGGCTTGCAGCGTTGTCACTCACGTTCCTTGTCTAGGCGCACCTGTTTCCACCGGATTCAGCGTCAACACATAGTTGCCGTAGCGTAGCTCACGCGGATCGTTGGTAGCAATCACGCTGATGCCGTGTGTGCGTTGGCGGGCGATCACCTGATCTACCACTGCCGCGCCGTGTACATCCAAGGTGACCGTTGGCTCATCCAGCAGCAGCACGGGGGGCTGATGCAGTAGCGCATAGGCATAGCGTAAGCGGTGGGTCATCCCCGATGAGTACGCGGCAACGCGATCATCGCCGCGCCCGCCTAGCCCCACCTGTTCGAGCAGGTCATACAGTTCGGCATCGCTAGGAGTCCGATGACGCACCGCAGCAAAAAAGCGCAGGTTTTCAAGCCCGCTTAGCTCGCGGTAGAGGGCCAGATCGGGGGCAACCCAGCCGATCAATGGGCGAGCGGCTACCGGCGCGTACACCTGCCCTTGCCAGTGGTACGCGATAGTGCCTGCGGTTGGCTGCTGTAAGCCACAGAGCAGGCGTAGGAGCGTGCTCTTGCCGCTGCCATTTGCGCCGCTCACCACGAGCACTTCCCCTGCATGGAGGGTTAGCGATACGCCGCGAAAGACACTGCGTGGGCCGTAACTTGCGGCAAGCTCGTGTAGGGCAAGAGTGATCGCAGCGGGCTGGGCTGAGTTGGTGGGCGGCGTGGCTGCATCACTGGTGCGGGGTGCTGGTTGCTCGGTATTCATCGCCGTTAGTGTACTCGCAGATGCTGAATCCGGCAACCGCCAGAGCCTGCTTCTCATCCAATATTCACCTCGCCGGGTTTGCCAAAGTGTATCGGTGATGCTATACTATTCCTTAGCAGGAAAGCTGTATCAGCACAAGCTAGCTGTGTAGTTCCATATCTCGATGCATGATACCGGCTTCCTAGTCAGAATTCTTCTGGAGCGTGTTAGGCTAGTAGCACTCGTTGTACGTATAAGCTGTTCGTTTGGATTATAGTTGGACGCTGAGAGATGAACAGCTAGGTATCATAGCTTCCCGGAAAAGTGGGTTTTGCCCACTTTTCTTATTGTAGGGCAGGTGAGGTAGTTATGAAAAGCGATTTTTATTCTGCAATCTCGCAGATTGCCGCCGAACGGGGTATCCCGCGTGAAGCGATTGTGGATGTGATGGAGAAGGCTCTGGTCACGGCTTACAAGCGCACGCTCGGCAGCAACCCACCGCCGATGGAAGTTACGGTGCGCCTCGACCCACAGACGGGTATGGCGCGGGTGTATGCCGAGAAGCAGGTTGTCGAGGAAGTCTTTGACGAACGCTTTGAGATTGCGCTTGATGCCGCTCGCCGCGAACGTGCCGATGTGCAGCTAGGGGAAACGATTTCGGTTGAGAGTACCCCGCGTGATTTCGGGCGGATTGCCGCCCAAACGGCGAAGCAGGTGGTGCTCCAAGGCATCAAAGAAGTCGAGCGGGAATTCATCTATGGCGAGTTTGCCAATCGGGAAGGCGATCTGATTACGGCAACGGTGCAGCGCACCTCCAAAGGGAATGTCATTTTCGAGCTGGGCAAAGCAGAAGCCGTGATGCCGCCGAAAGAGCAAGTTGAGGGCGACCGCTACTATCATGGGCAACGCCTGCGCGTCTACCTGCTCGAAATTCGCCGTGAGGAGCGCGGCCCGCGCTTGATTGTCTCGCGGGCGAACAAGAACTTGATCCTGAAGCTGTTTGAGATGGAAGTGCCAGAGATTTTCAATGGCACGGTGGAGATCAAATCTATTGCGCGTGAGCCGGGACTTCGCACCAAAGTGGCCGTGTCTGCTCGCCAAGAGGGGATTGATCCAGTTGGCTCATGCGTCGGCATGCGTGGAATCCGCATCCAAAACATCGTTAATGAACTTAACGGGGAGAAGATAGATGTCGTGCAGTGGTCGCCAGATGTGCGCGAATTCATCGCCCAGTCGCTCTCACCCGCGCAGGTCGTTGAAGTGCATCTGAATGAGAGTGACCGCTCGGCAATGGTGGTGGTGCCGGACAAGCAGCTTTCGCTGGCGATTGGGCGCGAAGGGCAGAATGTGCGCCTTGCGGCCAAGCTCACTGGCTGGCGGATTGACATCAAGAGTGCTACCGCTTTGCTTGAGGAGGAGCGCGAAGCAGCGGAAGCCCGCGAAGCCGCTGAGGCCGAGGCAATGGCCACCGAAGCCGAACTGTCCCACTCGCGGGTGGAGAGTCGCAAGGTGCGCCCTGATGGAACGGTAGTGTACCAGAGTGTGCGTTATGGGCCGCTCGGTGATGAACTGGCCGGCGAAAACGTGCAGCTGCGGGCAACCTCGCAGAAGCTCTACATCTATTACAATGATCGCTTGATTGCCTCATACATGCTAGCCGGCGATGCTGATGAAGAACCCTTACTGCTTGAGGGTGAGGCGACGGTGAATGGATTGCGCGATGAGCCGAATGACCGTGAGCCGCACGATGCACCTGATGACTTCGATCTGCACGATGCACCTGATGACTTCGATCTGCACGATGAGAGCTTGACGGATGAGAACCAATCGTTGCGCTAAGGAGAGTGCACGAAGTACGCTGGGTGCGTACTATACTGGTGATAAAGGATGCAGGTGATGCCCGATCAACCGCCCCACAAAACACCCGCCCAACGTCGGCATGTGCCGCAGCGCACCTGCATTGTGTGCCGTGTCACCGATGCCAAGCGTGCGCTGATTCGGCTGGTACGGCGTGCCGATGGGCGCGTGGCGGTTGATCCGACGGGGCGGCAGGCGGGGCGTGGAGCCTACCTATGTCACAGCCCTGCATGCTGGCGGCAGGCCATCCAACGCCGCAGCATTGGGCGGGCCTTGCGTGTTGATGCCTTGCATCCTGAAGATGAGGCTATGTTATACGCCTATGCACAGCATCTGGAGGACAGTATGGCGGCTGAGTAACGAATATGGAGCAGGGTGCATTGGACAATAAAATGCACGTACTGCCAATACATAGGGAGCATAAACGTATGGACAAAACAAAAACACGGACACCCACCTCAAGCGCAAAGAATCCTGCACCGGAGCGATCTAAAGCTGCTCATCCCGCGACGGGTTCCTCAGTTTCTACCGCAGAAAAGAAAACCCAATCGCGCCCACCAACGGACAAGACCAAAGGCTCCGATGCAAATCGCGGTCGGGGCAGTGGTGGCAGTGCTGCATCTGCCCGTCATCCGAGCCAACGCGATGACGGTGAGGGGCGAAACGGCAGTGGGCAGCGGGGCGGCGGTGGGCAGCGGGGCGGTGAAGCACGGGGCGGGCAACGCGGCGGCGGTGAAGCGCGGGGCGGGCAACGCGGCGGCGGTGAAGTGCGGGGCGGGCAACGCGGCGGCGGCAATCGCCAAGCCCCACCACCGCGTACCCCTGTGCGGGCACGGGGGCCTATCGAACTTGAAAGCATGATGACCATCCGCGAATTCTCGGAAGCAACTGGTATCGGCGCGGCGGAAATCCTCAAGACCCTGATGAAGGGCGGCGTAATTGCCAATATCAATCAGCAGATTGACTACGAAACGGCTGCCTTGATTGCGGCTGATTTTAATCTCGAAACATTTGAGCGTGTGCCTGAACAGCGTGTTAATGTAGTTGAGAATGTTGCCGACGTGCTGCAAGCCCAGCCCGCTGAGTTGTTACAGCCGCGCCCGCCCGTTGTGACGATTATGGGCCACGTTGATCACGGCAAAACGAAGCTGCTCGATGCGGTGCGCTCGACCCGCGTGGCCGAAGGTGAAGCCGGTGGCATTACCCAGCATATCGGTGCGTACCAAGTTGAAGTGCATGGGCGCAAAATCACCTTCCTGGATACACCCGGTCACGAGGCTTTCACGGCGATGCGTGCTCGCGGGGCCCAAGCAACAGATATTGTGGTGCTGGTAGTCGCCGCAGATGATGGCGTGATGCCCCAAACGATAGAGGCGATTTCACACGTGCGGGCGGCTGGTGTCCCCATGATTGTTGCCATCAATAAGATTGACCTTGAAGGAGCCAACCCAGATCGGGTGAAGCAGCAACTGGCTGAGCACGGTGTCATTGTCGAAGATTATGGCGGCGATGTGCCATCAGTCGAGGTCTCGGCTCGCCAGAAGATCAACATTGATGGCTTGCTCGAAATGATCCTGCTTGTTGCCGATCTTGCCGAACTGAAAGCGAATCCTGATGCACCTGCGGTTGGCACGATCATCGAAGCCGAATTGGACAAGACTCGTGGCCCTGTGGCAACAGTGTTGGTGCAGCACGGCACACTCCGGCAGGATGATCCCGTGCTGGTTGGAGGGGTTGCTGGACGGATCAAGCTGATGTTCACTGAGACGGGCAAACGCTTGCGCCACGCCGAGCCAGCTACGCCAGTGGGGATTCTGGGGCTGGATGATGTGCCCCAAGCGGGCGATATTTTGCAGGTGATGAGTGACTTGGCTGCGGCTCGTGAGATTGCCTTGCAACGCCAACGCCAGCAACGCATGGATGCAATCAGCGTCAGTCACGGGACGACGCTAGATGACCTCTTCAGCCGCATCCAGCAGGGCCAGATGAAAGACCTGAACCTCATTGTCAAAGCCGATGTGCAAGGCACAATTGGTGCAATTGAACATATGATCGGGCAGCTTAACAATGACCAGCATGAGGTTAATATCAAAGTCATCCACAAAGGCACGGGCACGATTACCGAGAGTGACGTGAACCTTGCACTAGTGAGTGGGGCGATCATCGTCGGCTTCAATGCCCGTCCTGATCCGGCCGGGCGACGCGCTGCCGAACAGTTCGGCGTGGATATTCGTTTCTACAACGTGATCTATAAGCTCACCGATGATATTAAAAAAGCCATCATCGGGATGCTGGAGCCGGAGTTCCGCGAGGTAGTCGAGGGCTTTGCTGAAGTCCGCAATACCTTCCGCCTGCCGAGCAAAGAAGTCGTCGCAGGCTTGGTCGTCACTGATGGCAAGATCACCCGCAGCCTCAAGGTGCGCGTGCTGCGTTCTGGCGTGGTGATCCACGATGGGCAGATCAATAGCTTGAAACGCTTCAAGGATGACGTGCGTGAAGTCACCGCTGGCTATGAGTGTGGCTTGATTGTCAATGGCTTCAACGATATTATGGTGGGCGATACGATGGAGTTCTACCGCATCGAAGAAGTTGAGCGGACCGTCTAGCCGCTATGGAGCGAAGGCGGTGCTCACGCTGTTTCTTCGACGCTTTCAGCCGGGTGGCGGCGAGGGCTGAGCCTTGTTTGCCGCCCGGGCCTGATGGTGGTGCGCTGTCTGTGTGCGAGAGGAGCAAGACAACAATGACAACCAGACGTACTCGCCAGATTGCCGATACGATCCAACGGCTGTTGGGCACGGTGATCCAGAATGAATTGAAAGACCCACGCATTGGCTTTGCGACGGTCACCGGCGTAGATGTTAGTGCAGACTTGAGCTATGCTACAGTCCGCATTTCGGTAATGGGTGACGACCTCGAACAGGATGAGACGATGCAGGCTCTTGAACATGCTCGCGGCTACTTGCGGCGGCGGGTGGCCGAAGAGTTGCGCCACATGCGGAGTGTGCCCGAACTACGCCTGTACCGCGATACCTCGCTCGAATACACCAATCATATCGAGGCTGTGTTGCGCCAAGTCGAACGTGAGCGGCTGCTCAACCCGCCGCGCCTTGATGATGAAGATAAGGATGGTCCCGACGGCCCGCGCTCAGCCTAACTAGCCTAGGCTGATTGGGTACGTTGCAACAGAAAGCAGATCGTGTATGCCTAGTAGTGCCCCGCCGCCGGATGTGTACTTCAAGAAGCGGCTTGACTATACTAGTGGTGGGCAGCAGTTTGTCTTTGATGTAGGGCATACCCTCTTCTCGTCGTTCCAAATTGACGAAGGCACTGATCTGCTGTTGCGCTTGCTTGAGCCGCCCGCCGCTCCGCCCGCGCATATCCTTGATCTGGGCTGTGGCTGTGGTGTCATTGGGCTGGTGCTAGCGCGGCGGTTTCCGATGGCCCACGTTACCCTCGCCGACAAAGACTTGTTGGCGGTGCGCTATGCCCGCCACAATGCGGCCTGCAACAATATTGCCAATGTCACCGTGTTGGGCAGTGTAGGGCTTGAACATGTACCTGATCATCCCTATGACATGATTATCAGTAATATCCCCGCCAAGATCGGCGATGCTGCGATTGAACACGAATTTATCCTTGAGCCAGTTGCCCGCCTAAGTTTGGGCGGCGTATACTGGTGTGTGGTTGTGAGCGGATTGAACCGGCTGATCCCGAAGATTGGGGTGCGCCATCAGTTACCTATCAAAGAGGTTAAGAAACGCGCTGGACACACGGTCTATCGGATTATCAAACCGACGCAAGAGAAAGGAGCGTCTCCCGCATGATTACCGCCGATATAACCACCGCTGCCCCTGCGGTTGCAGCGTTGCTAGCACAGTCGCGGCAGGTGCTCCTGCTTACCCATGTGAATCCCGATGGGGATGCTATCGGCTCGCTGCTCGGCGTGTGGCACAGTCTGCGGGCGAGTGGCAAACCGGTCGTTGCGCTTGCGCCCTCCGCCCTGCCCGAATACGTCTGTTGTCTGCCCGGCATCGAACACGTACAGGTCTATCAAGCGGGTCAGGAGCTGCCCCCCTGTGACCTGATCTGGATGATGGACACGGCTGCTCTAGATCGGGCGGGGCCAGTCTATGAGGAGCATGCGGCCCAGATTCACCAACTCCCGATTATCGTAGTGGATCATCATGTTACTAATCCGGGTGAGGGGCGCATCAATTTGATTGATGCCCACGCGGCCTCAACGGCTGAGTTGCTCACGCTGCTGCTCACGGCCATGCACGCGCCGTTGCCGCCAGAAGCAGCGACGGCCCTACTGCTGGGCATCACCACTGATACGCAGAGCTTCCAGACGAGCAGCAGTGGGGCACAGGCCCTGCGTGCCGCCGCCCTGCTGCTGGAAGCGGGAGCCGATCAGCAGGCAATTGTGCGTAAGCTGTACTACGCGCTCCCGTTTGGGACGGCGCAGCTTGTCGGCAAATCGTTCAATGAGATTCGCCGCGAGGGCGGCTTGATCTGGACCCACATATCGCAGGAGATGCGCGAGAGTAGCGAGGACAGCGAGGATGCCAGCGACTACATTACGCAGATGTTGCAGCGCATAGATGGCATGCAGGTGGCGGTGCTGTTCAAGGAACGCCCCGATGGTACGGTGAAGATCAGCCTGCGTTCGATCCCCGATATTGATGTGGCTGAGATTGCCACGCTCTGGGGCGGTGGTGGGCACGCCCAAGCCGCCGGCGCAACCCTCCCGCTTGGGCTGCAAGCCGCCGAAGCAACAGTGCTATCTGTGGTGCGCGAGGCGATCCGGCAGGTGGAGTAGGCATGCACGGCTTTCTGAATATCCATAAGGCGGTCGGCATGACTTCGCACGATGTCGTGGCGCGGGTGCGTCGCCTTGTGGGGCGGAAGATCAAGGTTGGGCATGCGGGCACGCTTGATCCGGCAGCGACAGGGGTATTGCCGGTGGCAATTGGTCAGGCAACCCGCCTGATGGAGTACCTCGCTGAGGCCCGCAAGGGCTACCGTGCTACCGTTGCGCTGGGTATTACCACGAGCACCGATGATGCCGAAGGCGATCCGCTCTCCTGTCGGCCGATCCCGCCGCTCGATGATGCCGCGCTGGAAGCGGCCCTTGCGCCCCTGCGCGGGACGATCTCCCAAGTGCCACCGATGTATGCGGCCCTGCACCACCACGGGCAACGCCTGTACGATTTAGCCCGCGCCGGGCAGGTAGTCGAGCGTGCGCCGCGCCCCGTCACGATCTACCAGCTCGATCTGCTAGGGTGGGAACCGCAAACGGGGCAGCTCACGCTCGCTATTGTCTGTAGCAAGGGCACGTACATCCGCGCCCTCGCCCGCGATCTGGGGGTGGCCTTGGGTTGCGGAGCGCACCTTGCCGCCTTGCAGCGCACCTTCGTGGGCGATTTCGGGCTGGATACGGCTGTCCCGCTGGATGTGCTCCAAGCAGCGGAGTCACTCCGCCCCTATCTCCTCGCGCCCGATGTAGCGGTTGCCGATTGGCCCGCGCTTACGTTGAATGCGGCGCAGATGCAGCAGGTGTTGCACGGCAACATGCTCGATTTGCCAATTGGTACGCCCGATCAGGTGCGGGTGCATACGCCGCCGCCGCAGAGCCACCTGCTCGCCCTGCTCCAGCGCGATCCCCATTCACCGTGCCGGTGGAAGCCGCTTAAAGTTCTGGCAGAGATTGCTGTGCCGCCACAGGCAGGCTAATAGGTCGTGCTATTGGGGGTAGCCAGTGTCGGGCGGGAGCGCGGGCGCGGCGCGGCTGCCGTAACTTGCAGCGATTTGACGGCGGCGCGAATTGCTGTCTCCAGATCGGCGTAAGGATCAAGCTGATTCAGGTCTACATCCTGCCGCACAATCACTTGGGCAATTGTCGGCGAAACCCCCACAAGCATCACCCGTGCGCCCAGCAACTGTACCGCCTGCGCCGCCCCTAACAGCAGGGTAATCACCTGATCATCCACCATAGCCAAGCCGGTCACATCCAAGATTGCAATTTTGGCACGGCGTTGCTCGACCCCGTGCAGCAGCGATTCCATAATCAGATTGGCGCGAGCCGTATCCACGTGCCCAATCAAAGGCAACACAATCACCTGATCCCAAACGGGCAGGATCGGCGCAGACAGGCGATTGATCGTGGCCAGCAAGCTCTGCTGCACATGGAGGCTGTGCTGGAGTTCTTGGTTGCGTTGCTCAAGCTCCTGCGAACGGAGCGCAAGCTCGCAGTTGACGGTCTCGATCTGCTGGTTGCGAACCGTAATAGCAGTCTGCTGCTCACGCAGATCGGCCAACATCTGGTTGAAATTCTGCTGCAATGTGCCCAGTTCGTCGCGGCGCGTCACGGCTATCTGTTGTGCCAGATTGCCTGCACTTACCTGTTGCGTGGCATGCACGAGTGATTCAAGCGGGCGCACGAGCTGATCGGTCATGCCAATACTGCCGATCAAGGCAAGAGTTCCCGTGAGCAGCATTGTCCCAAGCATCCACCACAGCGCATTGAAGGTGGGTGCCAGAGCCTCACGGCTAGGCAATTCGACAACCATTGCAATCATCACTTGACCACGCTGATACGGGCGCACCGTAATGATAGTTTCATCAGTAATCGTCGCACCAATCTGCATCTCAGTATTGGCGAGCGTAATATCGTGCTGGATCAGTGGGGCATACATTCCGGATTGGCGCATGCGGGCCGGATCGGGGTGGGCAAGCAACGCGCCGGACTGATCTACAATACTGACCACGCCATCCTGCCCATACGTGATCTTGGAGATCTGTTCGAGCGGCTCGCGCAGGCGCACTTCGCCAATCAAAATCCGCACCGGAGTACTACTTGCAGGGGAAAACAACGGGATGCTAATCGTAACGATCTGCTCAGCATTGACGCGATCTTCAACAAGCTCGCCGAAGTAGGTTTGGCCTGTCTGCATCGGTTGGGTAAAAGCGGGATCGCTGCTGCGGTTGCTGAGCTGAGACGGTGGGATAACGCCCGCTCGTGTCACCCGTGCCCGTTCCTGACCGGCGGCATCTACAACTGTTAGGGATTTGAAATGGCTGCTGCCAAACACGCCCTGTGCTAGCACACCTATTAACGTTTGCCCGCCAGTACTTCGCACGAGCGGCGTATCGCCGAATTCACGCAGCTGTGTTTCCATCGAGCTGAGGTACAAGTCGAAATACTCAACGGCGCGGTTGGCAACTTCGCCTTGAAGTTTGATGACATTGTCGTATTCGAGGCTTGTAATTTGCCAGATGCCCACTGCACTTAGCAGAACCAGTGGGATCAGTGCAAAGAGTAACAACAGGGCAGTCATACGGTTGCGGATGCTAGTCTGCATATGTTTCCACGATCTACTTGAAATGTGGGTTGGCTTAGAACGTTTCTATGATAACGAACGAGTTATTTAGCAGCATTTTCGCGGGGCACTTCGCGGGGGGCAGAGTCTCCAGCTTGGGGAAGCGCGGCTTTTTTTATAAAATTGTCCATATTAGTACCTCCGCTAGGCTACGCATAAATGAAAGCAACACATGCAAATGGGCTAGAGCAGGGGCGATTTTGCGATTTGCAACAAGCACCACATCCTTGAGGAGGATGATGCGGCACATTGGTGTGACCATGCATTCACCTCAGGCTCATGCAGGTGTGCTTTCGTTGTGTAGGGTATGCCAATAGAAATAAACCATTTATAGACGTATAATACGCTATTAGTGTAGCATACATTGCCCGATGTTTCTAGAGCATAAATAGTCTGAAAACATCTGCGTCAAGTTAGCGAATCCTTACAGAGTGTGGTTGAACTTTTTTTCACAAGCAAGGTTGGATCAGGTATACTGACAGTAGGACAAGGCTGTCCAGAAGGGAGGCAAATATGTATCATCATATTTTGGCACCGCTTGATGGTTCGTCGCTTTCAGAGCAAGCCCTACCGCATGTGCGTGCGCTCGCAGAGGGGCGTAACGACGTAAAAATTACCCTGCTCCGCGCTGTGCCGCCGGTCTATCCGACGGTGATTGAGTTTGGCATGGTGTATCACCCTTCCGAGATGGAAGATGAGATGATGCGTCTTGAAAAGAGTGTGCAAGACTACCTCAGCGCGATTGCCCGCGAATTAGCCGCAGATGGGATGCAGGTGCAAACCGAACTCAGCCGTCTCGAACCGGGTGATGCGATTGTGGAGTATGCTGAGAATCACGGCGTAGATTTGATTGTCATTGCGACGCACGGGCGCAGCGGTATCGGGCGGTGGCTCTTGGGCAGTGTCACCCAGAAGGTGGTGCAGGCGGCACGGGTTCCGGTGTTGGTTATCCGCCCAACAGAGTAGCCCAGCATCAAGCAGTTGAGCCGCAATTGCAGCGAGCCACTAGACGGGAACGTGTTGCACCGTTCCTGTTTAGTGGCTACCCGCCGTTGGACCAATGGGCGAGCACGGTGGGGTGTTAGAATGGCTCAATCGGGGGCAGGCGCAGCAGCATGGCATTCATCCACACCACCACCATCACCCATGCCACATAGCCGAACATGGCTACGACTACGCCTTGTGCGGCCCAGCCGCGCCGCCAGAGCGGAAGGGTTGCAAGGGCAGCTGCGACGAAGATGCCCCACGAAGAGAACATCAGCCAGCGAGTTGTGATTGAGTTGAGTGTAATCAGGGGCAGGATCGCTTGGCTAATACTGATGGCAAAGCAGGCAAGGATCAGCGGCACAAGCAACGGATGGTGCACCCGCCGCCGCCAGCCGAGCAAGCCCGCCGCCGCGAGTACGAGTGGGAAGAAGCCAAAATGGGTGATTGCCCCGCCATACCAAAGCGTATGCAATGTCGCTGTGCGCGGGATTGGGGGGCGTTCGGTGACTTCGTTTAGCCCCTGCGTACTGACCCCAATGATTTGATCGGCAATCAGGTCGCTGAAGCCGCCATAGTAAAACAGCCCTACAAACGCGAGGGCGGCGATACCGGCACTGCCCAGCCAATAGAGCGCACCCCGCAGGGAAGCATCGTTGCGCCACTGCCACCACAGCACGGGCAGTAGGATGGCGGCTGCCGCCGTCAGATTCAGGAACTGCCCGATGTGCCCCAGAAAGACGTGCACCAGCAAGAACAGCACCACCCACCACCGCCACCACCCGCGCTGGAGTGGGAACCAGAAAGCCACCACCGTGAATAGGAGCAGTGTGACCCACTGCCCCGCCACCTGTGTGGCAAACGCAAACCATGTGACCATGTGCCCGCCCGCTGTGAGTGCATACAGCAGCGCGGCAAGCAGGGCAAGCTGGGGGCTATGCGTGGTGCGGGCGAGCAGCAGATAGATCAGCAGCACCGCGCTGGCCTCAAAGATGCCAGATAGCACCGGAAACAGGGTGTGGATGTCGAAGCCCGCAAGGTAGAGCGGGGCAAGGCTTAGGTACAAGCCATTGGGGAAGGGGAATGGCAAGCCCCGATGTTGGGCGCGGATGTATATATCGCCCAAGATGGTCAGCGTGAAGCGATTGACGTGCAGCTGGAGATCGCCGGGCATGGCATCCATGTAAAGCCGTGCGCCATACTTGACAGAGAAGCTCAACACGATCAGCAGCAGGAGCCAGCGTAAAATCGAGATGGGCGGCAAGAGCGCAGGGCGGCGCAGAAGCGGCGGTACACTCAGGCGTACCAGCCCCGCCGTTGCTGCCGTCAGCAGCACGAATTGCCCCACCCACGCATTGCCGAAGCCCAAGCGGGGCGCATTGACGAGCACCAGCAACGGGATCACAATGGCGAATGGGAGCAAGAGGAGCAACGCCGTGTGGGCGGGAAAGAGGAGTATCCGCAGGATGAAGTAGAACGGGATCAGCCACAGCCCCCACGCCAACCAGAGCGCGATGCTGGGCAGCACCAAGCCATCGTTTGCGTTGATGCTGGCTACTGTCACCCAATTACCCACCGCAATGCCAAGTTCATCGCGGGTATCGGTGGGGTTGCGCCAGCCATCGGTAAAGAGTTCCAGCCACAGCGCACCATCGCGCAAGCCAGCAGATGGCACGTAGAAGTGATAGCGTGCGCCTTCCTGCCGCAATGTGATTGGCTCCGGCGCGAGATCACCGATCTGGATCGTGAGGAGCGTGGGTGTTTCTGGGTTGAGCCATTGAGCGCGGTGCGATACGATGTTGAAGCTGATAATGCTGCTGCGCTGCCCGATGCCGGGCACCACGATGGTGGATTGGGTGCGTGACCAACGCCACGTATTGCGCCCAAACGCATCTGCCGATTCCGCCGTGTTGAAGGCAAACAACGAGGGTAGATCGCTGAACGCGCCGCGTTCTTTGCCCGCCTTGAAGGTATACCCAAAGGGGAGCTGGGTTGCGCCGAGGAGCACCAGCAACGCTATCCCACTGAGCAATACCGGTCGCCAATCGAGCAGGCTGCGGAGTGCATTGCCGAACCAACCCCAGCGCAGGGTGCGTGGGATGGGGGGCAGCGTTGTCGTTGGGGGTAGGTGTGGCGGAGCAACCGATGGCGTGTGCATGGCGATATTATACCGCAGGAATCGGCGGGTGCGGTGCATTTGCCACGCGCCCCACTTTTCGCTAGAATACAGAGGGGTGAGCAGGGGCTTGCCCCGCCAGAGGGATTATGCAACTGCTTTTTCTTGTGCTGCTCGGTGCGCTGTGGGGCGCATCGTTTCTGTTTATCAAAATCGGCTTGGAAAGCTATGGGCCGATGACGTTGGTGGTGTTCCGCCTGCTTGGGGCGGGCGCGATCTTGTATGCTGTGATGCGGATGCAGGGGCATCGCTTGCCGCGCTCGGGCCACATCTGGCGGGCGATGGGCATCGTCGGGGTCGTTGGCCTCGCGTTGCCCTTCTCCCTGATCGGCTGGGGCGAACAGTATATCACGAGTAGCCTTGCCGCGATCCTGATCGCGACTACGCCGCTCTTCACGCTGATGCTTGTGACCCTCGTCACCCACGATGAGCAGTTCAGCGTGCCGCGCCTCATCGGGGCACTGATCGGGTTCAGTGGGGTGCTGGTTGCAGTGGGCATAGGCCCCGATCTGCTAGTCATCCGCAATCTGCTGGCGGTGCTGGCTGTGAGCGCAGCCGCGCTCTGTTATGCTATCACTGCGATCCTTGCCAAACGCGCCTTTCACGGCACAGCCCCGATTGTCACCGCAGTGGGCACGATGGGGGTGGGCTTGGTGGTAATCCTGCCGCTTGCGATCCTGATCGAAGGCCCACCCACGCTCAGCCCAACGCGCCCCGCCCTAGTCGGGATCATTGGCTTGACGCTGCTCAGTACGGCCCTCGCGTATATGCTCTACTACTGGCTGCTCACCAGGCTCGGTGCATCGCGCACCACGATGGTCACCTATCTGATTCCCTCGTTTGCGCTCGTCTATGGTTGGCTCTGGCTCCGTGAGCCAATCGGCTGGCACACACTGGCGGGCTTGCTGCTCGTCTTTAGTGGGATCATGCTGGCGAATGGGGTCTTCACCCACCTGCTACGCCGCCCGCCTGCACCCGCCTAGAAGCCGCCGATCTCACGTTCGCGCAGGCTGACATAGCAACCATGCCCGATAATCAAGTGATCCAGCACGTCAATATCCAGCAACTGCCCGGCCTGCAACAGTTGCCGATTGACCTGTAGATCATCCGGCGAGGGCGACGGGTCGCCGCTAGGGTGATTGTGGGCGAGGATGATTGCCGCGCTATTGATCTTGATCGCCTCTTTGAATACCTCGCCCACGCGCAAGCCAGCCGAATTGAGCGTGCCAACGTAGACGGTCTGGATTTTGACCACGCGGTTGCGCGTATCAAGGCAGACGGCCTTGAGATGCTCCTGATCGAGGTGGCTCAGCTCGATCTGCATCAGTTGGGCAACATCGCTCGGCGAGCGAATCTGTACGCGCTCGGTGAAGCTCAACATGGCTAGCCGCCGCCCGATCTCCAGTGCGGCCTTCAGTTGGGCCGCTTTCGCTTCACCCATGCCGTGCTGATCGCGGAGGCTTTGAAACGAGGCCTGTTGCAAGCCGCGCCAGCCCTCGCGTTCCAACAGCAACTGCTGCGCCAGTTGCACCACATTCAAGCCACTCACGCCCGTCCGCAGCAAGATCGCCAGCAACTCTGCATCCGAGAGCGACTCCGCACCGTAATCGCGCAAGCGTTCGCGGGGGCGTTCGTGGTCAGGCATTTCACGTATTCGCACATGATACACCGCTGTCATTGGCTTTGCTCCTCGTATACCTCAGGGCTTGCCCGCAGTGGGCTGCTCTTTGCAGCATACCAGAAAGGCGGTGGACAAATGTACCTTCGTGCGAAGCGGGGGCTTGTTCCCCTGCGTGCGGTCACTGGCCGCTTGACTGCTGTGGGCTACTCCACAAACGCATTCGTATACGCCTGCTCGACTTCAATCGGGCTTTGCAGCAAGTTCAGATCAAGCAGGAACTGGTGTGACTTGGCCCATGTCGTTTCGGACATTGCGCCGAGCCGTTCACTGCTCCAGTAGGGTAGGCTCTCTTGCAGTACCGCCCGCTCAAATTCAGGCGTACTCAAATTGGCTTCAGGAATGAACGTAAGGCTGATCTCGAAGGCTTCGTCGGGGTTTGCCAACGTATCGCGTAGCCCACGCATCGAAGCCTCCACAAAGCCCTGCACCAATTCGGGGCGTTCGGCGATCATTTGCTCACTGACGATCACCCCATCTGACACAAGCGGGAAGAAGTCGGCCACGCGCAAGACACTTGCGCCGCCGGTTGCTTCGCGCAGGCGGACTGGCTCGTTCATGGCATAGCCAGCGGCAACGTCAATCTGATCTTCGAGCACAAGCTGGAATTGGCTAAAGCCGACTTCCTGTACATTCAGGTCGCGCTCCTGCTGGTTGCTGGCGTAGAGCAGGGCTAGTAGCGCGTAGTAGCTTGCGCCGAAGCGACCCGGAATGCCGATCCGCAGCCCTTGCAGATCGGTCGGGTCATCGAGCGGAATTCCGGCTTTGCCAAAGAAGACGACTGGAAACTGCTGGGTTTGCTGCATGACCATTTGCACCGGAAGCCCTTGTTGGCGGGCTAGCATCACCGATAGCCCGCTGCCGTGCGCGAAGATCGGTGCATCGAGCGATGCGGTTGCGGCGCGTTGGAGCGTGTCAGTTTCGAAGTTGTAGTCGAAGACGACATCAATGCCGGCCTCACGGTAGTAGCCCTTCTGCTGGGCGACGTAGAACGGTGCAAACTGGACATTCGGAATGTAGGACATCGCCAGTGTGACTGTCGTCAATGCTGGCTCAGGTGCAGCTGCTGGGGCTGCTGGGGCTGTTGGGGCTGTTGGGGCTGCACCGCCACACGCGATCAAGATCAACCCTAGCCCCAACAGGAAGCTGTACTGAAGCATCATCTTTACCTTAATCATACGAACTAGTTCTCCTTTGCAATGCGTAGTTATACGGGTGGGTTTAATCCGCCCAGTGTACGATAACTCGCTCAACCCATTCGACCAGTTGGTACAGGGTGAGCGTGATGATAACCAGTGTGAGGATCGCCACGAACATCAAGGGCGTATCGAATAGCCCACGGGCGATGTTGATCAGGGCACCTAAGCCATCGCGCCCCGCCACAAATTCACCAACCACTGCGCCGGTGGTCGCCAGTGCCAAGCCAGTACGAATGCCGGCAAACATCACCGGCAGCGCAAGCGGTAGCTCGACATAACGCATCATCTGCCACCACGAAGCCCCACTGATCAAAGCCATCTCGCGTAGCTCACGCGGAATCTGGCGCAGGGCAACGAGCGTACTCATCAAGATCGGGAAAAAGGTAATCAAGGCGGCAACCAAGATTTTGGCTTGCAGGCCAGTCCCAAACCAGAGGATGATCAACGGGGCGATAGCAATGATGGGCACGGCCTGCGAAGCGGCGAGGAGCGGTGCGGTGGCGCGTTCGAGCCAGCGGAGCCGGAACAGTAAGTAGCCGAGCAGCGTGCCTGTGAGGAGGGCTAGCGCAAAGCCGCCGAGTGCTGCTGTCACGGTGACGAGCGTGTGGTGCAGTAGCAGCCCGCTACTTGCGGCACTCACAAACCGTTGCAGCACAAGCAGCGGTGAGGGGAGCGTGTAGGGCTGGTAGCCGCTGATCACGACGAGCAGCTGCCAGCCGAGCACCACCATCACGAGGGCGAGCGGAAAGCTGAAGCGGTTCATCCAGCTCAGTCGGCGGTTTCGGCGCATGGTTGGGTGTGGTGCAGGTGCTGCCTGACTCGTTAGGGGGGTGGATGCCGCCTGCGCTGATTGGCTGGGTAGGGTCGGGATAATGTGTTGTGTGGGTTGCTGCATGGGTTGTTGCTCCTTCTGCTCAAGCTGTTTGGTGGCTTCGGGGGCAACAGAATGCCCCGAAGCCAGATATTCTTCGGGGCACACAAACAAATGCTATGGAGATGGATACAGCACAACAACATAAGCGGAATATGCCCGTGATTGGGTAAACCGTTATGCAGCAACAACAAAGCATGCCATGTAGCACGCCGTACTGTATACCAACCTTCTTTCATCCAGACTGTTACGGTCGGCTTCGGAATCACACCGGAATCCTGCCTTACGGCTCGCGGGCTACCCCTGAAGGAGATTACCGCCGATCGGGAATTGCACCCTGCCCCGAAGGTTATGTGTATTAGATTGGTTATTACGATAGCACAGGTCCAGATGTCTGTCAAGATTATCTTCAGCCCAGAGGGGTGGATCACCTGTGCCAAAGCAAACGGCGTGAGGTATATGCGCCCCACGCCATACTTTTGCGCCTGTTGAGGGTTATTGAGGACACGCTGGGAGTTTCTGGCACTAGGCCTTTGCCCAATCCTGTATCAGCCCTGTGGCTCCTCATCCGTAAACCCTTCAGCTTCCTCATCATCAAGCAGGGTCTCCGCATCCAATCCTGCATCGAGGTCGTCGGTATCGCTCAGGTCGCCCACATCACCACCGAGCAGTTCGCGCAGCTTCTCTTCTAGCTGGCGTTGGCGATCTTCGTGTTGGGCTGCATCCATTGCGGCTAGCTCATCGAGATCGGTCACACCTGCTATCCCGCCTAGCCCCAGCATTGCTGAGGCCCGCTGCACTTCACGCGGCAGGCTTTCCTTGTCAGCTGACGCGGCTGATGCTTCCGCCCCACTTTCGAGCATGCGGGCAATCTCGCCCACCAGATCGTCGTAGCGTCGGCGCGGGCGTTTCTCAATCCCTGTGCCGGCCGGAATCAGCTTACCGATAACGACGTTCTCTTTTAGCCCACGTAGCCCATCCACCTTGCCATTGATCGCCGCCTCTGTCAGGACGCGCGTCGTTTCTTGGAAGGATGCCGCCGAGAGGAAGCTATCCGTATTGAGCGAGGCTTTGGTGATGCCGAGCAGCATGGCTACGGCAATCGCGGGCGCACCGCCCTGACTCAGCACATCTTGATTGATGCGGCGGAATTCGGAGACTTCCACCAGCTCACCGGGCAGCATGCCTGTATCGCCCGGATCTTCGATCCGCACGCGCCGCAACATCTGCCGTACAATCACTTCGACGTGTTTGTCATCAATGTTCACGCCTTGGCTGCGGTAGACTTTCTGGGCTTCATTGACGAGGTAGCGTTGCACCGCCTCGCGGCCTTGCAAAGCGAGGAGTTCCTGTGGGTCGGCACTCCCTTCCGTAAGTTGCTGGCCAGTCACCACCTGATAGAACTTGCCTTCCTCAAAGGGCATGTTCTCGCCATCCACATTGATGGGGCGCATGCGTGCGGCATGGGGAACGATCAGCTCCTTCGTCTCTTGCTCAGCGGTACTCACCTCAATCTGCCCATTGCGAAGCCGCACCACGCCACTGAGGCGGGCAGCTATCGGCGCACCCGGCTTATCGGCCCGGTTGCTTACGGCAAGGATTTCGCCCTCGCCGACCTCTACCCCATCCTCAACCGTAATGTCGTAGCCATCAGGTACGGTGTACTCTTCGATGTACACGTGGTTGCTGCTAATAATCACCTTGCGGCTGCCATCATCTTCCTTGATCAGTTGGGCCTGCCCGTCAATCTCGGCGAGCAACGCCTTGCCCTTCGGGGTGCGGGCCTCGAAAATCTCTTGGATGCGCGGCAAGCCCTGTGTGATGTCATCGGCACTGGCCACGCCGCCTGTATGGAACGTTCGCAGGGTGAGCTGGGTGCCCGGCTCGCCGATGGATTGCGCGGCAATAATCCCAACCGCTTCGCCCACGTCTACAAGCTTGCCCGTTGCGAGGTTGCGCCCGTAGCACATGCGGCAGATGCCATACTCGGATTGGCAGGTGAGCGGGGAACGCACCAGCACCGAGTCAATGCCAGCGGCAACAATTGCCCGTGCGGTTGAGGCATCTAGCTCTTGGTTGCGCTTGGCCAGCATGGTGTTGGTCTCCGGATCAAGCACATCCCGTGCGAGGATGCGCCCTTCAAGGCGGCGAGTGAGGTCATCCATCAGCTCGACATCATCGGCTTTGTGTAGCCATATGCCGTCTTGGGTGTGGCAGTCCTCAATCGTGACAATGACATCCTGCGCCACATCCACAAGGCGGCGGGTCAGGTAGCCCGCGTCGGCGGTGCGGAGGGCCGTATCGGCGAGACCTTTGCGCCCGCCGTGGGTCGAGACGAAATACTCAAGCACCGACAAGCCCTCGCGGAAGTTGGCTTTGATGGGTAGTTCGATGATGCGCCCAGTCGGGTCGGACATTAAGCCACGCATGCCCGACATCTGGCTGATCTGGTTGATGTTGCCCCGTGCGCCACTCACGGCCATCATGGCTACTGGGCGGTAGGGGTTCAAGTTTTCTTTCACCGCCGCAATGGTATCATTGGTCGCCCGTTGCCAAATCTGCACCACTTCGCGGTAGCGTTCTTCTTCCGTAATCAGGCCCCGGCGGAAGTTTTTCTCGACCTTTGCCACTTGATCTTCGGCATCGCTGATGATCTCGTACTTCTTCTGTGGCACTTCAATATCATCAATGCCGATAGTCATCCCCCCAAGCGTGGCATAACGGAAGCCGAGACTCTTGATCATATCGGCTTGGTACGCGGTCATCTCCGAGCCGAAGATGCGGGCTAGCTCTTGCTCGGTCTTGTTGGGATACACGCGCCGCACCGCCTCAAGGGCATCGGGTGGAATGTGATCGGGATTGGTGTAGTAGCGGTAGCAGGCGGCAATCACTTCTTTCAAGCCCTTCTTCGGCACGAGCTTGTTGTAGTAGCGCAAGGGTGGCAGCAGGGCATTGTTGAAGATGATCCGCCCAATGGTCGTCTGCACCAGTGCCGCGTGGATTTCGCCCGCTGCCGAAAAGAAGCGCACCTCTTGATCCGTGCCCTTCAGTCGCCGCTCAAGGTTGTTGAGTTCGGCCGAAATCACCGTGTAGCGCGAGGTCGTGGTATTCGCGGCGGTGCTGCCTTGCAGTTGGGCACGCGGCACAAGGGTCTCGCTACTGGCACCTTCGGGCTGTTGGCGGCGGTAGTTGTAGCGTTTGATGTCTTCTTCGTCGTAGTAGTTCAGCTCAGCGAGCGTCATCCGCACCCAGATCGGGGCTTGAATATTGATCAAGCCTTTGTCATACGCAAGCAGGGCTTCATTCGCAGTGGCAAACATCTTGCCACTGCCCTTCGTGCCCGGATGCACCATCGTCAGGTAGTAGCAGCCCAACACAATATCTTGCGAGGGGGTAATGATCGGATCGCCGTGCGCGGGGCTGAGCAGGTTGTAGATACTCAGCATACGGGTGCGGGCTTCTTCCTGCGCCTTGCGGGAGAGGGGCACGTGCACGGCCATCTGGTCGCCGTCGAAGTCGGCATTGAAAGCGGCGCAGACTAGTGGGTGCAGCTGGATAGCACTGCCTTCGATCAGCTTGGCTTCAAAGGCTTGAATCGAGAGGCGGTGCAGCGACGGCGCACGGTTGAGCAACACGAGATAATCTTTGATGACTTCCTCAAGCACGTCCCACACTTCGGGGCGCACCCGCTCGACGATGCGCTTGGCACTCTTGATGTTGTGGGCAAACCCTTTCTCCACCAAACGCCGCATCACAAAGGGCTTGAACAGCTCAAGGGCCATCTTCTTGGGCAGCCCACACTGGTGGAGTTGCAGATTGGGGCCAACCACAATCACAGAACGCCCGCTATAATCCACGCGCTTGCCCAGCAGGTTCTGGCGGAAGCGGCCCTGTTTGCCCTTGAGCATATCGCTCAAGCTCTTGAGGCGATGCTTGCCTTTGCCACTCACCGCTCGCCCGCGCCGCCCATTGTCAATCAAGGCATCTACCGCTTCTTGGAGCATGCGCTTCTCATTGCGAACTATGATCTCGGGCGCGTTCAGCTCCATCAGCCGCTTCAGGCGATTGTTGCGATTGATCACGCGCCGATACAGATCGTTCAGATCGCTCGTTGCAAAGCGGCCGCCGTCGAGTTGCACCATTGGGCGCAAGTCAGGCGGGATGACGGGCAGGGCCATCATAATCATCCATTCGGGGTGGTTGCCGCTCTTGCGGAAGCTCTCGACTACGCGCAGCCGCTTGGTGGCTTTCTTGCGCCGCTGCCCGACAGTCTCTTGCACCTCTTTCTGAAGCTGATTGGCGAGCTTATCCAAATCCACCATCGCCACGGCCTCGCGCACCGCCCCTGCCCCCATATCGGCGCGGAATACGCCGCCGGGCGCAAGCTCGCGCAGCACGCGGTATTCGTTTTCGGTGAGGACTTGCACGCGCACAGTATACTCGCCACTGTCGTTGGTGACAATTGGCGGAGATAGCTTGTTAAGCTGATCGAGCTTCTCTTTCTCCTCGCGCACCGTCTGGTCGAGCTTGGCGCGGAGATCCTCCTCGATGCGCTCACGCTGCTGGGTCACTTCGCGTTCGCGGCTTTCACGGCTCGCATCACTGCGGAGTTCAATATCGCTCAAGTGCTGGAGGCGTTCTTCTTCGAGCCGCTCTAGCTCCTGCTCCAAGAGTTCATCCAGCCGATCAAACACATCCTCCGTCACCACGTGGTCTTCTTCGATCAGCAAGGCTCCATTGAACAGGAGTTCCTCATCCACGCGCTTGCCGCTCAGCGGCTCTAGCCGTTCGCGCAGGGCTTCGGCTTCGCTCTTAAGGGCCTCGCGGCGTTGCTCGTGTTCGGCCTCAATCTGCTCGCGGGTATTCTCCTGCACCTGATCCACTTCGCCCATGTTCTGCTTGAACTGGGCCGAAAGATCAATATGGCGTTCTTCCGCTTGGGCTTGAATCTCCTCGCGCTTGCGCTGGTATTCTTCGCGCAGCTGCTCGCGCACCTGCTCGCGCAGCTCCTCATTGACTTCAATCACGATATAGGCGGCGAAGTAGATCACCCGCTCCAGATTGCGTGGGCTAATATCAAGGATCAAGCCCAGCCGCGAGGGAGTGCCCTTAACAAACCAGATGTGGCTGACGGGTGAGGCAAGGCTGATATGCCCCATGCGGTCGCGGCGCACCTTCGAGCGGGTCACCTCGACTCCACACTTGTCGCACACCACCCCCTTGAAGCGCACCCGCTTGTACTTGCCGCAGTAGCACTCCCAATCTTTGGTCGGCCCAAAGATGCGCTCGCAGAACAGCCCGTCGCGCTCTGGCTTCAGCGTGCGGTAGTTGATCGTTTCCGGCTTGGTCACTTCGCCGTGCGACCACGACAAAATATCTTCGGGTGATGCTAAACTAATCCGGATTGCATTAAACTCATTAATTTCGAGCATTGATTTCTCCCGCTAGAGATAACAAGGCTGGGCGGGCTATGCCATGCGCTAGCCCGCTGCTGCCCACCCTCGTTAGAATTCACCGCGTTCCATGCCACTCAGGTTGATTCCATCTAGGGCGGCCAAGTCGCTGTCCATATCATCGTTCAGCTCAATGGCGCGTTCGTCTTCAGTCAACACATCTACACTCAAGCCGAGTGATTGAAGTTCCTTGATCAGCACCTTGAAGCTCTCTGGCACACTTGGCTCATGGATCGGCTCGCCCTTCACAATCGCCTCATACGTCTTGACGCGCCCAACCACATCATCCGATTTGACCGTCAGCATCTCTTGCAAAATATAGGCTGCGCCGTAGGCTTCGAGGGCCCACACTTCCATCTCGCCGAAGCGTTGCCCACCGAATTGGGCTTTGCCTCCGAGTGGCTGCTGGGTGACAAGGCTGTAGGGGCCCGTGCTACGGGCGTGGATTTTGTCCTCGACGAGGTGAGCCAACTTAAGCATATAGGCATAACCCACCGTAACTGGATGGTCGAAAGGCATGCCGGTGCGCCCATCGTAGAGGGTGATTTTGCCGTCGCGGGGCAAGCCGGCAGCTTCGAGCAAGTTTTTGATTTGATCCTCATCTGCGCCATCGAATACCGGCGTAGCTACGCGGTAGCCTAGCCGAGCTGCGGCCCAGCCGAGATGGGTTTCGAGGATTTGCCCGATGTTCATGCGGCTCGGCACGCCAATCGGATTCAGCACAATATCTACTGGGCGGCCATCGGGCAAGAAGGGCATATCCTCAATGGGCATAATCCGGCTGACCACGCCCTTGTTGCCGTGCCGCCCAGCCATCTTGTCCCCTGCGCTAATCTTGCGCTTCTGGCACAGCAGCACGCGCACGGTCTGATTCACCCCGACGGGCAGCTCGGCTCCGTCGGCGCGGCTAAAGACTTTCACGTCAATCACTTTGCCCCGCACCCCATTGGGCACGCGCAGGCTGCTATCCTTCACTTCCCGCGCCTTTTCGCCAAAGATGGCTCGCAGCAGGCGTTCTTCGGCCGTCAGGTCGGTTTCGCCTTTGGGCGTAATCTTGCCCACGAGAATATCGTTCGGATGCACTTCGGCACCGATGTAGATGATCCCGCGATCATCGAGATTGCGGAGGCTATCCTGCCCCACGTTGGGAATATCGCGGGTGATCTCCTCTGGGCCGAGTTTGGTATCACGGGCTTCGACTTCGTACTTCTCGATATGGATGCTGGTGAAAATATCTTCGCGCACTAGCCGCTCACTTACGAGGATCGCATCCTCGAAGTTGCCCCCTTCCCACGGCATATAGGCTACCAGTATGTTTTGCCCAAGAGCTAGTTCGCCGTTGTCGGTGCTGCTGCTATCGGCAATGATGTGGCCCTTGCGGACCCGATCCCCCGCAGATACACCGGGGCGTTGATTGATACACGTATCTTGGTTGCTTCGCATGAATTTCCGCAGGCGGTACTCACGCAGATAGCCGTCGTCTTCCTCCACCAGAATGCGCTCAGCGGTTGCGCTCCGCACTATGCCATCGGCTTTGGCAACCACCACCTGCCCACTGTCGCGGGCAGCGAGGTACTCCATGCCTGTCCCCACGATAGGCGCATCGGGGCGGAGCAGCGGCACGGCTTGGCGTTGCATGTTCGATCCCATCAGGGCCCGGTTGGCATCGTCATGTTCAAGGAAGGGGATCAGCGCGGTGCTGACGCTGACCACTTGCTTCGGCGATACGTCCATGTAGTCCACGCGCTCGATGCGCTCCTTGATAAACTCCTCCGCAAAGCGGCACGAGACAGTCTGGGTCGTAAAGCGGTTGTGCTCATCGAGGGGGGCGTTGGCTTGCACTACGACGAAGCGGTCTTCCTCATCGGCACTGAGGTAATCCACCTGCTGCGACACCACCGGCTTGATCTTGATTGTGCGGTAGGGCAGGTCTGCAATCACCTGTGCCAGCTCGCGGGTGATCTCCATGCCGGCTTCGGCGAGCACTGTCTCGCCGCTTTCATCCTGTGGGTCTACAATATCCTCGCGGAGCATTTGCCCCGTGAGCAGCGTAATGGCCAATTGGCGGGCGGTGTCCGCGTCGATCCGCTCGCCGGCCGCCAGCAGAATATCGCCGGTGTGCAGGTCTTTCACATCGCGTGGGGCATAGCGCCGCTCGATCCACACGGGGGTGTTTTCGATCTCCTGAAAAATCTTGCGGTAGGGCGTTTCCAGAAAACCCATCTCATTGACGCGGGCGTAGGTACTCATGGTGCCGATCAAGCCGATGTTTGGCCCTTCTGGTGTTTCGACGGGGCAGATGCGCCCATAGTGGCTATGGTGTACGTCACGCACCTCGAAGCCGGCGCGGTCTCGGCTGAGACCGCCGGGCCCCAGTGCCGAGAGCCGCCGCTTGTTGGTTAGCTCAGCCAGTGGGTTGGTCTGATCCATAAACTGCGAGAGTTGGCTGCCGCCGAAGAATTCGCGCATGGCTGCCACCACCGGACGAATGTTGATCAGCGCATTGGGCGTGATCGTGTCTGCGTCCTGCAAGCTCATCCGCTCCTTGATCACCCGCTCCATGCGGAGCAAGCCCACGCGGAACTGTTGCTGGATCAGCTCGCCCACGGTGCGGACGCGGCGGTTGCCCAGATGGTCAATATCATCGGGCTTGCCGAAGCCATTGTTGAGTTGGATCAACTGCTCAATGATGCGGAAGATGTCGCGCGGCAGCAGCACCATCACGCTCAAGTCGGGGGCATTCGTGCGCGGGTTCTCACCGGTGTGGCTGCGGCGCACGTCGCGCTCCCAGAGGTTCTTGTTGAGCTTGTAGCGCCCAACCCGTGCGAGATCATAGCGGCGCGGATTGAAGAGCAGCGATTCGAGTAATGAGCGGGCATTCTCCAGTGTCGGCGGATCGCCGGGCCGCAGCCGCTTGTAGAGTTCAATCAGGGCTTCGCGGGCGTTGCTGGTTGAGTCTTTATCGAGCGTCGAGCGGAGGTAGGCGTGATCGGGGTTGCTATCAATGTGTTGCAGCAGTTCGACAATCTGCTCATCCAGCCCGTAATCCACAAGGCGTTTATCCTCAACCCATTGCCCCACGCCGTGCTCATCGGCTTGCCACGCGAGGATGGCTCGTAGCAAGATGGTGACAGGGAGCTTGCGCTTGCGGTCTACCTTGACGGAGATCACGTCGCGCTTGCTCGTCTCAAATTCGAGCCATGCCCCGCGATTGGGGATCAGCTTGGCGGAGTGCAGCATGCGCCCACTGGTAGGTTCTTTCTCGCCACTGAAGTACACTCCCGGTGAACGAATCAGCTGCGACACGACAACCCGCTCGGCACCGTTGTAGATGAAGGTGCCGTTGTCGGTCATCATCGGGAAGTCGCCCAGAAACAGTTCACTCTCCTTGATCTCACCCGTGGCCAGCACGCGCAGTTCAACCTTGACGCGCAGGGGCACGGAGTAGGTCAAGTCGCGGTCACGGCACTCAAATTCGGAGTAGCGTGGCTCACCAAAGGTATAATCTACAAACCGTAGTTCGAGGTTCTTGCCCGTGAAGTCGGTGATCGGCGAAATCTCATTGAGCAATTCCCGTAGGCCGCTGTCCATAAACCATTTGAAACTGCGGACTTGGGTCTCGATTAAGCGTGGTACGTCAATAGTATCTTTGATTCGCGCAAAAGAACGCCGCTCAATCGAATCGCGGCGCAGGGCGTTTGTTCCAGTGTCTACGGGAGTAATCAGGGGCTGAAGCACAACACTTTCTACTAGCGGAGCCATACTCACCTCGTTTGCTAATCAGTTCGTGTAGGTTCGCAACTGCGGCGATCATGGGGCGGGTGCTGCCGGATTGCCAAATAAATACACAAACCGCCGGTTCAGTAGACTTCCTCGTGGATCAGTCGTTGAACTGGCGTAGGTATGACGGGTGTAAGCTACCCTACTGCTGCGTAGCTCTTTGGCAAATGTCAGTTGTCTGTGTCGGTAGCAGGACGATCATGCGCGACCCCACACTATGTACCGCAATGACTTCTAATGGTATCACGGTTTTGGGCGTGCGTCAAGGTGGGACAGCAGATTGCTTGCTGCCGTGAGGTGTGAGTATGTTCCTTCTCATTATACGCTCATTGTCAAGCCCTGTAGATGCGGTGTGCCGCCTATCGCTCATCGGGATAGACGGCACGTGTCAGCTTAGGGTAGAGCTAAGGGAGCGGGGTGGGTTACACCAGCGCGGCACTCTCCTCTTCCTGCTGCTCATCCTGCTCGATCTGGCGCAGGCTACGGATTCGCAGCAAGTCGTTGTGGGCATCTACCACCACCGTATCGCCAGCCGTGAAGCGTCCTTCCAGCACGCCTTCGGCCATCGGGTCCTCGATCAGGTTGGTGATGATGCGGCGTAACGGGCGTGCTCCGAAGGCGGGATCGTAGCCGCGTCGTGTAAGCAGTTCTAGCGCATCTTCGTGGACTTCCAGCTTGATCTGATGATCGTCAAGCTGCTGTTGGACACGATTGATCATAATGGTTGCAATTTGGCGAATCTCGTCCGACGTAAGCGGGTGGAAGATGATCGTTGCATCAATCCGGTTCAGGAACTCTGGCCGGAAGATTTGCTTGAGCGAATCCTCTACTTTGCGGCGCGTGTCGTGTTCGTCAATATCCACTGCGGTTGCTCCAAACCCAATCCGGCTAGCACGGCGGATGTGCTCTGTGCCGACGTTGCTGGTCATAATAATCACGGTGTTGCGGAAGTCTACCTTACGCCCCTTGCCGTCGGTCAAGTGCCCATCTTCGAGGACTTGCAGCAGCAGGTTGAAGGCTTCGGGGTGAGCCTTCTCGATCTCATCAAAGAGTACCACGCTGTAGGGCTTGCGCCGCACTGCATCGGTGAGTTGCCCGCCCTCGCCATAGCCGACGTAGCCGGGCGGCGAGCCGACAAGGCGGCTGGTGGTGTGGCGTTCCTGAAACTCAGACATATCAATCTTGATCAGGGCCCCTTCCGAGCCAAACATAAACTCGGCTAAGGCTTTGGCCAGCTCGGTCTTGCCGACACCGGTAGGCCCGAGAAAGATGAAGCTCCCAATCGGGCGGCGCGGGTCTTTCAGGCCTGCGCGAGCGCGACGGACGGCCCGCGAGATCGTGACAATCGCCTCTTCCTGTCCGATCACGCGCTTGTGCAAGGCACTTTCCATCTCCATCAGGCGAGCAGTCTCATCGCCGCGCAGGCGGGTAACTGGAATACCCGTCCACATCCCTACCACTTCGGCAATATCCTCTTCGGTGACATATGGGCGATCATAGGTTTGCTCGGCAGCACTGATGCCAATCTCACTTTCGATCACGGCAATCCGCGATTGCATGCGCTCCTCGCGGTCGCGCAGGTCTTCGGCAAGGCTAAACTGCTTATCCGCAAGCGCGGCTTCACGCTCTTTCCGCAGGGCTTCCAAGCCCCGCAGCGCATCGCGTAGTTTGGGGGGAGTCGCTGAGCGATACATCCGCACGCGGCTCGCCGCTTCGTCAATCAAGTCAATTGCTTTATCGGGGAGAAACCGATCCGGCACGTAGCGCGAGGAGAGCACGGCTGAAGCCTTGATGGCTTCGTCGCTGATCTGCAACTGGTGGAAATCCTCATAGCGGCTCTTGACTCCGCGCAGGATGCTGATCGTATCCTCCACTGATGGCTCATCCACCATCACCGGCTGAAAGCGGCGTTCTAGAGCCGCATCGCGCTCAATATATTTGCGATACTCATCCAGCGTCGTTGCGCCAATTGTTTGTAGCTCGCCCCGACTCAGGGCGGGCTTGAGGATATTGGCCGCATCGAGTGTGCCCTCTGCGCCGCCTGCTCCAATGATCGTGTGGAACTCATCAATGAAGAGGATGCAGCGCGTCTCTTTGATCTCATCCACCACGCGCTTTAGGCGTTCCTCAAACTGCCCACGATACTTCGTGCCCGCGACGAGCGCACCCATATCCAGCGCAACTACACGCTTGCCCTTAATGCTATCGGGCACTTCGCCCTGCACAATGCGCTGCGCGAGGCCTTCAACAATTGCCGTCTTGCCGACACCCGGCTCACCAATCAAGGCTGGGTTGTTCTTGGTGCGGCGCGAAAGAATCTGGATTACGCGCTCAATTTCGTGCTTGCGCCCGATCACCGGATCGAGCCGGCCCGCTTCCGCCATCTCAGTCAAATCTGTGCCCAGCGCATCAAGGTAGGGCGTTTTGCTTTGGCGTTGTGAGGTTGCTGAGCTACTGGAACGCTCAGCGGTGGGCGGGGTCGTGCCGTGCCGCAACACGCGCATCACCTGATTGCGAACTTGTTCGAGCGTCACGCCCATAATGTCAAGCACGCCCGTTGCAACCCCTTCACCATTGCGGACCAAACCGAGCAGGAGATGCTCTGTCCCAATATAGTGATGATTCAGCCGCTTGGCTTCCTCAATCGCATATTCAATCACCTTCTTAGCGCGGGCCGTTAACTCTTGATCGGAGCTGTAAGGTGTTTCACCCACTCCCACGATAAACTCTACGGCACTGCGTGCCTGTGGCAACTTCACGCCGAGATCATCAAGCACCCGTGCGGCAATCCCTTCGCTTTCACGGATCAAACCGAGCAGGATATGCTCCGTGCCGACATAGGGATGATTTAGCGCACGTGCTTCTTCGGTGGCGAGTTGCAGCACCTGCTTGGCACGTTTCGTAAATTTGTCATACAGTCGATCTGACATAGGACACTCCGTTGATTGTAAGTTCCTCATCCAGAGTTGTAGGGGCAGAGCATGCAGAAGGTTGTGTTGGGACACACCATCGGGACGAGCGTGGTTCCCGGAACCGGCTTGACCGTGCAAACCGGGGCAGCCATTGCCAGTATTTGCAGCATCTGCCTGAGCGACTACGTGCGCTCATATGCAGAAACGTCGTCCATGAAGTGGTTGCTTCCGATGTGTTGCCTCAATACCACCACTCAAGGCGTTCCATGTTACTTTCTATTGTACATCAGGTAGATCCATTGTCACCGCCAATTTAGCTAGGCTTGCGGATCAGGCGGTGGGGTTTGCTCCACATGGTCTGCATCGGGGGGGGGAGTTTCGGTGCGAAGATGCATGCTCAAGCCGATCCGTTTGCGGGCGGGGTCAATCCGAATGATCCGCACAGGGACGGTTTCTCCTTCCCTGACAATCTCTCGCGGATGCTGAACGTGCCCTTCGCCCATTTCGGAGACGTGGATCAAGCCTTCAATGCCATCCTCGATGCGGGCGAATGCGCCAAAGGCGGTAATCTGGGTAATCACCCCGTCCACGATCTGGTTGAGTTGGTAGCGTTCGGCTGCTGTAGACCATGGCTCTTTCTGGGTGCGCTTAACCGACAGCGCAATGCGTCGCCGATCAAGGTCAATATTGAGAATATGGACTTTTATGCGCTGCCCAACGCTGATCACTTCTGAGGGATGGCGCACGCGCCCCCATGAAAGCTCAGAGAGGTGAACGAGGCCATCTGCACCACCAATATCCACAAACACACCGAAATCACAAATTGAACTGACGGTGCCCTCGTAGACTTGTCCTTCGCGCAGATTAGCAAGCAGCTCATCCTTCTTCTCCTCACGCACTTCTTGCACGGCTTGACGCTGGGAGAGGATCAGGCGATTGCGCTCACGGTTGATCTCGATAATCTTCAGGGTTACTTCAGAGCCGATCATCCGCGCCATCTCAGACTGTTTCTGCACATCCGAGCCACGCCCAATCGAGCTGACCTGCGATGCGGGCACAAAGCCGCGCACCCCGTCTAAATCAACGAGCAAGCCCCCCTTGTTATAATTGGCAACCTGAGCTGCGATCACGTCGTTGTTATCGTGGGCATGTTGCAAGCGTCGCCAGCTCCGCTCTTGGCGGGCCCGGTCAATCGAGAGGATTGCATAGCCGTCGCGGTGTTCAGCTTGCACGACAAACACAAGCAGCGGATCGCCAGCACGTAACTGCTCACGTGCTTCTGGGGTGAGCGATTGCATCTCTTTGGCGGGCACGACCCCTTCAGCTTTGGCCCCGATGTCCACGAGGAGCGAGTCGCGCTCGACGCGCACGATGATCCCATCCACAGTGTCGCCATACTGCAAATTGCGGTAGGCGTGTGCCGGATCGGCGAGCAGTTCTTCCATACGATGGAAGTCATCCTCTTCGCCTGCGCCATTTGGGGTAGCATCACCGTCTGCGTATACAGGATGCTGGTGTTCTAGCTCTGTAGCAGTCTGTTTCTGTTCGTCCATGCATCGCCTGATACTGAAAGGGCGGGAGCATTCTTGTTTCTGGTCTTGCTACAATATTATACGCAGATTGATCGCAAAACGCAAGAAACAGGAATAGATGCGCTAGATGTCTACCACAGGTATGGCGATGTGGACGATAACGGTGGGCAGCTAGGCTCATGCTGTGCCGCCGCTACTCCTCGCGCAGGATGTAGCCCACGCCGCGCACGGTATGCAGCAAGCGTGGTTCGCCATTGGCTTCGAGCTTCTGGCGTAGGTAGCGAATATATACCTCAATAATATTGCTTTCACCGCCGAAGTCGTAGCCCCACACCCGATCATAAATTACTTCGCGGGTGAGGACTTGCTGCGGGTTCCGCATAAATAGCTCCAGCAACTCATACTCGCGGGCAGTCAACTCTACCCGCCGTTCGCCGTTGCGAACCTCACGGGCGGCCGTATCCATCGTCAGGGTGGCATAGCGCAATACGGCAGGCTGGCGTTCGCTCTGGCGGCGGCGCAGCTGCACCCGAATGCGGGCAAGCAGTTCGGCAAACGCGAAGGGTTTGACGAGGTAATCATCTGCACCGCTCTCTAGCCCAGCCACTCGATCCGGCACGGCATCGCGGGCAGTGAGGATGATGATCGGCACATCGGAGACGGCGCGTAACCGGCGGGCTACCTCCAGTCCATCGATGCCGGGCAGCATCAGATCGAGCACGACAAGATCGGGCGGGTGTTCGCGGGCTGCTGCCAAGCCCGCATGCCCATCGTTGGCAATCTGCACTTCAAAGCCCTCAAACACCAACCCGCGCCGCAGATAGTTGGCAATTTCGGTTTCATCTTCGATCACCAGAATGCGTGGTTGCATGCGCTGTATCCTTCCCGTTCCGGCCCATCTGTGGGCTGCACTGTGCCGTATGCTATAGCATACCATATTGGTGGGGCGGCTGCGCGGTGGTGCTGCGTGGAGGGGGGGGTGGTGAGTAGCGGGTATCGGTGATATGGGGCGATACAGTTCCGCAAGAACGCTTTGACGTTCACGGGTTCAATGTGGTGGTGCAAGGCTGAAGCCCTGCACCACCGCGATCACCGGTCACTCGGCCTTATGCTGCAATCTCTAGCGTGGTGACGGCGGTTGGGCTGATCGGGATGCGCGTAACGTTGTGCTGCTGGGGCGTGGAGCCGAGCTTGCGCCCTAGGATATGCACCACCTCGCCAATGACCCGCACCACCTGATCAATATCTTCCTGCGGCATATTCAAGGGCGGGGCAATCTGGATTACTGGCTCCATGCGGTCATCTGAGCGGCATAGCACGCCGCGCTGCACCAACTGATCACTCAGCCAGTACATTAGGTTCTCCTCGCCGGCCAACGACTCGCGGGTGGCTCTGTCGCGGACTAGCTCAATCGCAATGAACATGCCCATGCCGCGAATATCGCCCACATTGGGGTGGCTGCCAATTGTTTCGCGCAGGCTCTGCATGATCTGCGGGCCGACGACTCGCGCCCGCTCGTGTAAGCCTTCCCGCTCGATGATGTTGATGTTGGCAAGGGCCGCAGCGGCACTGGCCACGTGCCCGCCGAAGGTGCTCCCGTGCAAGAACATATCGGCTTCATCGCCCAAGAAGGTATCCGCGATATGCTTCGCTGCAATGGCTGCACCGAGCGGTGCATACCCGTTGGTGATCGCTTTGGCAACGGTGATGATGTCGGGCTGTACGCCTAGCTCGGATGAGCCGAACCAGCCGCCCACCCGCCCGAAGCCGTTAATCACCTCATCAAGGATCAGCACAATCCCGTAGTGATCGCAAATCTCGCGCACACGCTTGAGATAATCGGGCGGCGAGACGAGCGCACCGCCGCTATTCTGCACCGGCTCCATAATCACGGCGGCAACGGTGGCTGGGTCTTCAAACTCGATCATCGCCTCGAACTCGTTGGCACACTTGTTGCTGCACGCTGATTGCAGCATACAGGATGCACAGCGGTAGCGGTAGGGCGGCGGGACGTGACGTGCGCCCGGCACAAGCGGCCCAAAGCCGGTGCGGTAGGGCGTAACGCCATTGACTGACAGTGCGCCCATCGTCGTGCCGTGATAGGCGACGCGGCGAGCGATCACTTTGGTGCGCTGCGGTTCGCCACGGCGCACATGGTAGGCTTTAGCCATCTTCAAGGCCGTCTCGACGGCCTCGCTGCCGCTATTCACGAAGAAGCTGCGCGAGCCTGCGCCGGTAGGGGCAATCGTGGCCAGCTTAGCGGCCAGATCAATCACGGGCAGGCTGGGGAAGCTGAAGGGGCTGACGTAGCCAATCTGGTGCAGCTGGGCAGCCATGGCCTCGACGATCTCAGTGCGCCCATAGCCGGCATTCACCGTAAACAAGCCAGCCAGTGCATCAATATATTCATTGCCGTCTTGATCCCATACGTGGGAGCCTTCGCCGCGCACGAGGACACGCGGGCGTGCGTCGGGGCGTTGAAATTTCGCCATCTGCGAAAAGTGTAACCAAACATGTTCAGCCAGCGCGTGCTGCTGAGTGGAAGATAGGGTACTCATATATCCTCTTTTCATCTGGGTCCGATCATCGCGCCGGAGCAACAGGGTATCCCACCTACCATCGTGCTACGTTGCACGCTCCTGCTGCGCGAGGGTTCCTGCCCTCTGTCAGTGACAATCGGACGGGCTGATCAACAAAAGAAACGACGCTCGGTGGACCAATGAGATTCCGGCTGTCCGCTTGCATACAGTCCCCCACCAAATTGGGATGTGTATACGCGCTCAGTTCCATTATCTTTGCGGGTCTGTTGCGTTTACTCCTTTGCCTTAGCCTTCAAGGATATAAGCTCCCACTACCAGCCCAATCAGCCAGCGGCTCACGGCACTGTGCCTGAGCCAACGCTGTCTAGCCAAACAACAGCGAGGAGAACCATTCAAGGGCGAACGCTGGAAGGCCAATTACCAGCACCCGTCCTGGGAACTTACCGTCTGAGTCCAACGGCAGGGACTTGATGGGCGTTGCTTCCATCCCAGGCCTGAGCAACTACCTCAAGCTGCCTATGTGACCATGCATGCAGCAGTCTGCATTGGCGCACGTCCGCACGTCAGCATCCGACAACGGTAATCGCGTACCGCACCGGTACACGTCAACACGGATTGCGAAGGGAGCGATCTGCGAAACAGTGGGAGCGTGCGGGGGACCAACCCGCGAACTCGCCCAACAAGCTGTTTCATCTACTCCTATTCGCGCACAAAACGCAACACGCGGAAGGCTTCGGCATAAGCATACCCCAATGGTAGCCCGGCTTCAGCGTTGCGCTCGCGCAGCCACTCGGCGGCTTCGGCAACGTTTTGCGAGACGTGGCACAGCAATGCGGCCAGTTTCCGCTCAATCGTAGCCGATATATCCACAAAGGTATCCGGCTGCAACGTCAGGTTCAGATACAGTTCGTCTACGTGATGGGGTTCGTAGCCTTCGGCCAGCAGCTCTGGGAAGATCGGGCGGGTTTCTGCACTGGGGAACACCGCATACACGGTTGCTTCGCCGGCCGCCCGATGATCGGGATGATTGATATAGCCGCTATGCACAAAGACGGCTGTCGGGTCTTGGCAGACTACCCGATCTGGGCGCACCTCGCGGATCAGACGGGTCAGGTCACGGCGCAGTTCCAGCGTCGGTTGCAAGGTTCCATCGCGGTAGCCTAGAAAGCGCACATCCGTTACGCCTACTGCGGCCGCCGCCGCCCGTTGCTCAGCGGCTCTGGTCTGCACCAATTGTTTCAAATCCACGTTAGGGGCATTGCTGCCCGCCTGCCCATCGGTAACGATGCAATAGGTGACATGGGCCCCTTCTTGCACCCACCGTGCCACACTTCCCGCCACCCCAAAATCAATGTCATCGGGGTGGGCGGCCACCACCAGCACACGCTTCGGAACAATATACTCCTGTGCGTTTTGTTGTATCATGTCCTATAGTCTACTATACCACGTGTAGTTCTGTCTAGGGGGGGCAATCAAAATTGGTACACTTGCACATAGAACAAATGGTCAATTTGTGCATAACTCGATTGGATACAATTCATACCGCCCGTGAACATGCCCTACAGATTTCGCGCAGCCTGATCCAGCAGTGTGCCCGCACCATCCGTGCGGCCCATCGGGGCGAATATGGGCACGCCGCCACACTGCTGGGCGAAGCGCGAATGGCAGCCAGCGAGCTACGCGCTGCGGTTGCCGATCAGCCCTTGCTGATGAGCGCGGGCTACCTGCAAGATGCCCTCAAGGAGTATGCTGAGGCGGCACTTGTCTATGCCTTTCTCACCGATCAGCCTGCGCCCACCGCCGATGCGCTCGGTGTTGATCCAGCCGCCTACCTGAACGGTCTCGCCGAAGCGGCCAGCGAACTGCGCCGGGCCATCCTTGATCGCCTACGCCGCGACGACCTCGCCCAGAGTGAGCGGCTCCTAGCGATTATGGACGAGGTGTATAGCCTGCTCATCACGGTAGATTATCCGGACGCGGTGACCAATGGCCTGCGCCGCACCACTGATGCCCTGCGAGCGGTGCTAGAGCGCACTCGCGGCGATGTGACGACTGCCCTGCGCCAGCAACGCTTGATGCAGCAGCTGGCTCGTCTCGACCCCGACGGGCAGCCCAGTGGCGAACCTCTGCCCGCTTTCGACGCGGCGGAGTGAAGGGATGATTCTACTGCCGACCTTGTAACTCAAGTGTAACTCAAATGTAACTCCATGTCCGTACTATAAGAGCATGATTGCATGGTAAAGTAGACTAGGATCATAGTGTGTTGTAAGCCAACAACTGAATGAATTGCGTGGACGCTGAATGTCCCTCCGCACCGGCTTGTTGTGCTCTCATTTGGTGTGGCTACGGTATGCTACACCCCGCAAGCTCTGGTGCTTGAACGGATCACGGTCGGCAGTCACTAGCGGTCAATCGAACAACGGAACAACGGAAGAACACCCTTATTGGTCTAGACAACAAGGAGCAGTGATATGGCAACCCCACCCACTGAAGCGATCACCCAGACGATGCAATCGCCCGTCCCGTCCGCCCCTCCCACCAATGGTGCTACGGCACCGCTCACTGGCAGCACCAACGGTACGCAAGCACCTACGGTAGTGCCCCAAGCCGAACCTTCGCAAGGTAGTCGCCCGATGATGGCACTACCTTTTTTTAATCTCATGCGCGAGTTCTGGGATTACTACATTGATGCTACACAGCGCACGGTAATGTTCTACGACGTGCTGCGCCAGCGTGGAAACCAGTTCTTCGAACACGTTGCCGCCGACCAGCCGCCCGTGCTGGTGTTCGAGTACGAGAAGATCATGGATGGCAAAGACCTGAAGTACCCCTGCAACTACTTCATGTTGCGGATCATCCCCGCCGAAGGGCAGGAAATTGATCCGACCAAACGGCCCTATGTCATCATAGATCCTCGCGCTGGCCATGGCCCCGGCATCGGCGGCTTCAAGGAATCGTCGCAGATCGGCATTGCGTTGGGCAATGGGCATCCGGTCTATTTCGTCGGTTTCCGCCCCTTCCCCGAACCGGGCCAGAAGCTCGAATATGTCACCTTTGCTGAAGCCGAGTTCTTGCGTGAGGTGAAGCGGCGCCACCCCGATGCCCCCAAGCCGGTGGTGATTGGCAACTGCCAAGCTGGGTGGGCGGTGGCCATGCTCGCCTCATTGGAGCCGGACTTGATGGGCCCGATCATTATGAACGGTGCGCCGCTCTCCTACTGGGGCGGCAAAGAGGGTAAAGACCCGATGCGCTATCTCGGTGGTTTGAATGGCGGCTCGTGGGCCGCATCGTATGCCTCCGATCTGGGTGATGGCATCTTCGATGGTGCTAATCTGGTGGCTAACTTTGAAAATCTCAATCCCACCAACACCCTCTGGAGCAAGCAGTACAACGTCTATGCCAATATTGACACCGAGCCAGCGCGTTACCTCGAATTTGAGAAGTGGTGGCAGGGCTTCTTCTTTATGACCCGCGACGAGATGGAGTTTATCGTCAACAACCTGTTTGTCTCCAACAAGCTCGAAGCAGCCCAGCTGCAATTCGAGAATGGCCGCACCGTCAGCCTGCGTGACATCACTGCGCCGATTGTGATCTTTGCCTCGCACGGCGACAACATTACCCCGCCGCAGCAGGCTTTGAACTGGCTGCTGGATGTGTACAAGAGTGATCAGGATATTCTCGATGACCGCCAAGTGATTGTCTACACGGTGCATAAAAACATCGGGCACTTGGGCATCTTCGTCTCCGGCAAGGTAGCCCAACGTGAATATGCCTCGATGTTTAGTACACTGGACTTCATCGAGGCCTTGCCGCCGGGCTTGTACGAAATGATCATCGAGGACAAGGCTCCCGATGCCCCCCCCGACGAAGTGACCAACCTGCGCTACGACATTCGCTTTGAGGAGCGGTCACTGGATGACATCCGCAAGATGGACGATACCCGCGAAGACGAAGAGCTGTTCCCCGCCGTTTCGACCATCTCCAAGCTGAATAAGCTCAACTACAAGCTGTTTTTCAGCCCCTTCGTGCGCCTAATGACGACCCCGCAAATGGCAGCACTCCGCCGCGAGATGCACCCCAATCGGCTTCAGCATTACATCTTCTCGGATAAGAATCCGTTTATGTGGCCCGTCGCTCTGTGGGCTGAAATGGCTCGCGAGAGTCGCCGTCCAGTAGACAAAGCCAATCCCTACTGGCAGATGCAGGAAGTCTACTCAGACCAGATCAAGACGATCCTCGATGCTTACACCGCTGTGCGTGATACCTCGATGGAAGTGATGTTCAAATCTATCTATGGGCCGACTGGACTGGGCGGCATTCTGCCCGAACCCTTCACCACCCGCAAGGTGGAACACGATCCCGAAGTGCAAGCCCGCATTGATGCGGAGAACGCCCGCCTTGTGGCAATGACTGAAACGGGCGGCTTTGTCGAAGGCTTTGCCCGCATCTTTATGCTGCTCTCCCGTGCCGACCGTGACGTAGAGCCGCAAGCCTTCATCCGCTTGCGCGAGGTGACCCAGAACCACCCGCGCCTAAGCGAAGTTTCCTACGCCGAATTGCGTCAACGCAATTTTGAGCAGTTCTACATCCTGCACCTGAACTACGATCCAGCAGTGCGGGCATTGACGAAGCTGCTGCCCACTGAGCAGGATCGGCGTGATGCGCTGGAGCTGGCCAAGCAGATCGTCCTGTTGGGCGAGCCGAATGCGGATGAGCAAAAGGTGCTGGATATGCTGCACCACGTTTTGGAACTCAACTAATGTCCTGATTGATCGCGGGCGGTTGCAATGGGGGAGCCGCCCGCCCCGGCTTCTAACTGACAGGTACGAATCAACGGAAACCCTGACCCAAGCTGAACCTATCCGAACAGGAGGAGACCCGGTGAGCAGTGAACTAACACCCCAAACGAATGGCGAAGCACGTGTTGTTCAGATCATTGATACCTTTGATGGGTACGGTGAGCTGATGAACAAGACCAAAGGCCTTGACCCGATTGTCACGGCAGTTGCCTATCCGTGTGAAGCAACCGCACTGGAAGGGCCCCTTGATGCCGCCAAAGAGAACCTGATTGTGCCGATCCTGATTGGCCCCGAAAAGACCATCCGCGAGCTTGCCGAGCAGCACGGGCTAGACCTCACGGGCGTGCAGATCGAGGATGTGGAGTCGGCGACTGAATCCGCAGCGCGGGCGGTGGAGCTAGTCCGCACTGGTACGGTTGAAGCGGTGATGAAGGGCAGCCTGCACACCGACATCCTGATCAGTGCGGTCGTTAGTGGCGAGAAGGGCTTGCGCTTACCCGGTCGCCGCATCAGCCACGCTTTCGTGATGGACGTGCCCACCTACAACCGCCCCTTGATTATCTCCGACGGGGCGATCAACATTGCCCCCGATCTGAAGACCAAGCGCGATATTGTCCAGAATGCGATTGAGCTAGCCCACGCAATGGGCATTGACCTGCCGAAAGTTGCGGTGTTGGCTGCCGTCGAGATGGTCAACCCGGATATGCAGGCGACGCTTGATGCGGCGGCTCTCTGCAAAATGATGGATCGGAAGCAGATTACGGGCGGCATTATTGATGGCCCGCTCGCCTTCGATAATGCGATCAGCCGCACCGCTGCTGATACCAAGAAGATTGACTCACCGGTGGCGGGCGATGCCGACATCCTGATTGCGCCTGATCTTGAGTCGGGCAACATGCTGGTGAAGCAGCTGATCTACCTTGCCCAAGCGGATGCAGCGGGGATTGTGCTGGGCGCACGCGCCCCCGTAATCCTCACCAGCCGTGCCGATGGAGTCCGCACGCGCATGGCTTCGTGTGCGGTGGCGGTGCTGAAGGCCCACCATCATCGTACCGCGAAAGTGGAGGTGCATTGATGGCGAGCGAGTCGATTCTCGTGATCAATGCTGGTTCATCCAGCATCAAGTTCACCCTGTTTGATGTCGAAGCGGGTGACGTCAGCCTGCACTACGATGGTCGCATCCAGCCTGATACGATCAGCTTTGACCTGTTTCTCCAGCCCAGTATCGGCATTGACAAGGAGTATGGCGGGCAAGTTGAGGGGATCGGCACTGCGCCTAAGTTTAGGGCGAAAGACCGCGATAACGAACTTGTGTATGAAGAGACGTGGGATGCAGGCGAGCGCGGTTCAGGGCATCAAGTTGCGCTGGAAAAGCTGATGCGCTGGCTCGATGACAACTTGGGCGACACTACCCTGATCGGCGTAGGTCATCGCGTGGTGCATGGCGGCACTGAGTATGCTGCCCCAACCATCGTGAACGATGCGGTGCTCCAGCAGCTCGAAAGCTACACCGTGCTGGCTCCGTTGCACCAGCCGAACTGTCTGGCCGGCATTCGGGCGATGCTGGCTATGCGCCCCGACCTGCCGCAGGTGGCTTGTTTCGATACGGCCTTCCATCGCAACCACCCACTGGTGGCCGATCAGTTTGCCTTGCCTTACGAGCTGTACGAAGAGGGCGTGCGCCGCTATGGGTTTCACGGGCTATCCTATGCCTATATTGCCCACACGCTCCCGACTGTTGCCCCAGAGCTAGCCGATGGGCGCGTTGTTGTCGCGCACTTGGGCAGCGGTGCGAGTATGTGTGCGCTTAAGGGGGGGCAGAGCATGGATAGCACGATGGGCTTCACTGCCCTTGATGGCTTGCCGATGGGCACTCGCTGTGGCAATCTTGATCCGGGAGCGGTGCTGTATATGCTCCAAGAAAAGGGCATGGATGCTAAACAGATCGAGGATGTGCTCTACCGCCGTTCGGGGTTACTCGGCCTCTCTGGGATCAGCAACGATATGCGCGATCTGGAAAACAATCCCGACCCGCGTGCGGCGCAAGCGATTGACTACTTCGTCTATCGCATCACCCGCGAACTGGGCGCACTAGCGGCAGCGATTGGCGGGATTGACGCGCTGGTCTTCACCGCAGGTATTGGTGAGAACTCGGCGATGATCCGCGCCCGCGTGTGCCGCGCTGCGGCGTGGCTCGGTATTGAATTGGACGAAGCGGCAAACAGCCAACGCGCCCAACGCATCTCCACCGATAGCAGCAAGGTGGCGGTGTATGTCATTCCGACGGACGAGGAGAAGATGATTGCGTTGGATACGCTGCGCTTGCTGCGCCCGTAGCCTTGCATCACGGGTGGGGCAGGCGGCGTAGGTTTGCCCCACCTGCTAGTGTAATGCGGTTGATGCTGAGCGTACATCGGTGGATAGATAACCAGATAGCTAAAGGAGCAATGTCTCATGACGCTTGCAATTGATCTTCATGGCAAGAAAGCCCTTGTTGTTGGGATTGCCAACGAAAGCAGCATCGCCTATGCGTGTGCCAAAGCCTTTCGGCAGGCGGGCGCGGAATTGGCGATCACGTACCTGAATGAGAAAGCCGAGCGGTTTGTGCGGCCGATTGCGGAAGAACTCGAAGCTCCGATCTTTATGCCGCTGGATGTGCTCAAGGAAGGTGAACTCGAAGCGGTGTTTGAGCGTATCACGCAAGAGTGGGGTCGGCTGGATATACTGCTGCACTCGATTGCTTTTGCGCCACGTGAAGACCTGCACGGGCGTGTGATTGACACGTCTGTGGAGGGGTTCAAGATGGCGATTGACGTATCCGCACACTCATTTGTCCGTATGGCCCGCCTTGCCGAGCCGCTGATGAAAGAACGCGGCGGCAGCATGATGACGCTGACCTATTACGGCTCAACGCGCGTGATTGACACCTACAATATGATGGGGCCAGTCAAAGCCTGCCTCGAAGCCCTGACCCGCGAGGTTGCCTCTGAGGTCGGCATACATGGTATCCGCGTCAATGCGATCTCGCCCGGACCAGTGAAGACACGGGCGGCCTCCGGCATTGATGATTTCGACAAGCTGCTCGACGAAGCCGCGCAGAAGGCTCCCCAGCGCAGCCTGATTACGATTGAGGATGTTGGCCCACTGGCAGCCTTCCTTGCCAGCGATCTTGCCCATGCAATCACGGGCGAAACGATCTTTGTGGATCACGGCTACAACATTATTGCCTAGTGAGGCTAGGATGGTCTGAACATGGTCTGAACATGGTCTAAACGTGGAGCGTAAAACGTGCGAGCGGGGCGACAGCCCCGCCCTTTGCTGTGCATAGAAAACAATGCCTACTGCATCGCCGCCTTAATCAGATCGAGGAACTTGGCTTCACCTTCGCTCACCCCGGCTCCTTCTGAGCCAAAGTAGCCCAATTCGCCGGCGGCATCAGCCACCTTGTCCAACACATGGAGCACCGCATCTTGATATGTCGCCAGCTCATCGGGCGCGAGGCTAGCAATCACCTGTGCGGCATGCTTCACTGCCGCCAGTGCCGCATCTTGCAATGCGCCAGTGCTGCCCGTTAGCGCACTCTCGACCTGTGCTTGGCGGCTGCTGGGGTTGCTTGCCAGCAACGCCTGTACAATCGCACTATCGGGATACTGCGAACCCAGTTCATTCATTGCTGCTACCATCACCGGAAACTCGCGCCGCGTACCGCCCTGCTCTGCTGCCATCATCGCTGTTGTCGCTGTGTAAAATGACTCAACGACTGCCGCCATGTCTGCTTCGGTAAAGTTTGCCATTTGTCGCATGACCTTTCTGTGATTACCTATGAGTGTGGGTATTGCTTGCGTCACACAGTTCCATACAGATCATATTATGCACAACATAGGCGACGGTGCAAGTTGGGCGGGGGGGTGGGGCGGATCGAGGGGAACACGTCAAGTATTTGCATTGATCTGTTCTGCATAGCGACGGCTGGATTTGTCGTAGCAACGTGTTAAAGCAGGATTAACTGCTCACCAGAGAATGTATGCACTGAGTGGATCGGCTGTGGATGTGTAAACTGCATAATTGCATCAGCAACATAGTATGCTTGCTGGACAGGAACAGCATTGCCGATCATTTGCTCTAAATCGGATTTCGTTCCGGTGAAGATAAAGTCGGGAGGGAATGTCTGGATCAGGCTGCGCTCTATAGTGGTAAGCGGGCGTATGTCTGGTGAAATGGGGGCGGTATCGCCCGGATGATTCGTGTAATTAGGAGGGATCGGGCGATTGACCCCCCGAATAGTTGGGCTTGGTTCATCAATACTAAAGATCGCTCGGCGTTGATAGCTTCGCGGATGCCGATAATAATGTTCGATACCTAAACGTGTTCCAAAGTAATCACGGAGAGTTAGCGGTTTTTGTGCCAGTCTCTGCTGGAGCAGTGCAAGCAACTCATTATCTGCACCGCCATAGTGCCCGATGACAAATAGTCGCTTGCGATACTGAGGTACACCGCAAAGGCTTGCATCAAGAACTATCTCAGTCAAACCATAACCAGCATGACGTAGCGATGTACGAGCGTGATGCCACGTTTGGCTCGTTATTGTGCGTGCAACATTTTCCATAACAAACCATTTAGGACTAAGATAGACAACGATTTCGGCGAATGTTATGGTGAGATGCGAACGTCCTTGTTGTTCATCTCGCTTTCCAGCCGATGAGAAATCTTGGCACGGTGGTCCACCGATAATCATGTCAGGAGCAATATCCTGCAATATGGCAGTATAGGCTTTCCAGTGCCGTAAATCACAAGCAATTGCTGGGTGGGCAAAGTTCTGTTGATAAACGTTTAGGGCCGCAGGCCAATTCTCAAACGCTGCACACAGCGTATATCCGGCTTGCACAAAGCCCAATGACAATCCGCCACATCCCGCAAACAGGTCAATAACACGCATCATCACACCTTACACAAACAGATCAGGAGAATTAACGAGAATTGCGTCGAGCCGTCGCTCTGGGCTGAGAAATCGCTGCCCATTGCCCAAAATGATGTGACGAACCGCAGTTTTGTGAATGCGTGGATGGGTCAACTCTTGGCAAGTCATATAGCGGTGAGTACGTCGCCCGCTAATAGCGAATGCCTTATCGTTTTTGGTGTCATAGCTCAAATGGTCAAGAATAGCTCTATGGTTAATCTTCCCACTGTTGGCAAAGTCCCACAACATCTTGATTAACCATACAACAGATCGCCCGATCCGCTTGAACGTATCGGGCCGCTTATCGCTCTCTGCTTCTTCCACCATAAGCTGTGCAATGGCAAGGTTGCTCCATACAAATATATCAAAGCAGTTATCTGCCAATATACTTGATTTGCCTTGTGTTTTCCAGACTGGTTGCACAAGCAATGGTATTTGTACATGATGATGCGTTTCAACTAGTGCACGCACACTTTGGAGCAAATTCGGCAGATGCGTCTTGACGAGAGCAATATCAGTCCAATCTGAAATCTGCTCGCATGTTGGTGCAAGGTGTTGATGCAGCACAGCTTGATCTTTATCTGTGCTATACCAATTGGCAATACTTAAACATACGTACACAATGGTGTCTGGACGTACAACAAGTTCACTTCCATACCACTCTTCACTAAGCTCACACGTTGTATTGTCAGGCAGTGCAGTCAGTTTGATTTCTAATGCACGAATACTATCCCGCATTGGTGTGCTAAGATTTTGAATTACGACATCAACTCGTGGCGTGGTCTCAATCACAAATGGATGATAGGGTGCAAAGGATTGTTCAAAACTGAAGTGAATAGATGGTTGCAGAGGTTCCATTCCGAAAACATCTTGCACACTTATATACCCTTGAGAGACTAAGTTCACTGAGTTTACGTGCAGGTAAACCGGCTGCAATGACTGTTGAAACATGTAACAGGCAAGCGCAATAGGGAAAGAACTGTTAAACTTATTCTTGCCCCAGTGTTCAGGTAGCGTAAAGTTACGATTGGAATTGGTTATGCCGAATAGCCCTGCTTGCGATGCCATACCTTCGTTTCCTCTTCGCTGTTAGAACAAATCCGTTTCAGTATAACATACAGATTGTTTTTCAGAAGATCCAAAAACAGAATGCGGTGCGGTAGCCTTATACAGGGGACTTCCTATTCGTGTGGTAGTAGGTAGCAGCACGCAGGAAATCGGCAACAGGTGTCAGGAGGCTTGCACCGTCCCTGCGCCTGCGGTACAATGGCGCAGGTGACGCAACTACACCGAATTGGAGTTCGTGCCGTGCCGCACACCATATTGATGATTGCCCCAACCAGCTTTTTTTCTGATTATGGCTGCCACGTCCGCATCTTAGAAGAGATTCTGGTGCTGCAAGAACGGGGCCATCAGATCACCCTCGCCACCTACCACAACGGCGACGACGTGCCCGGTGTCACCATCCGCCGCTCGTGGGATGTGCCGTGGGTGCGGCGC
>CALCJV010000003.1 GCA_937967405.1 uncultured Chloroflexales bacterium | reverse complement strand
TTGAAGACGTGGAAGTATGTGTCGTAGACATGGAGAAGCAGGTGCTCACCGGAACACGGGCTGTACGCAAGAAGGTAAATAGATGAGGAGGGCAGAGGGTAACAGAGGTATTCGGGTTGGAGATAACTCAAAGAAGTGCCTTTTATTCCAGTGATCCCTGCTTTCCTCCCAATAGTACAGCATTTCCTAAAAAATAGCAATAGTCCTTTCGTCCCCCCTCGCCCATGTACCCCCGCCGCTTCTGGGCTGTTCTAGCCGGTTGCAATCATCAATGCGCGTGATATGCAGCCTCCTCTTGCCACCCGCGCTGCGGCACCGCTATCCAACCCTTGCAGCACCAAGTGATAGGAAGATAGACCGTGAAGTGAAGATTTATTTTCTCTCAAACAGGATCTTTTGCGGTAAGATAGGGTGCGATTGTTCAATATTTGCGAATGAGATTGCTCCAATGTTGCGAGCATGCGGTATGATAGAGACGATAGCAGGGCAACCTGCGACGATCACTAGCAACCTTTTAGGCAAGGCAGAGGAATCAATGAGCACACAGGACAAGATTAAGCACCTGCGCGAACTCCGCAAGCACCTGCAAGCAGGCGGCGGCCCAAAACGCATCGCCCGACAGCACGAACAAGGCAAGCTGACTGCCCGCGAACGCTTGGGACGGCTGCTTGATGCAGAGACGTTTCAGGAACTGTTTCTATTCACTAAACATCGCTGTCATCGCTTCCAGATGCAGAACGAGGAACTGCCCGCCGATGGTGTCATTACAGGCTTGGGCAGCATTGCGGGGCAGCCCGTCTATGTTGCTGCACAGGATTTCACCGTAGGCGGTGGAGCAGTCGGCGAGATGCACGCCGATAAGATTGTCCAGACGATGACAATGGCTCTGAAATCGGGCGCACCGCTGATCTTGATCAACGATAGCGGCGGCGCACGGATCCAAGAGGGTGTGGATGCTTTGAGCGGCTACGGGCGTATCTTCTACCACCACGTCCTGCTGTCTGGGGTCGTGCCTCAGATCGCCATCATCGCGGGGCCCTGTGCTGGCGGCGCGGCTTATTCGCCAGCCCTAATGGACTTCATCATTATGGTGAAGAACACAGGCAAGCTGTTCATCACTGGGCCACAGGTGATCCGCCAAGTAACGGGCGAGCAAGTTACCGAAGAAGAGCTGGGCGGGGCCTTCGCCCAGCAAGCCCATAGCGGTGTTGTGCACCTGATCGCTGATGATGACGATCACGCGATTGCGCTGTGCCAACGCCTGCTGAGCTTCCTGCCGCCCAACAATCTGCAAGACCCGCCCGATTACGGCGATGGCACACTGGTCTTTGCCCCTGCTCCAGCCCTCAATACGGTGATCCCTGACAGTGACCGCGAAGCCTACGATATGCGCCCGATTATCACCCAGATTGTGGATGATGGTGATTTCTTCGAAATCCAAGAGAACTACGCCCCGAACTGCCTCGTTGGATTTGCCCGCATGAACGGGCGCAGCATCGGCATTGTTGCCAACCAGCCGATGGTCATGGCTGGCTCGTTGGACATTAACGCCTCCGACAAAATCTCGCGCTTTGTGCGCTTCTGCAATGCATTCAACATCCCGCTCGTGACATTGGTAGATGTGCCCGGCTTTATGCCCGGCGTACAACAGGAATACGGTGGCATTATCCGGCACGGCGCAAAGATGCTGTTTGCCTACTCCTCCGCGACCGTGCCCAAGATCACAATCATTCTACGGAAAGCCTACGGCGGCGCGTATCTGGCCATGTGTGGTAAGGAACTCGGTGCAGATCGGGTGGCCGCATGGCCAACGGGCGAAGTTGCTGTGATGGGCGCAGAGGGCGCGGTGAATATCGTCTATCGCAACGAGATCAAGCAGGCCGCAGACCCCGATGCGACCCGCAAGGCGTTTATCGAACAGTATCACGCCGAATTTGCCAACCCCTATGTCAGTGCCTCGCGCAACTTGATTGATGATGTGATCGAGCCACAAGACACGCGCCGCTACCTGAGCTTTGCGCTCGAAGCCTTGCGAACTAAGCGTGATGTGCGCCCAGCGAAAAAACATGGCTTGATCCCGATGTAGGTCACGCTGATCGTGGAGAAAGGAGAAGCACGCATGAACCTAGAGCTTCTGGTGCAGGGCTTACAACTTACCCTTGTGGGGGTAACCGTTGTCTTTTTTGGGCTACTGCTGCTAGTTGGGGTGATCTCGTTGTTTCGCTACATCGAGCAACCGAAGGATAAATCTCAACTAGAAAGTACGCCTGCCGCCTCAGCCTTGCCGATTCCACCGGCAGCATCGGCCGCAGATGAAGTGGCCCGCCAGATCAGTGCTGCCACCGATGCGGGTGTATCGCCTGCGCTTGTGGTGGTACTCGCCGCCGCTGCACACGAGATGCTCGGTCAGCCGGTTCGCATTACGCGGGTGCGCTACCGAGCCGGATTGGGGGATCAGGGTTGGGCCCAGCTAGGACGGGTCGGGATTATGGCCGGGCATCAGGTTGTTCGGCAACGCGCCAATGTGAAGAAGTAGTAGTCGTGCAACTTATGCACAGAGGGAGAGCAACCAGTGAAACGCTTACGCATTACGGTCGAAGGGGTCGCTTACGATGTCGAAGTCGAACTCCTTGAGGATGATGAAGTCACCGGCTACGGAGCCGTACCCGGCACCGGTAGTGGGCCGATGCTGCAATCACCGGTACCAGTGAGCAGCCCGCGCCCTACCCCCGTGCCCGCTAGCAGCCCGCCTGCGGCAAGTACCCCTAGCACCGACAACGCTGCTCCGCCTACTGGGGGGGGCGCAGAGAAAGAGCTGACTTCGCCGATTGCAGGCATTCTCGTCGAGATCAAAGTCAAGCCCGGCGATACCGTCAAAGTCAATGATCCTGTGGTTGTGATTGAGGCCATGAAGATGAATACCAACGTCCACTCGCCCGTTGCGGGAAAAGTCAAAGAGCTTCGGGTCAAGGCGGGCGAAGCCGTGCAACAGGGCCACGTCCTAATGACCTTCGAATAACCATAGGCACTGAAGGCCATTGGACGCGGGGTTGCCGACGATAGGCGTTTCGTCCTAATGACCTTCGAATAACCATAGCCACTGAAGGGAGGCTCGCATGGATCTATTCCAAGCCTTGCTCGAATATTTGCACGAAACAGGGTTGTACCTGCTCCTCACCAACCCATCCTATCTGGGCAACCTTGTGATGATCGTGGTCGGTGCGGTATTTATCTATCTGGGTATTGCACGCGGCTTTGAACCATTGCTGCTTGTGCCAATTGGGTTTGGCATTATGCTCGGCAACATGCCCTTCCCCGAAGGCTCTGGCGGGGGCGTGTATGACGAAGGCAGTGTCATGTGGTACCTATACTTCGGGGTCAAAGCCGGCATCTATCCACCGCTGATCTTTCTCGGCATCGGCGCAATGACCGACTTCTCCAGCCTGATCGCCCAACCACGCCTGATGTTGCTTGGGGCAGCAGCGCAAGGCGGCATTTTCATTGCGCTGCTGTCGGTGATTGCGCTTGGCTCAGCCTTCCCGTTCTTGGGCTTCTTGGATGACCCGCGCGACATCCTCACACCGGAAGCCCGCCTGCTCTGTGCAGCCGGCAGTGTCGGCATCATTGGGGGTGCAGATGGGCCTACGGCAATCTTCTTGACTACCCGCCTTGCCCCCGACCTGCTTGGGGCCATTGCTGTTGCGGCGTATTCCTACATGGCCCTCGTGCCTGTGATCCAACCGCCCATTATGCGCCTGCTCACCACCAAAGAGGAACGCCTGATTCGCATGCCCCCGCCCCCCACCCCCACCCCGCAGCAACGCATCTTGTTCCCTATCGCAGGCTTCCTCGTTGCCGTGCTGATCGCGCCCGATGCATTGCCCCTGTTGGGCATGCTGTTTCTCGGCAATTTGCTCAAGGAGAGTGGCGTAACCGAACGGCTGGCCCGCACCGCCCGCAACCCCCTAATTGATACGGTCACGATCATACTGGGCTTAACTGTGGGGGCTAGCACCCAAGCGGATACATTCCTCCGCCCACAATCTATCATGATCGCTATTCTTGGGGCATTCGCCTTTGCGGCCGCTACGGCATGTGGCGTGTTGTTTGCTCGGTTTATGAATCTGTTTGTCCCCAAAGACAAACGGATCAACCCCTTGATCGGCTCGGCTGGTGTATCCGCCGTGCCCCACGCAGCACGCACGTCACAGGTGGTCGCGCAACAGGAAGACCCTCAGAACTTCGTGATTATGCAGGCTCTTGCGCCGAATGTCGCTGGTGTGATTGGCTCGGCCATTGCCGCCGGGGTGTTGTTGCAGGCTCTTTCACCGATCTGCAACCCATAGGCACAGAACACACCATATCTGCAACAGGAATCGCAGCGGGGGCCCGGGCCCCCGCCTTCGTGTGGGCTGCGCCCCTTATCGGCTATATGGCAAAACGTGGTATTCTACGCAATAGGAATCGCAATCATCACGTCGGCACACAGCTGCCGCCAACGGTGTCGGTTATGCCATCGTTCAGCCTTACCAGCGCACACATCCGCGTGTTCCTGCTCTTCACGGCAGGCTATTTCCTGTCCTACTTCTTCCGCTCGGCAAATGCGATCATCGCGCCTGATCTGACCAGCGAATTGGGCTTGACGGCCGACCAGCTCGGCTTGATGACCAGCATCTTCTTTGCCACCTTTGCACTCGCCCAAATCCCTATCGGCATCGGGCTAGATTGGCTCGGCCCGCGCTGGATCACGCCAGCCCTCTTCCTGATCGCTATTGGCGGAGCGTTGCTGTTTGCAAGCGGCTCCTCACTCGCCATGCTGGCAACAGCCCGCGCCCTGATCGGGATCGGCATGGCCGGTGCGCTCGTCGGCGCACTCAAGATGTTCAGCCAATGGTTTCCACCGCAACAGTTTGCCACGGTATCGGGCATCCTCGTCGGCATCGGCTCGATGGGTGCACTGGTTGCAGCGACACCGCTCGCGGCCTTCAGTGCCGCGTTTGGCTGGCGCAGTGTGTTTCTCGTCGGAGCCGCGGTCACCTTCGTGATCGCCCTTGCCATCGTGCTCTTCACGCGCAATGCCCCACCCGGCACTGCGCCAGCAAGCACCGGCGGCGTGAGCAGCGGCGGCGTGCGACAGGTGGTGCAGAGCCGCGCCTTCTGGCAGATTGCCCCCCTCAACCTGTTTGCCACAGGCATGCTACTGGCGTTTCAAGGGCTATGGGCAGGCCCCTACCTGTATGATGCGCTCCAGATGGATGCCGTGCAAGTCGGCAATCGGCTGTTGTTGCTCAGTGGTAGCGCAACAATTGGCTACCTTGCCTCTGGCTGGCTAGCGCATCGCTTCGGCTTGACGCAGGTGATCGTAGTTGGGTGTGGTGTGTTTGTGCTGATCCAAGTAGCTCTCGCCCTGCGCCCTGCGCCATTCTGGATTGCCCCGCTCTACGCCCTGTATGGCTTCACCGGAACTGCTTCAATCCTCCTGCTCACGCACACCCGCCAGCTCTACCCTAGCACCATTACCGGACAGGCAATCACCGCCGTGAACGTGTTTGGCATCGGCGGCACATTCGTCTTGCAGTGGAGTATTGGGCTAATCATCAGCATGTACCCCCAAGTTGCGCCCGGTGTCTACCCACCCGAAGCCTACAGCACCGCGCTGTTCAGCACCGCCGCCCTGTCGCTCCTCGCATTGGGGTGGTATCTACCGCTCGCCCACCACACTGCCCGCGCTCTGCAAGCGGGGCGGGTGTCCACCTAACCCCTCGCCACCGCGCCTACACGATCAGCCCTGCGCCGGATGCCAACGCGCAACACTTTCCGGTATACTTACGTCAGAGAAAAGGCAAGGGCTATTTGACCCCGCGCTGAAAGGCAATTCACAATGCTGGCTCCACGCTGGAAAAAAGTTACGAGCGACTTGTTTGGCAACCCAATCCGTTCATTGCTTGTGATTGTCTCGATCTTTATTGGCGTATTCGCGGTCGGAGTGGTCAGCAATTCGCAAGCGATCATCACCCGTGAAGTGAGCAACACCTACATCGCCGCCAACCCCGCGCACGCATCTCTCAGCCTCAGCGATCAAGATAGCTTCAGCAGTGATCTGCTGCTCACGGTGCGGCAGATGCGCGAAGTCGGTGATGCCGAAGCCCGCCGCCTGTATGGCGCACAAGTTCGCACGGCAACCAATGATTGGCGTAATCTGCGCGTGATGGGGATTGATAACTTCAATGATGTCCGCATTGATAAATTCCTGCCGCAAGCGGGCGCAACCCGGCCGGGTGCGCGAGAAGTTCTCCTTGAACGCTCCGGCATGCAAGAGACGGGGCTGAATCTTGGCGATACGCTGCTCCTCGAACGGCCCGATGGCCGCCAGCGTGAACTCCGCATTACCGGCATTGTCTATGCCCCAACGGAGATTCCTGCCCAATTTGGGGGCACGCTCGTATATGTGGATATGGGCACAATGGAATGGATTAGCGGGCGACGCGATTTCAACCAGCTGCTGTTCATTTCCGCCGAAAACGGCGATGACCAAGCCCACAACGAAATCGTTGCCAAAGCCGTGTACGAGAAGGTCCGCAAGTCGGGGCGGGATCCGGGCTTCCCTTCCGTACCAGTTCCCAACAAACACCCACTGGATCAGTTCATTCAAGGCATGGTTTCGATCATGGGTGCGCTCGGCGTAATGACCGTTTTTCTAAGCGGCTTTCTCGTGACGAATACGATCTCGGCCCTGCTCACGCAGCAGATCCGCCAGATCGGGATCATGAAATCGGTTGGGGCCCAACGCCACCAGATTATGCAGATGTACCTTGTGCTGGTGCTCAGCTTCGGGATCATCGCCTTGCTGCTGGCCTACCCCGCGAGCCAATGGTTTACGCGCTTCTTTGTGGATGGAACTGCTGCCGCGTTGAACTTTGAGCTACGTGATTACTCGATCCCGTCCCAGATCATTCTGCTGCAAGTGGCCATTAGTCTGCTTACGCCTATGCTCGCCGCGCTGCTCCCAATCTTGAGCGGCACTGGCATCACCATCCGCGAAGCCTTGAGCAGCGAGGGCGGCGCAGGCACATATGGCAAGGGGTTACTAGATCGCCTGATCCAGAATGTGCGTGGGCTGCCACGCCCAGTGCTGCTCTCGCTCCGCAACACCTTCCGCCGCAAGGGGCGCGTAGTCTTAACCTTGACAACACTCACGCTCGGCGGAGCGATCTTCATCGCCATGCTCAGTGTGCGCGTATCGCTCACCGCCACACTGGATGATCTGCTCTCGGCCCTCTTCGATTACGATGTGCAAGTGAGCTTGGAACGCGCCTACCGCGATACCTACATCATCACCGAAGCCGAGCGCGTGCCGGGCGTTGCCTCAGCTGAGATGTGGCGGACTGGCAGTGGGCGGCGCGTATTGCCTAGTGGCAACGAGGGCAACGCGATCACGCTCTTTGCTGTGCCCCCCGACACACAAATGATGAACCCCAAGATGACTGAAGGACGCTGGCTGCTCCCCGAAGATACCAACGCAATCGTGATGAGTACGGGCGTGATGCAAGAAGACACTGACCTGCGCGTGGGCGATATGGTCACGCTCAAGATTAAGGGGCGCGAGAGCGAGTGGCAGATTGTGGGGGTGATGCCCGTGATCGGCTCCACGCGCTGGGCGTACATCAGCTATGCTGCATATGGGCGCGTTGCCCGTGAAGTGGGCACGGCGAGTACTCTGCTCATCCGCACCACCGAACGCACTGGCCCGCTGCAACGCCACGTGGCTGATGCGCTGGATGCCCACCTCTCTAGCTTGGGCGTGAACGTTGCCAACACCGAGACGCTTGCGGTCATCCGTGAGCAGAATGAGTCGTTCTTCAACGTGATCATCTTCGCCCTCGTTGCAATGGCATTGCTGATTGCCGTGGTAGGCGGGCTAGGGCTGACGGGCACGATGAGCCTGAATGTGATGGAGCGCACCCGCGAGATCGGCGTGATGCGGGCAATTGGGGCTTCTGATGGAGCCGTGTTGCAGATCGTGATCATCGAGGGGTTGGTGCTGGGGATACTCAGTTGGGCACTGGGCGTACTGCTCTCGTTCCCGTTGAGCCAACTGATTGCCACCCAAGTTGGGATCGTGCTCTTCACCTTCCCGCTCAGCTTCAGCTTTGCCAGCGAGGGCGCAATCATCTGGCTGATCCTCTCATTGGTGGTGGCCGCCGGAGCTAGCCTCATCCCCGCGTGGCGTGCTTCGCAAATGACTGTCCGCGACGTGCTTGCCTACGAATAGCCTTTTGTTTAGGTCAAGCCATACTCCGCAAGCAGTGGGGCGTTCTCCAGCACCGCTTCCGGACGATCATCGGCAACCACCCGCCCACCACTGAGGAGCACCACCCGCGTACACACTTCCGCAAGGGCCGCGAAATCGTGCGAGGCAATGAGCAGCGTCTCCGGCATGGCGTGTAGCAACGTCAGCAGCTCGCGGCGGGCGCGGCGATCAAGGTGGGCTTCTGGCTCATCCAGCAGGATCAGGCGCGGCTGCATCGCCAACACCCCCGCCAGCGCAACCAGCCGCTGCTCGCCGCCGGAGAGGTGGTGCGGAGCACGTTCGGCAAGGTGTACGGTGCGGGTTGTCTCCAGTGCCGCCTGCACCCGCGCTGCAATCACATCGGCGGGCAAGCCTAGATTGGTTGGGCCAAAGGCAACATCCGCCGCAACCGTCGGGCAGAACAGTTGATCATTCGGATTTTGAAAGACGAAGCCTACATCAGGATGAAAGGTACCTACCTGCACGGGTGCACCAAACACGGTCACCGTGCCCCTGCTCGGCGCAAGCACGCCACAAATCGTGAGGAACAGGGTGGTTTTGCCACACCCATTCACCCCAATGACACCGACCCGCTCGCCTGCTGCCACGCTCAGGCTGATCTGCTCCAGCGTATAGCGTGCTCCGGTGGCCGCTGCGGCAGGGTAGGCAAAGCTCAGATCGGTGATCTTCAGCGCAGGTGATGGGTTCATCTCAGAGCCACCACGTTGCGGCAACCAGCCCTGCCGCACACATCAGGGCCAGCGCAAGAGCCGCCCGATCATAGCCCGTTGCGCGGAACTGCCCCCGCGAGCGCGGGGCAGCCCCATAGCCGCGCAGCCGCATGGCAAGGTACACCCGCTCGGATTGGGCGTAGCTCCGGAGCAGCAGGCTCCCCATCAGGGTGGCATAGGCGGGCAGGCTGCTTAGGCGGTGACCCTGAAAGCCGCGTAACCACATGGCCCGCTGCATCTGCGCGAGCATCGCCGCCATATCGCTGAGGTAGCGGTAGAAATAGAGGATCATCTCCGTCAGCAAGGGCGGCAAGCCCAACGCCGCCATCGCCTGTACGCTGGTCACGAATGGCTGTGTGCCAAACAGGACAATGCTTACGGTGAGGATGCTGACGAAGCGGGCCACAATCACCAGCATCAGCCCAAGCCCCTCTTGGCGCACGGCCAGCCAGCCGAACTGCACCAACACCGTCTCGCCGGACATGAGTGGCACAAGCAGCACCACCGCTAGCAGGAAGAAGCCGGGATAACGCAGGCGTGAGATCAGGAAACCCAATGGCAAGCGCGAAAGCAGAAAACAGCCTGCCGCGAGGACGAGCATCACAGGGGCGAGGCGTAGATCATTCACGGCCGCCATGCTGAACATCAGGGCAAATAGCCCGATCAGCTTGTAGCGTGCCTCCCAACGATGCATGGGCGAGGACAGGTGGGCATAGTGATCGAGCCAGAATAGGCTCATTACAGGCAGTGCATAGATTCAGCTAGCCCTCCTGCACTGACGCAACCCGCCCCGCCAGCTCTGGGCGGGGCGTGGCAACCCCACCAAGCAGCACCGGCTGCACCCGCGCCAGAAAGGTGATCACCATGGCCGTCAGCACCCCTTCGATCAGGATCAGCGGCAGGTAGCCCACCACCGCGACCAGCAGGGCGTTGCGTTGCAGCGTCGGGTCAATCTGGTCAAAACTGAACAGTTGCACCGCGAAGAATAACAGCACACTCATTGCCAGCGCGGTTGCGCCAATCACAAAGCCAACCACCCCCATGCTGGCCTGACGCTGCGGCGCAAGCCACCCCCGCTGACGGGACAGCTGGGCCAACAGGTGCGCGAGCAGGGCCGGTGCGCCAATCAGCGTGGCATTCACGCCCAGCGACACCAAGCCCCCATGCTGGAACATCACGGCTTGGAAAAACAACCCGATCAAGATGGCCGGAAATGCATACCAGCCGAGCAAAATGCCCATCAAGCCATTCAGCAGCAGATGAACGCTCGTTGGCGGGATCGGGATATGAATCCACGAGACAACGAAGAAGCCCGCTGCCACCAAGGCCGCACGGGGCACGCCTGCCTGCGGATCAGGCAGCTGCTTGATCCGCCGCAGCGAGAACCACGTTAGCCCGCTTGTGGTAGCATAGCCAGCCACACTCACGGCAAGCGGCAGAATCCCATCGGCAATGTGCATTATGCAGTCCTCCGGCGCGAGAAGTACAAGGCAGTCCCGACAAAGCCCCACACCACTGACGCACCCATCAACGCCGTTTGCATGGGCGACATCGGGTTGCTGCTGCCCTGAGCCTGCACCGTTGCCGCGCCACTGACCTGATCAGCACTGATCGGGACATACACCGTGCCGCCGTGCCCCGCTTGGCGTACCACCACTTCCCACTGCCCCGCTTGGGTCACGTCGGGCACAAATTGAAACACGCCTGCGTGGTCAGTCATGCCGGTCAACCACGCATTGACTGGATCGCTCGGCGTGTAGATAATAACCTGCGCGTCGCGCATCGGTGTCCCACTATCATACGTGGCCGTGATCGTCACCACCACTGCTTCGTTGGCCACATACTCAATGCGTGCACCGTGCGCGTGCGCCAGCGTCGGCATGAAGAGCAGCAGCGGAGCGAAGCTAAGCATCCAACGGAACATGGGTATACATCCTCGCATAGCGTTCCCCTCTGGAGTCAACCCAAAACTCAAAGCATACCGTGCGAACACCCATCACCAAAACCCTAGCGTCCAGCGGTGCGGGCATCAGTGCGGCAGTGCCCTTCACCGACATGGGGCAGATGCAGCTCTTCCAGTAACGCCAGCTCCGCCGCACTGAAGCCAGCTTGGATCGCCTCCTGATCAACATCTACGCGGCCATTGCGAGCAAGGCGAGCGAACGGCTCGAAGCCTAGTGCCCCCGTGTTGATCTCATCATCCGGCGCAGCGTCGCCATCGCCAAACAGATGATCGAAGTGGAACGTTGCCTCAAGCTGAGCGATGCCGCCATCCTCAAGAATGCCTTTGCGTTCATCGCCAATGAAATCACCGCACGTTTCGCTGCTCTCCTGCTCCAGCCGGATTGTGAAGGGTAAATCGGTGCCATCTTTGCTCGCCGTGCCTACCAGCATCAGCACCGCGCCTTGCGCTGCTCCAGAAGTTGCCTTGATCATATCCCACGAGAGCGCGTTGTAGCGTCCAGCGGGTGCGGGAGTCGTCCCAATCAGGATCGGTTCAGCATCGGCATCACCTTCGGCCAGATCAACCGTGTGCACCCCCGCCAAGCTGACCGAGACCTGCGCCTCAAGGCGACTGTTGCTGAGCGCATCAAAGGGCGGGTTCGTCTGATGGGCGGTCAGGTTGGTCAAGGTTACATAGACGTGATCAAACTGGATGGCCCAGCCATCTTTGGTCACAAACCCTTCACGCACAAAATCCTCACCATTCGCTCGCACCTCAAGCGTCCCAACGCTCGGTGGTGCGGGCTGCGGGGAGGGGGCGGCAAGAGGGGCGGGAGTATCTGGCGCAGCAGGTGTGCCGCCACATGCCCCAAGGAACAAGACGACTCCAAGCACTGCCGAAACCCAACGAGACGTGATCATGCTTCATCAACCTTTCGCACACTTACCATTCACAGTGGGTATAGTACCGCAAAAAGTTGAAAAGATCAACAGAATCTCAACAGCAGTGCCAGATTTACCCTGCCACCGTTATGTCAACGACTTTGCACCGATTTGCTTTGCGGTGCGAAATCAAGTATAACTACATCTGAGTATATACGCAGATAGCGAAAATTGCAAGCCTATGACCAAACACGGAGAAGATCACCCCTACCATAGCCACGTAGCCGCAGCGGTCACAGCTCTGCTCGAAGCCGATCAGCTCACCCCCGAATGCGCTGTGCAGGTCGCGCAGATCTTCCAAGCCCTTGCTGATCCCACCCGTGCCCGCATTGTGTACGCCTTGACCCGCCGTGAGCATCACGTCAATGACCTTGCCCAGATTGCGGGCATCTCCCCCTCGGCCGCTTCGCACCATCTCCGCAGCCTGCGGGATCTCCGGATCGTGCGCTATCGGCGGCAAGGTAGCCATGTCTTCTACACCGTAGATGATGCCCATGTGGCTGCATTATTCCGCGAGGCCGTGCATCATTTGGCGCATGTGCTGTTTGCCCTGCCCGATCATCCCGACCTGCCCACCCAGCCAGCCCAATCAGCACCGCCAAACACTGGCTCGCACGCCGATGCAGCCTAGCTCAAGGCTTTGTGCTACAATGAGTATTTGAAAAGGAACGTACCCTACCATTGAGTGAGGGCGCATTGTGTGAGGAATGACTGTGACCTTAACCACCAAAATGCTGATTGGAGCCATTGCGGCAAACCCAGCTAAGTACGAAGGACCCGGCGAGTATCGCTACTCGATCCCACACCGCACGATTTACTACACGAGTGCCAGTAGCCCAGACCCGAAAGACAACGAGGCGTGGCTTGCCGTGCCCGCGCTGAACCCCGACGGCTCGAAGCGCATGGAGCACGCCTTTCGCAACTTCGTGGTACGGCGGTGGAAGCCTAGCCGCCAGCGTGAGCTGGAAGAATTTGCCCTCAAGAAGGGGTGGGATTTGGCGATGGAGCTGAAATACGGCGGCGGTGCGCTTGAAGATGAGGAAGCCGATGAGTGGCAGACAGTCGTCAACCGCGAGCTAGAGCGCATGGCTGAGCGGTTTATCGCTGAAGTCGAACAGCTCTAGCGCGGGAACCACGCCGATTGTAGCCCACGATTGCGGAGCGTCAACGTATGCACAGTCCGAGTCGGATCGTTGCTGCCTGTGCCGGGTAGCTCGACAAAGCCACCATTTTCGGCGAAGACCTTGACAATCAGCGTATGCCGCCCATCGGCTTCGTTCGAGGTATCCCATTCCCACACAAAGCCGAAATCGCCACCAGCACGCTGGTCGGGGAGTCCATAGGTGGCTTCGCCGCGCCGCACCCCATCAATCCAAATCTCAACTGCGCTAATCTGGCTGCCCTCAACATTCGCCCACCCCGTAATCGGGATGCGCTGCCCGCTCAACACTGTGCGTGGGGCGGGTGTATCCACCAAGCCGCGAGGATTCTGCACCGATACCAACTGCCCCCCTTCGGCTGCATCGCGCCCCTTCAGCAACAGATCGAAGCTCCCATCCTCACCAAGCCTACGGATCAGCACGGTATGGGGCCCGTTGCGCTCTTGGGTTGTGTCCCACAGCCAGCGAAAGCTACTCCCCGTCCCTTCCGGCACAGGCCCATACGGGGTGCGCCCACGCGGCCGCCCATCAATCCAGACCTCGATCTCGCCCGAATCCCGCTGCGGTAGCTCAACCCACTGGGCCAGATCAACAACTCCGGCAACCATGCGCTCCGCTGCCAGCGATGCACTGGCTGCGCCCACAAAGGGGATTGGCGTAGGTGTGCCGATGGGGGCAAAGATCGCTGGATAGCTGCCCGCATCAATCTCGTTGCTCGAGAAGGGCTGCGGCGGGTTGCTGATCCAGAAGTGATTGGTTCCTGCCAGTAGGCCATTTTGCTGCAACGGGTCGGGATAGAATTCGCGGGTGCGCCAAATGTCATACGGATCAAACCAGCCAAACCACGGATTAGCAACGCCGAAGTGCAAGTGATTCGCACCGCCGCCAGTGCCGGTATTGCTCGCATAGCCAAGCAGCTGACCGCGCCGCACCGGAATCGTGATATTACGATTGCCAATTGGGATCGCCGGATCAATGAGGCGCAGGTGACCATAGTAGGTGTAGATGATCCGTCCACCAACTTCGTGGCGGATCAGCACCCGCCCGCCGTAGCCAGCCACACAGCCGCCCCAATCGGTTGCGCCAGTCTCAGCGCAAGCGTAACCATCCGCGGCCGCAAGGACGGGGAACTCCTGCGAACCTTGCTCTGGATCCCACTTGCCGAAATCTACGCCACAGTGCGGGCGATCTATGCCGGTGTAGTGCCAGCCCTGAAACATCACCATGTGCGGATCGGCGGGAAACGGCAACGAGAGGAACCGCGGCGGGTTCGGCATCGGCTGGAAATCTGGGCAGGTACTCACCCGCACACCCTCATTGCGGGCGAAATCATCTGGCAGCACAATGCCGGGAGCAGGCTCAGTTGGGGTCGGCGTTGGCACACTCACGGGTGACGGCTCACCGGTGGGAATCTGCTGAACGATCTCGCCCGGCTTGATATTTGGGGCACGAGTCGGAGGCTCAGGCTCCGGCGTGGGCAGCACAGGTGTAGGCGGCACAGGTGTAGGCGGCACGGGTGTAGGCGGCACGGGCAGCTGCCCATCGGGGGGCAGCGTCGGCGGCTCCGGCATCGGCGGATCGGGGAGCGGCGGGAGCGGCCCCTCATCTGGTAGGGGGGACGGATCGGCTTCTTGGGCACTGACCAACCCGGGCGCAGCCGCTGGAGCAAACACGCTGGCTCCGACAAGCCAACCCAAGCCGACACCAATCAGGCAATAGAGGAGCACGCACAAGTGTTGTAGCCGACATGATAATCTCCGCATAGGTTCATCCTACCATACTGTGAACAATTTTGGGGAGCTGGTTGCCACCACCACCTCCACCCGTGCAAATTGGAACAGTTTGTGGCGGTTAGAATGCCGCAAACTTGACAATAATCGTAATTCTTTTATACTGACATCACAGTGCTGGATAGCCCTGCAAAGGAGTAAACAACGTGGGGCGAATTGTGGCCGTGACCAATCTCAAAGGCGGCATCGGCAAAACAACGACCGTTGTGAATGTTGGTGCAGGCTTGGCTCTCAAAGGTGCGCGGGTATTGCTCGTGGATACAGATGCACAAGGCAACCTTGCGCCCGCACTGGGACTACAGCCACGGCGCACGATCTATAGTGTGTTGATGGAGCGAGCCAACCCACTCGATTGCCTAACCGCGGCCCGCCCGAACCTTGATCTCCTCGCAGCAGATGATGCCCTGCTCACCGTACAGGCTGAGCTAGGCCAGCGACCGGGCTGGATCCGCATACTGGAAACGGTGCTTGCACCAGCACGTCAGGAATATGACTTCATCATCATTGATGCCCCCGGCTCGCTCACGGTGATGAGTGCCAGTGCCATTGCCGCCAGTAGCGATCTGCTCGTGCCCACCACCGTTGAGCCACTTTCGCTCAAGGGGCTAGACTTACTGTTTAAGCAGCTGCTGCGCCTCAAGAATAGCACCCGCAGCGTGCGCGTGATTGTCCCAACGATGTTTGATGGGCGGCTGCGGCAGGCCCAAGCATTACTGCATGATCTCCAAAAGCGGCACGGAGCCTTAGTCGTGGAGCCAATCCGCACCAATGTCCGTCTCTCGGAGGCAACGGCGGCCGGCAAGACGATTTACGAATATGATCGCCATTCACGCGGTGCCCTCGATTATGCCCAGCTTGTGGAGCATCTCAGTACGCTGTGGCAGTTTGCACCGCCGCCCCCGCCCCGTCCCGCGCCCGCCCACACCAATCGCCCACCGAACCAGCCCCGAGCTGTGCCTGCTCTGGTGCGGAGGAATGGCAGCCTTGACCGCTCGGACATCCCCTTGAACCCGCCCACCCCGCACGATACCAGCCTGCCGGAGACCTGCCCCAACTGTGGTCGCCCGCTCAACCGCACGACGCTCGCGGGCTACCGCGTGGTGTATTGCAACCACTGCCGCTTCAAGCAGCAAGGTATGCTGCTGCAAGAGCGTGGCTAGCCGCGCCCTGCTCAACTTCATTTGGTTACCACACGCTCCCTCGCTCGCACTATGCCCAGCAAGGCGTGGTATACTTGGCATGTAAGCAATGCTCCCACCCAATACAGGCAACAACTGGTCACAACAGTTATCTCAATGTTACGGCTATGCTGATGTGGATACCAAGATAGACACCAGAGAGAAGGAGCCTATGCCCACGCCGACCTTGAACCGCAGTACCTTTCATGCTTGCGCCCGCCCATCAAGCCCTAGTGCCCGCTACGTGAGCCGCGAATTGAGCTGGATTGACTTCAACCAGCGCGTGCTTGAAGAAGCCTACGATGAACGCAACCCACTGCTAGAGCGCGTCAAGTTTCTGTCTATTTTTGCTTCCAACCTCGATGAGTTCTTTATGATCCGCGTCAGTGGGATCAAGCAGCAGATCGCCGCCAATGTGCGCTCCCTCTCGATTGATGGACAAACCCCCGCTGAAACGCTGGCCGCCATCCGCCGCGCCCTACTGCCAATCATTGCCCGCAAACGTGACTTGCTGATGGATACCTTGATCCCTGCACTTGATACAGCAGGTATTCACATCCTCAACTACGATCAGCTCACGCCCAATCAGCGCGACACCATGCAGGAGTATTTTGAGCAGTACATCTTTCCCGTGCTGACCCCACTTGCCTTCGATCCCAGCAATCACCCCGGTCACCCGTTCCCGCACATCTCCAACCTCAGCCTTAGCCTTGCCGTAGAAGTGCGCGGCGACGAAGGCTCGCTGTTTGCGCGAGTCAAAGTCCCTGAAGTGCTCCCCCGACTGGTGCAACTACCGAGTGCCATTCCCGCCACGAGCGACGTGACTGCCGAACGGCACAGCTCCTATGTTTGGATTGAGCAAGTCATTGCGGCCCACCTACCGGCCCTCTTTCCGGGTTACGACATTGAGCAGGTGCATCCATTCCGCGTGATCCGCGATGCCGACATCGAGATCGAAGAAGACGAAGCCGATGACCTGCTCCAGACGATAGAGCAGAGTATCCGCCAACGCCGCTTCGGCGATGTGGTGCAGCTTGCGGTCGAAGAGGGCATGCCCGCGCACATCCTCGATCTGCTCCTCCGCAACCTCAAGCTCACCGCCGATGATGTCTACAGCGTGCGCGGGCCATTAGGCTTAAGCGATATGATGCAGCTGATGGGGATAGATCGCCCCGATCTCAAGGACACGCCGATCTTTGCTGGGGTTCCAGCGATGTTGCAGAGCGCACCCGATATGTTTGCCGCCATTCGCCAACAAGACATTCTGCTGCACCATCCCTACGATACCTTTGCCCCCGTCGTCAACTTCATCCAATCCGCTGCCGATGATCCCCACGTCCTCGCAATCAAGCAGACACTCTACCGCGTCGGGCGCAATTCGCCTATCGTCGCCGCCTTGATGCACGCCCGCGAACAAGGCAAGCAGGTGACCGTGCTGGTGGAACTGAAAGCTCGCTTCGATGAGGAGAACAACATCACATGGGCCCGCGCTCTTGAACACGCGGGCGTGCATGTTGTGTACGGCTTGCCGGGCCTGAAGGTGCATGCCAAAGTTGCGCTTGTCGTCCGCAAAGAAGGCGACCAGATCGTGCGCTACCTCCATCTTGGAACCGGCAACTACAACGCCTCGACCGCCCGCCTCTACACCGATACCGGCTTGCTGACCTGCAACCCGCAGATGGGCGCAGATGTCTCGGAGCTATTTAATGTCCTGACCGGCTACAGCCGCCAGCGCAGCTACCGCAAACTGCTAGTTGCCCCCGTCACTCTGCGCGACCGGCTCACCGAGCTGATCCGGCGTGAGATTGGGTTACATCAGCAGCACGGCAATGGTCAGCTGATCTTCAAGTGCAATGCCTTGATTGATCCGGGCATGATTGACCTACTCTACGAAGCATCCCAAGCTGGTGTTCAAGTAGACCTGATTATTCGCGGCATGTGCTGCCTCCGCGCTGGCGTGCCAGAGCTGAGTGAAAACATCCGCGTGCGGAGCATCATTGGGCCGTTCCTTGAGCATCACCGTATCTATTACTTCCACAATAATGGGCATGAAGAGATTTATATGGGCAGTGCCGACTTGATGCAGCGCAACCTTGATCGGCGCGTCGAAGTCGTGTTCCCGCTCCAAGACCCGATGCTGTTGCGCTTTGTCCGCGACGTGATGCTGGATCGCTACCTCCGCGATAACTACCGCGCCCGCGAACTCCAGCCGGATGGCGAGAATCTACGCCTGCATCCGCCTAGCCCCGCCGAACGGATTGATAGCCAAGTGATTGAGATGGGCGCACACAATCTGCCGATCAATCTGGCCAGCAACGTAGGTCACGCGCAGCAGCATTGACGCGCAAAGCGGCGGCGTAGCAGCGCACCTGCACCGCCGCTCTGCGCCTGATAGAGAAGGACCGAACCAAAGTATGACCAAGCCCTCCCGCCACGCCTTTACAGTGCGGGGCATGGACTGTGCCAGCTGTGCCCGCACGATTGAGCAGGGCGTGCAATCCATGCCCGGCGTTACCACTTGCGAATTGCACTTCACCAGCGAGAAGCTGTATGTCAGTGGCACAGTAGACCCCGCCCGCGTGCAAGAGCGGGTGCGTGCGCTCGGCTACAGCATCACCGCTCTTGACGCGCACGATCTGCCTACGCCGCCTGCCCCACCCGCTCGCTCATTCTGGGCGTTTCTGTGGCAGCGCACCAGCACCCGCTGCGCCCTGCTGGGCGCAGTCCTCATCTTGCCCAGCATCATCCTCCACGAACTGCTCGGCTATGAGCATCCCCTGCTCAACCTTGCTGCGCTGGCGGCCCTGCTCTGCGTCGGTGTGCCTATCGCCCAGCATGCGTGGCGTGCGCTCTGGTATAATCGGGCGATCACGATCAATCTGCTCATGACGCTCGCAGCACTCGGCGCGGTACTGATCGGAGCCTACACCGAAGCCGGGATGGTGATGGTCCTCTTTGCGCTCGGCGAAGCACTGGAAGGCTACACCGGCAACCGTGCCCGGAACTCGCTCCAGAGCCTCATGGCGGTGATGCCCAGCACGGCAACGCTGCTGCGGCCGGCCCCGCTTGCCGATCCACCCACCGCCGATCACAACTGCAACGAGACATGCACGGACATGTGCACTAGTACGTGCGGTGACACGTGCAGCTCATCTGCATCCCCACGTGAACGTGTCGTACCAATTGCCGCCTTGCAGATCGGCGACGTAATCCTTGTGCGCCCCGGTGAACGAATCCCAATGGATGGGTGCATCGTAGCGGGATCATCCAGTGTAGACCAAGCTCCGATTACCGGTGAAAGCCGGATGCTCGACAAAGCCATTGGCGATAGCGTCTTTGCCAGCAGCATCAATGGAGCCGGTGCGCTGGAGATCAAAGTGACCCACCACGCCACCGATAATACCATCAGTCGCCTGATCCGTATGGTGGAGCAGGCGCAGGAGCAACGCGCCCCGATCCAACGCTTCATAGATCAGTTTGCCCACTCCTACACGCCGCTTGTTGTTTTGCTCGCGGTACTGATTGGCAGTGTACCGCCTCTCGTGCTGGGGCAGCCCTTCTGGAACGCGCCCGACGGCACACAGGGCTGGTTCTACCGTGCGCTGGCGTTGCTGGTAGTCGCGTGCCCGTGTGCCCTCGTAATTAGCACGCCCGTTAGCCTTGTCAGTGCGATCAGCAACGCGGCACGGCGTGGCATCCTGTTCAAGGGCGGCGTGCATATTGAGACACTCAACCGTGTGCAGGCGATTGCGTTTGACAAAACTGGCACACTGACACGCGGCCAGCCTACCGTGATCCAAACCTACGCAAGCACCTGCCCTGCGCCCCGCCTGTTCACTGCACCAGAGCCGTGCCCCGCCTGTGATGACCTGCTGGCTCTAGCAAGTGCTGTCGAGCAGCGGAGCGAACACGCGCTAGGGCGGGCGATTGTGGCGGCCGCAAGCGAGCGCAATCTGCTTACGCGCTACCCGCCTGCCGCACACGTCACTGCATTGGTCGGGCAGGGGGTCATCGGCGAGGTGCAGGGGCAGCAGGTTCTGCTCGGTAGCCACCGCGCCTTTGAGCAACCTGACCAGCCCATCTTGCACCCACCCGCACAGTGTACCGCCGCCCATGCCGATGCTGCCGCAGGCTATACGCCGGTACTGGTTAGCGTAGATCGGCACTATCGGGGAACCATCACGCTGGCTGATACGGTGCGCCCTAGCAGTGCCGCCGCGCTCGCTGAACTAAAGCAGGCCGGTGTAGCACATCTAGTGATGCTGACCGGCGATAACCGCTACACTGCCGAACAGATTGGCGCAGCTGTTGGGGTCACGGAAATTCACGCCGAGCTGCTGCCGGAAGCCAAAGTGGCGCAGGTACGGGCGTTGCAAGCCCAATACGGTACAGTAGCGATGGTCGGCGATGGCATCAACGATGCGCCCGCCCTTGCTGCCGCCGATGTAAGCATTGCAATGGGGGGGCAGGCCGGCGGCACGGCGCAGGCAATGGAAACCGCCGACGTGGTGCTGATGCGCGACGACCTGCGCCTATTGCCGTTTGCCGTGCGCCTGAGCCATGCTACTATGCGGACGATCCACGCCAATATTGTCTTCGCACTTGGCTCAAAGCTGATTTTCCTGATCCTAGTGCTACTTGGTATGGGGAGCTTGTGGCTCGCTGTCTTAGCAGATATGGGCGCGTCACTGCTAGTGACCCTCTACGGTATGCGCTTGCTGACGTGGCAGCCGCACCCACTGGCACAGGAGCAATGATGCTGACCCAGAGCAGCGACTTCAATTGGCAAGCCTTCAGCCTCAAGCGTGGAACCGCCGCCGCGCTCGTTGTCATCCTGATGCTGGGGCTAGGTGTGCTTCTCGGTGGCTTGGGCATCGTGATCACCTATAGCGCACTCTTGACCCTGATGGCCACACTCGGCTGGGAACATACCGCTCGTGCGCCAATTGCGAGTGCCTTTGCAATCGGCGGTGCGTTGCTGTCCTCAATTGCCACGTTGGTGGTTATCTTCGACCAAATCTGGTTTACCGTAACCTTCGTGTTTCTGATCACGTGGATGTGCGGCTTCCTGTTTGCGGCTGGCGTACCCGCCGCCCAAACTGGGCTTAAGCTCAATGTGTGGCTGCTTATCGTGCTATCCATCTCAGATCGGCTCACACTCGGCGAAATGGCACTCGGCTTCCTCTTCGGCAGTGGCGTGGTCGCAATGGTGTTGTGGCTGCTGCGCGGGCAGCTCGCGCCCGATCCTGAAGGACCGATCCCAATCAGAGCTGAGAATCCACTCAGCGAAACCAGCAGAGCAATGCGGCACGAACTCTCGCCGCAATCGCTAGTACTCCACTTTACCTTGCTGCGGGCGGCCGCAGTTGCGCTCGCCTACTGGATCGGCACCATCTTCTTTGCGGCGCACCCCTTCTGGGCAGCGATTGCTACACTTGTGATCATTCGCCCCGCATTTGATCAAACGCTGGCACGTGGCATTTCCCGTAGCATCGGCACGGCACTGGGCGCAATCGTAGGGGTGTGGCTCTTTACGCTGATCAGTCTCCCGCTCCTGCAACTGGCCATGATTGCCGTGATCGCCTTTGGCATGGGCGCAACGCTGGGCATCAACTATGCCATCTTCACCGCTTTTCTCACCTTCGCGCTGATCTGGTTCACTGGCTTGCTCGGCGGCGATCCGTTTGTCACCGGACAGGAACGCACCCTCGAAACGATCATTGGCTTAGGCTTGGCTCTCGCCGCGATCACCCTCTTGCGCGTATACACGCCCAAGTTACACTCATCGGAGCCATAAGCGGGGTGAAATCTATCCCGCTCGCCCTCACTCGCTGAGCACGCTACGTGCGAGAGCCAGCACCCGCACCTCCCGCACGCCTGCCGCATGCAGCACTTCCGCACACGCATGCGTTGTTGCGCCGGTTGTCAGCACATCATCCAACAGCAGCACCCGTGCGGGGGCTGCCGCCGTGCCGCGCCACACAAACGCCGCATGCATATTCGCTTGGCGTTGCCACATATTCAACCCCACCTGCGAGGGTGTATCGCGCTGACGTTCGAGCCGCCCAGTCACCAGCGGGATGTGCATACTCTCCGCTAGTACGCGCCCTAGTAGTGCGCTTTGATTGAAGCCACGCTGCCGGAGCCGATGCGTGTGCAGTGGCACTGGGATGATCGCATCAGCAGGCAGAGGCTGCTCGTGCAGATACGCCGCGAGCAAGGCCCCAAGCGGCAGGGCCATGCGCCGCTGCCCTTCGTATTTCAGCGCATGCACCGCTTGCCGTAGCACGCCCTGATAGGTGTAGACCACGCGCACCTCGCGCAGGTAGGGCGGCATGGGCGCAGGCAGCGAGAGCAACACCTGCGCCGGATAGCGCGGCAACTGTGCGGCACACGCACTGCACAGCAACGCCCCCACGCGCCGACAGCCAATGCAGCGATCTGGGAACAGCAAGCCCAAGAGATTATCGGTGAGCTGTTGCAGTGCGCCCGCCACCCCTACCTCCCAGTTACCCCTCTGGCACAGCGTTTGCGGCAATCACCTGCCGATACCACGCCGCACTCGCTTTGGGGATACGCTGTTGTGAAGCGTAATCTACATAGATCAAGCCGAAGCGTTGGGCATAGCCCCGATCCCACTCGAAGTTGTCCATGAGCGACCACGCGAAGTAGCCCGCAAGCGGCACGCCCAAGCTGAGCGCGTGATGTGCCGCTTGGAGGTGCTGATGCAGATACACGATCCGGCGCGTATCGTTGACTACGCCTGCCGCATCGGGCCTATCGCCGTAGCTGGCTCCGTTCTCGGTGATGTAAATGCGCGGTGGGCGGTAGCCGAGATGCACCTGCAACAGCGTTTCGGCGAGACCCTGCGGATACACCTCCCAGCCCATATCGGTATGTTCGCTCGGCGGGGCAGGGATCACGGTGGCGGGCAGGTTATCAGTTTCAGGCATGGCGGTACTGCGGGCAATGTGGCGGGTGTAGTAGTTGATCCCCAAGAAATCCGTCGGTACGCTGATCTGTTGGAGATCGCCCGGCAACGCAAACGGCAGCTCCGGTGCAGTCAGGTAGCCCGCCTGCATCGCATCGTGCAGCACATCGGCGGGGTAACTTTGGCGATACAGCGCATCCAGAAACCAGCGATTCAGGCTACCGTCGAAGTGGCGATAGGCCGTGTAATCGGCGGCACTCGGCGAGGCCGGCATACACGGGCTGAGATTGAGCGTGATGCCCACCTGTGCATCGCTGCGCGTGGCACGCAGCGCGGGCACCGTCTGCCCGTGTGCCAACAACAAGTGATGCGCGACAGTCAGGGCGGTGCGCCAATCCTGCTGGCCGGGGGCATGGATGCCCCACGCATGGCCCAGCACGCTAATCACCCACGGCTCATTGATCGTGATCCAATGCTGCACCCGATCTCCTAAATGGCGCACCACCGTATCGGCAAAATTGGTAAAGGCGGCAACTGTCGCACGGCTAGCCCAGCCCCCAGAGGCTTGCAACGCCTGCGGCAAATCCCAGTGATAGAGCGTGACGAACGGCGTGATCCCTGCTGCAAGCAATTCTTCTACAAGGCGGCTGTAGAAATCCAGCCCGGCTTGGTTGACACTGCCCGTGCCCTGTGGAAAAATGCGCGTCCAGTTGATCGAGAAGCGGTAGGCCCGCAAGCCGAGTTGCTGCATCAGGGCGATGTCCTCGCGCCAATGGCGGTAGTGATCGCAGGCTACATCGCCGGTACTACCATCGGCAATGCGCCCGGGCGTGTGGCTAAATTCATCCCAGATCGAAACGCCCTTGCCATCGGCTTGCCACGCGCCTTCAATCTGATAGGCAGAAGTCGCTGCGCCCCATACGAAGCCCTCAGGGAACTGATATATCATCGTTGTCCTTGCATTAGCATTGATTATGCTCGGATGAACTCCTGCCCACCCACAGTGACGGACGGTAATCGGATTAGGGTAAACGGATCAGGGACTAGGTGGATCACTGCTGCGGTTGAAGCTAGGGATACCCCCCGCCCTGCCCGTAATCGCTACGCGGCTGGTTTCTGCACCGAAGCCCCACGCCATCAGGGCAAGGTAATCGGCCCAGCCGTTTGCGCCAAAGACGGCATTCTTGGCATACAGTTCGGCAAAGCCACCCGCTGCCAGCAGCACTAACACCACGCCATAGCCTAGCAGAAACGCGAGCCACAGCCGCCATGTCGCTTGGCGGGCACTGCGCGACGGGTTGCTGCCCACAGCTTCTAGAAACGGCAACGGCGGCAGCTCGATGCTCGGTAACGGCATCGCAGGTGCTTTGGGTACTGATCCAGCTAATTCAAACGACTCTGCTTCCAATGAGCGCGTGCGCCGCTCTTCCTGCTCAGCAAGCAGCACCTGCTCAAGCTGATCGCGTTGAGCGAGCACTTTAGTGGCAAAGACGGTATGCTGTTCTATCGCTTTTGGATCGAGCGGCAGTGCAGCGTGTTCGGCTTGCAGCGCACGCACAGTCCTACTCCACTGCTCCTGTGTCGCCGGATTGGTCAATGTGCCCACCTGTGCCGCGAGCTGTTGCAGGGCGGTACGCTGATCAAGGTAGCTCTGGGCGAGCAGTTGCAGTTGCCCAACCTGCTTGGCAAAGTCGCCGATACTGCTCGCATGCGGCGCGGTGCGTTCCAGTTCGGCAATCTGATGCGCGAATTGCTGCTGAGCCTGCTTGGTGAGCGAGCTTGCCGTGAGTGTCTGCCGCAGCGCATCCAGATGATCGAACTGCTGCTGCCACGCCTCACGCTGCTTGCGCCACTGGGCATACACCCCCTCAGCGGTGGCAAGTGCGGTGCGAGCTGTGCCGAGATCGCGCCCATTCAAGGCGGCGGTCACATCGAAGATGTGTTCATTCAAGGCGGCGCGGAACGGCTCCGGCATCGGCGGCTGGGTCGTCGGATCGGTTGCAGCCACCAGCGGCTTGAGGCGGGCGGAGAGTTCATCGAGCGGCTGCACTTGGGCGCGGTAGGTTGTCAGCCCGATGCCCGCCACCAAGCCGCCCAGCAGAGCCAGCAGGGGCAGCTCCCACGTATGCTTGACGCGCACCGTGAGCGGAATGAGCAGCGTGCCTTGCGCGTGGCGCACCAGCAACTCGCCCGTAAATTCGCCGCTCGCAGCCCCACGCAGATCAATCTGGAGCACGCTGGCAACCAACGTGCCGCCCCCGCCGGATATGCGCGGGACTGCCGCGCTGTTGTCGAGCGTGACGCTGATCTGCTGCGCGGGGATCGCCCGCCCATCGCTCGCCCGCAGCAGATCGGAGGGGACAAGCTCTAGACCAGCCGCAGAGCCGGGCAACTGGATGCGGAGATTGCGGATAATCACCTCATTGTTGTAGGCATTGATCGTGATCTGTGCGGGGTTGACACTGGCCAATTCTTGCGCTGTAGCACGCGGCAGCCCCACCACGCCTAGCCCGACGCAAAGAACTACCAGCCCACACCACCAGCCACACCATCGGAGTCTGTGCTGCATGTTCGCCCCTGCCAATTTAGCTTGGTTCCAGAGTATCATCTCCATTATAGCCGAAGGTGCAAGCGCGGAATTTCATGGTACCATATTCTCTATACCTACCGGTTACGGATACAGAACGTAAGAACCAAGACAAGGAAGAGCTTATGCAACCCAAATTCTCACCCATGGCCCGCCTCCTGATCGTTGCCCTCGTGCTGCCGATCATTGCGGCGTGCGGCGCAGCTCCGGCTGCCCCCGAAGTCATCCAAGAGACGGTCGTAGTCACTGCCGAGCCACAAATCGTGGTGGCCACGCCAGAGCCGGGCGAAACGCCGACCGCCGCTACCGCCGCTGAGACAGAAGCAGCCACCGAGCAACCCGCCGCCGAAGGCACGCTGCCCTACTCCACCCCGCACCCGATCCTCAGTGATGTGCGCGTGCGCCAAGCGATTGCCCACTGCATCAATCGCCTTGAACTGATTGAGTCAGTCTATCCCTACCTCTCGCCAGAGCAACAGGAAGGACTGCTCATGGATACCTTCTTGACCCGCGACCACTGGGCCTTTCCACCTGATGGAGCCGGCTTAACGCTCTATCCCTTCGATCCTGAGCGCGGCGATCAGCTGCTGACTGAGGCTGGCTGGACGAACAACGGCGCAGGCGTGCCACGCACAAACGCGGATGGCGAAAGCCTCTCGCTTAAGTTCCTCACCACCGATGCCCAATTCCGCCAAACATGGGCGGCCGTGATGGAACAGCAACTGCTGGAGAACTGCGGTATTCAGATCATTCGTACCCACGCGCCCGGTTCATTCGTCTTCGGGCAGAATACTGGGCTTTCGCGGCGCGATTTTGAATTGGCCGCATTCGCATGGGTCGGTGATGCTGATCCGAAAGGGCGCACACTGTATGCTTGCGATCAAATCCCCTCACCTGCTAACAATTGGGAGGGGCAAAACTATATGGGCTGGTGCAACGAGCGAGCCAGCCAAGCAATCATTGCCGCCAACAATGCGATTGACCGCGATGTGCGGGCGCAGCAATACATCATCGTGCAGGAGGAGTTCACCCGCGATATGGTCAGCCTGCCCCTGTTCAATCGGCTGGGGGTGGCTGCCGCTAGCACGCGCCTTGAAAACTTCCGCCCCGACCCCACTGAATATGTCTTTGCCAATGCCTACGAGTGGCAGCTGACCGATGGCGGCGATACGGTCGTGGTGGCCATGACCCAAGAGCCAGAAACCCTCTTTACCCTCGTGAACTCGCAGGCAACGGCCGTCAATATCACCTACCTCATCGGGGCCGTTGCTGCGACAAGCTATAGCTACGACTATCAGCCCGTCGGCTTGACTCGGCTGCCCTCGCTCGACAATGGTGGAGCCGTACTGAACGAAGTCGAAGTCAGTGCAGGAGACATGGTCTGGGATACCTCCGGCACGGCGGTTGAGCTTGCGCCGGGAGTCGAAATCCAAACCGCTGATGGCAAGACCATCACCTATGAAGACGGTACTGTGACAATGAACCAGCTTGTTGTCACGTTTGAGCACGTCGAGGGAATCACGTGGGAAGATGGCGAACCACGCAAGCAAGCCGATTATGAGCTTGGGCATCGGATCAGTTGCGATAAGACTTCCGGCGCAGTGACCTATACAGTGTGCGAATCGCAAGAGCAAGTCGAGTTCCTGAGCGATACAAGCTACCGCATCACCTACCTCCCCGGCGCACTCTGGTCGTTGTATTCGGTTTTCAGTCTTGCGGCCTATCCATCGCATCAGGTGCTTGCCGATGGGCGCAGGCTCGCCGACGTGCCAGCTAGTGAATGGGCCACCCTTGAGGAAGTGGCCGAACGCCCCCTCAGCGATGGCCCCTACCGCGTGGTGAGTTGGGAGAAGGGTCAGCGCATGATCCTCGAAGCCAATCCCTACTTCTATCTAGGCGAAGTGCCGATCAAGAACTTCATCATCGAGTTCATCCCCAATGCCACCCAAGCCGTCGCGCAGCTGCTCACCGGCGCAGTGGATGTCATCCCCAATCAGGATTTGAGCGGGACTGAGATTGAGACGGTCCTCCAAGCCGCAGAGGAGGGTCAGATTCAGGCAGAGGTCATTCCTAGCCCAACGTGGGAGCATGTAGACTTCAATCTGAACATCCGCTAGGAAATTGGTGCAAGAGAGCGGGGAGATACGGATCGGCAAGCCAGCAGCGGATTCCCGCCCCGCTCCCTGATACCTCGCCGCTGTCACCTGTGGTACACTACACGCGCAAGCAGTATTTTCGGGATTCTTCAGGCAGTATGGGGAAGGAGAATGGCAATGGGTCTACTCAATGGCAAGAAAGCTCTGATTATGGGCGTAGCCAATGAAAACTCGATGGCGTGGGGGATTGCCCGCGCTCTGTACAGTGAAGGCGCACAGCTCGGCTTTACCTATGTGGGCGAGGCTTTGGAGCGGCGCGTGCGCCCGCTCGCCGAGAGTGTCAGCGCAGCCTTGATTGAGCCGTGTGATGTCGGCAGCGATGAACAGATCGAAGCCTTGATGGGGCGTGTGCGCGATGTCTTTGGGCAGATTGACATTCTCGTCCACTCCATCGCCTTTGCCAACCGCGATGAGCTGAATGGCTCTTACCTACGCACGACCCGCGAAGGCTTCCTCACAGCAATGGAGATTAGCGTTTACTCACTCACAGCTCTCGTCAAAGCTGCCGATGATCTGCTCGCGCCCGGCGCATCCATCATTACCTTGACCTACCACGCCTCGCGCCAAGTGGTGCCCAACTACAATGTGATGGGTGTTGCCAAAGCGGCCCTTGAAGCAAGCGTGCGTTACCTCGCTGCCGATTTAGGCCCACGCGGCGTGCGGGTCAATGCGATCAGTGCGGGCCCCGTGCGAACCCTTGCCGCGAGTGGCATTGCGGGCTTCCGCGAGCTGCACCGCCAATTTGCCGAGCGGGCCCCCCTACGCCGCAATGTCACGATTGAGGATGTGGGCAAGACGGCTCTCTGGCTGTGTAGCGATATGTCCTCGGCCGTGACAGGGGATGTGATTTATGTTGACTCCGGCGCACATATCATCGGGGTCAGTCCATCCGATGTGATCCGCCAATAAGGATGCCTCAGCATCCTGAGTGAGCCACCATGATTGTAAAACAGCCGACGCGCTTGATCCTCGTGCGGCACGGGCAATCTACGGCAAACGCCGACCAGCGTGTGCAGGGATGGGCTGATGATCCGCTCTCGCCGCTTGGCGTGCAACAAGCCGCACACTTGGCCGCGTGGCTGCGCCAGCACGATGCTGCGATAGATCAGCTGGTAAGTAGCCCCTTGCGCCGCGCCCACCAAACCGCCATCATGCTGGGCGATGCGCTGGGGCTAGCGGTGGAACACCATCGCGGGCTACGCGAATTTGGCTTGGGCAGGCTGGAGGATCAGCCCGAAGCAGTGTTACAAGCCGCACTGCAAGCGGGCGATATTGTCGAGACGCACGGGGCCGAAGCGATGCCGATCTTTGTGGATCGGGTCGTGACAGCTCTGCACGATATTCTCGATACGTATGCGGGCCAAACGATCCTCGTGACGGCCCATCTCGGTGTTATCGCAACCGCCTTGGCACACTGGCTCGATCAAGATACGGATGTGGCATGGAGCAAATACGGGCGGGTTCCGAATACAAGTATGACCGAGCTAGCTGTCCACACCAAGTTCGTGTTGGTGCAGCACGGCGCAACTCCACATCTGCCCGCCCACCTCATCCCAGAGCATCTGCGGCGGCGGTAGCGCAGAGGGGGGGATCAATAGGGGCTAACGCTTAACCCCACGCCCGCCCCAGCCACGCGGCATAGAAATCGGTGAAGCTGCCCGCAATAATGCTAGCACGCATCTCGCTCGTCAGCTTGAGCAGGAAGGCGACATTGTGCAGACTGACAAGGCGAATCCCGAATAGCTCCTTTGCCCGGAACAGGTAGTGAATATACGCCCGCGAGTAGTGTTGGCAGGTGTAGCAATCGCACCATGCATCCAACGGCCCATCATCCTCGCGCAGTGCAGCATTAGTCACGTTCAGCTTCCAGTTGCGCTCCCGATCACGCACCAGTGCCGTGCCGTGCCGCCCTAGTCGTGTCGGGCTGACACAATCAAACATGTCTATGCCGCGTGCCGTACCCTCGATCAGGTCATCCACGTCGCCCACACCTAGCAGGTGGCGGGCGCGGTTGTCAGGCATGTAGGGCACAGTCATATCCACCACGTCGTACATCTGCGCTTTACTCGCTCCGAGCGAGCCACCGATACATAGCCCATCGAAGGGCATGCTGCCAAGTAGCTCGGCACTCTCGCGGCGCAGGTCAGGAAACACCCCGCCATGCACAATCCCGAATAGGGCTTGCGGCAACGGCTCATCGCCCGTGTGTGGGGGGTGGGGCGGGTAACGCTGCTGGTGGTAGCTCAGGCAGCGTTGCTCCCACCGGTGCGTGCGCTCGCGCATGCTGCGGGCGGTATACTCATAGCCCGCCCGAAAGGGGGGCAGCTCATCGAAGCACAGGATAATATCTGCGCCGAGCTGGTGCTGAATCTCGATGCTACGCTCTGGTGTAAACAGATGCTCAGAGCCATCTATATACGAACGAAACAGCACGCCATCGTCCGTTACCTTGACCATATTCGGCTTCAGATCGCCGTGCTGCGGGCGGCGGCCTTTGATCTCATCGGCAATCGCCCCATAGATCAGGGAGAATACTTGGAAGCCGCCACTATCCGTCAAGATTGGCCCATCCCAGTGCATAAAGCGGTGCAAGCCCCCGCGCCGTGCAATCAACTCATGGCCCGGCAACAGATAAAGATGGTAGGTATTGCCCAGAATGATCTGCCCGCGATGCGTCCGCACCTCTTCGGGGCTGAGAGCTTTGACTGTGCCGCGAGTGCCGACGGGCATAAAGATCGGCGTTTCAACGCTGCCGTGTGCGGTATGCACCACCCCTGCCCGTGCACGGCTCGCCGGATCGCAGGCAACAATCTGGAAAAGGTCTGGCATAGGCGCGTATGTTCTATCAGTGCTGGCTCATTCTAATCGAACGGCCGCAAACTCTGTACACTCTGCTGTTTGCTAAACGTGCAGTGTTAGTATACTATGAGTTGATACTCAGCAAGACTCCATTTACAATAGACGATGTTTCCGTGTAGAGATGGTTTGTTATTCGCTACCTGTAAGGAGGATGTATGAAAGTACGCTCATTTGTATTGCTCCTAGTGCTTCTGCTGCCACTGCTGGCCGCCTGTGGCGGCGGCGCAGCCCCTGCCCCAACCGCACCCGCAGCCACCGAAGCCCCAACCGCACCCGCAGCCACCGAAGCCCCAGCCGCACCCGCAGCCACCGAAGCCCCAGCCGCAACGACCCCGCCCGCAAGCGGCACGGGTGAAGCTACCGCCACCATTGATGGCGAAATCAAGCTTGGACTCGTGACCGACATCGGGCGTGTCAATGATGGCACATTCAACCAATTCGCACACGAAGGCGCAGTCAAAGCCTCCAAAGAATTCGGGCTAGACTATCGCTTTATCGAAACCCAAAACCAAGCCGATTATACGAACAACCTCAGCACGCTTATAGATGAAGGCTTCAACGTGATTGTGACGGTGGGCTTCTTGATCGCCGATGCTACCTATGAGTATGCGAAACAAAACCCAGATGTCATCTTCATCGGGATTGACCAATCGTTCACCGGAGATCGGGCCCTGCCCAACCTTGTCGGCTTGCAGTTCCGCGAAGACGAAGGCGGCTTCTTAGCGGGTGCACTCGCAGGCATGATGACCGAAACCGGCATCGTTGGGGTTGTCGCAGGCATTGACATCCCCCCCGTGAAACGCTTCCGCAACGCCTTCGACAACGCCGTCGCCTACGTCAACCCAGATGCCACCTCGCTCGGCACGTACATCCCCTCCTTCACCGATCCAGCGGCTGGCGCAAGCACCGCCAATCAGTTCATCGGGGAAGGGGCGGACGTGATCATGGGTGCAGGGGGCCCGACCGGGAGTGGCGCAATTCGTGCTGCGGCCGAGAAAGGCGTATATGTAATTGGTGTGGATCAGGATGAATACTTCACCACCTTTGGTGGCGGAACCACGCCCGGTGCGGATCGCCTGCTGACGAGCGCAATCAAGCGCGTAGATGTCGGCGTATACGAGATGGTCAAAGATGTTGTGAACGGCAAGTTTCAGGGCAACCGCGATTTCATCCTCAATGTCGCCAACGAGGGCATTGGCTATGCGCCCTTCCACGACACCGAAGATGAAATCCCAGCCGCCGCCAAAGCCCGCCTCGAAAGCATCCGCCAGATGCTCGCGGATGGTCGCCTAACAACTGGCGTTGATCCGGCAACGGGCGATCTTGATCCGGCAACAATCCCCGCCCCCAATCCATTCGATCCCAATGAAGAGCCGGCCGCCAGCACAGACGCTCCTGAACTTCGCATTGGCCTCGTGACCGACATCGGCCGCGTCAATGATGGTACATTTAACCAATTCGCTCACGAAGGAGCACTCAAAGCCTCCAAAGAATTGGGCGTGGAGTATCGCTTCATCGAAACCCAGAACCAAGCCGATTATGCCATCAATCTGGAAACCTTGCTCGAAGAAGGCTTCAACGTGATTGTGACGGTGGGCTTCTTGATTGCCGATGCCACCTATGCCGCCGCTAAAGCCAACCCCGAGGTCTTCTTCATCGGCGTAGATCAGGATTTCGCTGGAGATCGGGAACTCCCTAATCTGATCGGCGTACAGTTCCGTGAAGACCAAGCGGGCTTCCTCGTTGGCACGCTAGCGGGCATGCTCACCGAAACGGGCATCGTGGGCTTTATTGGCGGGATTGATATTCCGCCCGTGAAACGCTTCCGCGTCGGCTATGAAAACGGCGTAGCCTTCGTCAACCCCAATGCCCAAGTGTTGGGGACATACATCCCCTCCTTCAGCGATCCGGCAACCGGCGCAAGTGTCGCTAATCAGTTTATCGGCGAAGGCGCAGACATTATCTTTGGAGCCGGTGGGCCGACCGGCAGCGGCGCAATCAAAGCCGCCGCCGAACAGGGCGTATTCGTGATTGGCGTAGATCAGGATGAGTACTTCACCACCTTTGGTGGCGGGACTTCACCCGGTGCCAATCGGCTGATCAGCAGTGCCCTCAAGAGCGTTAACGTCGGCGTATACGATCAAATCATCGCCATCGCCAACGGTCGCTTCACAGGCAATGGCAACTACATCCTGACCGTCGAAAATGGTGGGATCAGCTACGCGCCCTTCCATGATACTGAGGATCAAATTCCGGCAGCAGTGGTGGCCCGCTTAGAGGAGATCAAAGCTGGGCTGGCGGATGGCACGATTACGACGGGTGTTGATCCAGCAAGTGGCGATCTGGATGAGGCAACAGTACCAGAACCGCAACCCTTCACTCGCTAGGGTCACCAGCGTTCAGTACTGCACGGGGATCAGGGTGTTCCTGATCCCCGCCGTGCCACAGCAGCCCTATTCACGCAAATCGCCTCAAATTCTCGGCCAGAGTTTGTTATAATAGGATATGTGCAACGTACAGGAGGTCACGAACACGCTGGCATCCGACTGACTATAGGCGATAAAGCTAGAGCAAGCATCCCCGAAAGGAGCAAGAAATCTGTGAATACAAACATTGGATTGACCCAAGAACAGAGTGATGGGGTCCACACAATTCTGCGCCGTGTCCTTGCTGATGCCTATGTCCTCTATACCAAAACCCGCAACTACCACTGGAACGTAACAGGGATGCACTTTCAGACCCTGCACGACATGTTTGAGGCGCAGTACACCGCCCTCGAAACCGTGATTGACGATACCGCCGAACGCATTCGCGCCATTGGCCCCTACGCTATTGGCACGCTCGAAGAGTTCAGCGAATTCACCACCCTTAGCGAGCACCCCGGTAGCTATCCCAATGCGATCACGATGGTGCAAAATCTCCTCACCGACTATGAGCAGATTATCCGCCAACTGCGTGCCGACGTAGATGCCTGTGTCGAGCAGTACCACGATCAGGGCACAGCCGATTTCCTCACGGGCTTGATGGAACAAAGCGAGAAGACGGCGTGGATGCTGCGGGCAATGGCCACCGAAGTCGCCGCATAAGAGCCGCCGCACATCACCGCCATGTCGCGGAGGACTGACGGAGCTGCATGGGTTGTGCACGCTGGAGTGCAACTCATGCAGTCAGTTATGCAGCCCTAGATCCAGCCAATCACACACTGATACAATCCGTAAGGAAGAATCATGTTCATCGTTTCGTCTACTGCTGCGGCTGGTGCTGGTTCATTGCGTGAGGCCCTCACAATGGCCCCCGACAATGCCACCATCCTGATTGCCGTCAGTGGGACGATTACGCTTGAGACCCCGCTTATCTGTCAACACAGCGTTACCCTACAGGGTATGTCGCACAAGAGCCTGACTATCAGTGGCGCAACACAGGGGCGCATCTTTGAGATTGCAGCCCACGCTACGGTATTGCTGCACGGCATGACGTTGTGCGACGGCTCTGCCGCGCAGGGCGGAGCCATCCTCAATTGGGGGACGCTCTCCATCAACGAGTGTGTCTTGCACCACAACGTTGCCGACGAGGGCGGCGCAATCGCCAATTTCGGCACAGTCCAGATGCAGCAGTGCCACCTGCACGACAATCACGCGACGAGCGGCACGAGTGGGGGTGGGGCGATTGTAGCGATGCCAGAGAGCAGCACCACGATCAGCCACAGTCACTTCTCAGCCAATCGCAGTGCAGGCTATGGTGGGGCCATCCTCAGCTATGCCACGCTCCAACTCAGCCACACCACCTTCAGCACCAATCAAGCGTGCCAGAGCGGCGGCGCGATCCGCCAGCAGCACGGCATCTTGCACCTCGAACGCTGCACCTTGCACGCCAATCATGCCAGTGCGGGCGGTGCGATCTGGCTCCAACCCAGCTGTATTGCAAGCCTCAACGAGAGCCTGTTCGAGCAGAACTACGCCGAGCGGTTGCCCGCCAGTACGTGGAACCACCCCAACGGCGGCGCAATCTGGAACAATGGCGGCAGAGTCGAGGTGCTTGGCTGTACCTTTGCTGGCAACCACGCCGAACGCAATAGTGGAGCCATCCACACCCGCGATTTCCACCATCCCAGTAGCCTGTTGATCTGCAACAGCACTTTCAGCGCAAACTCTGCTGGACGCAGCGGTGGGGTGTTGTGCAACTACGGCAGCACCGAGATTATTACCAGCACTCTTGTCGAGAACCGTGCCCGCCAGAACGGGGGCGGCATCGTCAACGGCCCACGCGGGCGGCTCCACCTCTTCGGTACGATCCTGACGAATAACCACGCCGCCCACAGCCGGAATGCGAGTGGCATCCTCACTTCACGCGGCTACAATCTGCTCGATGCTACAGAACCGCAAGGCTATATCCTGAAGGGCGAGCTTGATACCAATCTAAGCGGCGACCCCCAGCTTGGCAACTTGCGTGATAACGGTGGGGCAACACCGACGCTTGTGCCCCAACTCACCAGTCCTGTCATCAATGTAATCCCACCCCAAACGTGGGCAATGTCTACCGACCAGCGTCGGCAGGAACGCCCCTCAACCCATGCGTGGTGTGTCGGTGCGGTGCAGCTCACCGCGCTCGACCCCCCCCGTCTGCGTTTGCCCAATCCAATCGTATCAGACAGTGTGGCAGCCTGTGCTGCCGAGCTAGGAGCCTCACCTATGTTTGAGCCATACCCGCATGCGTTAGACCTGCCCCCCGCCAATCTGGCCCACGAGCTGCGCCAAGCCATCGAGCACAATATGTTGCACCTGCTCTACCAGCCCGTAGTGCAGATCCACAGTGGGCAACCATTTGCGTTTACCACGCTGCTGCGCTGGGAACACCCGAAGTGGGGCATCCTTCTGCCGGATGTGGTGCTGACGCTAGCGCGGATGTGCGGAATGTCGCGCCACGTTGATTATTGGGTAATGCAGCAGGTGGTGAAGCAAGCCGCAGCGTGGCAACTGTACGGGAGCACCCCCCTGATCAGCGTTCACCTCACGCCGGAAACGCTGCGCGATGATGACATCCTGCGTGAACTCGACCTGCTTTTTGCTGCTCACAGTGTCTCCGGATCGCAATTCCTGATCGAAGTCTCTGCCCCATCGCTGCCCACTGATCCCACCACGCTAGAAACGATTGCCGCGATTCTGGCCGGCCTGCAGCAACTTCTCTGTGGAGTTGCCCTCGATCAAGTAAGTGGTACTACCCCACTAACCATCCTGAAGCAACTGCCGCTCGATGTCCTGCTGCTTGACCGTACCTGTGTTAGCAAGCTACACGACGACCCGAACGCGGCCGCAGTGATCCAGACCTTGATCGGCTTCGCCCATAATCGCGGTATTCCGTTGATCATTACTGGCATCGAGCAATCTCCCCAACTAGAATGGTTGCTCATGCTCGGCTGCGAGTATGGGCAGGGCTATCATTTTGCACGCCCAGTTGCCCCTGACGAGCTACCCCTCGACGCAGGCTATGGGCACGTTATTGCAGCCGCCCGCACTATGTTTGCACCATTTGAGGAGTTTGACGCAACCCCGTTTGAGCTATTTGCTGATCCAGCCATGGAACAGCAGTCGTCCTCTGCCCCAATCATCACCCCAATTGGCAAACCCTCCATGGCCCCCCCTTTCCCACGTGACCTGAGCGACAGCGATGCGGTGCTGATCGGCTATCGCCAAGAGATTGCCCAAGCCGCGCACTACCTCGATCACAACTTATCGGTGCTAATTACCTGCGAGAAAGCTCTGGTCGAGCGGCTAGCCTACCATATCATCGAACACTCCGCGAAGACGGCCGTCTTCGCCGATGATCCCGTATCGCTCGATGAGGATGACACCAGCAACCGCGAGGCCCTTGCTGAGCTGATTAACAAGATGAAGCCTTCGCAGGTCCTCGTGCTCCATCACCTCGATCTGGTTGTGGATAATCGCCCGGACTGGCCGCTGATTAACACGGCTCGCTCGTTAGCAGCCTTGTTCTACCGCAAGCAGCGCAACCCACCAACCCTGCTGGCCTTTGCCGATCCGTCGCTGAATATCCCGCGCATCTTGCGCGAACGCTTCAACGTACACCTTGAAATCGGGGGCATTCACCGCGAAACGATCACACAACTCGTCACAGCCCGTGAGCGCGAGCGTTTTGATCGCTTCAGCGAGGGTGCACTGTTTAAACACGTTGCCGAGATGAATGTGATCCAGTTTCGCGCCGCCATGCGCTTCCTCGCCCAGAGTAGCATCGGCGTTGAGCCAAGCTACCGTCTGCTGCAACAGTTGCAGCCCTTCCGCCGTGATACGCGCACCCAGATCGAAATCCCCGATGTCACCTTCGATGCAATTGGGGGCTATAGCGATGTCAAGCAGCAAGTATTCGAGGCGATTGAGCTAATCACTGGGCGACCGGTTCCTTACAACCCCGATGGCACGCCCCTCTCGGCCCAAGCCCAGCAACGCCTTGCCGAACGCCCACCAGAAACCCCCGATGAGCGTGAACTGCGCCGCAAGCTGGCTCCACGTGGGCTGATCTTCTATGGCCCGCCCGGCACTGGCAAGACGCTGTTTGCCAAAGCTATTGCCAATGTGATGCAGGCCACCTTCCAACTTATCAGTGGGCCGGAGATTATGTCCAAGTGGATTGGCGAGAGTGAGGGCAATCTGCGCCAGATCTTCGCCACCGCTCGCCGCAATGCGCCGGCCGTAATCCTGTTCGATGAGTTTGACAGCATTGCCGGCAAACGGAGCGGTTTTACCGATAGTGGCAGCCGCGAGATGAATGCCGTTGTATCGCAACTCCTGACCGAGCTGGATGGCTTTCAGGAGGACCAAGAGATTCTGGTTATTGGCACAACCAACCGCCTCGATATGATTGATAAAGCCCTGTTGCGCCCCTCGCGGCTCCAACCGATTGCCATCGGGCTACCAGACAAAACCGCCCGCCGCCAGATTGCTGCCATCCATCTAGGTACGTTTCAGGTGGAGTTGCCCAGCGAGGAGTTACTGGATATGCTTGCCGAGCGCACTGAAGGCTTTAGTGGCGATGAGGTACGGGCGATCATTCAGGGTGTTGCGCGGCGGGCCCGGCGCGGTGAGCCAGTGGATCGAGAGACCTTCTACACCCAGCTCGCCCGTATCCAAAAGTTCCACCAAGAACACCACCGCCTACGCCTCGATAATGAGGATATGGTTCATTAGAATGCTACAAAGTGATGATAGCATGAGTTTGTGTAGAACATATCCGGTGCGTGCTATCATTGCTATCCTTAGGATAGGGATCAGCCCTAAAACAACTGGAAGTATACGCTCGCATGCCTGAACCTATGACTGACACTACGCTGGCCCACGCCGTTGCCCAACGGCGTACCTTTGCGATCATCTCGCACCCGGATGCCGGCAAAACGACACTCACCGAGAAGCTCCTGCTCTATGCCAATGCCATTGATCTGGCGGGCGCGGTGCGTACCCGCAAACATCAACGCCACGCCACCTCAGACTGGATGGCCATGGAGCGTGAACGGGGCATCTCGATCACCTCAACCGTGCTGCAATTCAGCTTTCAAGAGCATCACTTCAACTTGCTCGATACGCCCGGCCACCAAGATTTTAGCGAGGATACCTATCGCACGCTCATGGCTGTAGATAGCGCAGTGATGGTACTAGATGCAGCCAAAGGCATCGAAGCCCAAACCCGCAAGCTGTTTGAGGTATGTCGGCTACGCCAGATTCCGATCCTCACCTTCATCAATAAGCTCGACCACGCCAGCATGGATCCGCTTGAGCTGTTGGATGAGATTGAGCGCACGTTGCAGATCAGAGCCGTTCCACTCAACTGGCCCATCGGCAACGGGAGCGACTTTCAAGGCGTGTACGATGTCACCCGCCGCGAAGTGCTGCGCTTCACCCGCACCGCGCACGGGCAACACCGTGCCCCGGTGCAAGTCACCGATATTACGGATCCTGCCCTGAATACCCTGATCGGCGCAGCAGCCGCACAACGTCTGCGCGATGAGATTGACCTGCTCGCGGGGGCCGGCAGCACCTTCGACCTCGCTGCGTTCCACGCCGGCACAATGACCCCCGTCTTTTTTGGCAGTGCGCTGAACAACTTCGGCGTTGAGCCATTCCTGCATGCGCTGCAATATCTCGCCCCAGCCCCAAGCGCACGTCCCAGTGATCGCGGCTTGATTGATCCGATTGAAGAACCATTTTCGGGCTTCGTGTTCAAAATCCAAGCGAATATGGACCCCCTGCACCGCGACTGCATGGCGTTTATTCGAGTTTGCTCTGGGCGGTTCATCAAAGATATGCAGGTGTATCACCCACGCCTTGAGCGCACCATCCGCATGACTCGCCCGCACCGCGTCTTTGCCCGTGAACGCGAAACCGTGCAGGAAGCTGTGCCGGGCGATGTGATCGGTGTAACCAATCCGGGGCTGTTTATGATTGGGGACACCTTGTGCAGTGGGCAGCCATTGCGCTATGATGCCATCCCACGCTTCCCCCCAGAGAGCTTTGCGGTGTTACGCAACAACAATGTTGCCCGCTACAAGCAATTTACCAAAGGGCTAGAGCAACTCGAAGCCGAGGGCGTGATACAGGTGCTCTACGAGGCTACGAGCCTGCGCCGGGAGCCAATCCTCGCGGCGGTTGGCGATCTCCAATTCGATGTTGTACAAGCCCGCATGTACAGCGAATATGGCACGGAGACCACGCTCGAACGGCTGGCATTTGTGTGTGCGCGGTGGGTCAACGGGCCACCAGCTGCGCTAGAGCGCATCTACTTGCCTAGCCGAGTTGTAGCTACCCGTGATCGGCACGGAGCCTTAGTCGTGCTGTTTCCGTCCGAATGGGATCGGGAATACTGCATCCGCGAGAACCCCAATCTTCAGTTTATGGAGCGAGGCACGCTGTAGTCAAGCTACGGTAGAGCCACACACCTCCCGACGCTGGCTCACCCGCCCCGCGGGCGAGTACATCAAGTACGTGCGTTGCGCCATACACACCTCCCGACGCTGGCTCATCTGCCTGCTCTAGGAAGTGCAGGCCATAAGTAGCATTTCGCTCCCCACCGCCGCACATGCAAGCGCATCCATGCGGGCAACGTGCAGCCCATGCCGTACAACAACCCTCGCGGCGACTGCTAGCAGAAATCATCCCATCGTCTTATTGACACTCCTTCTATCCATGATATACTTCCATCGTTAGAACTATTTTAACCGTAAGATGGTTGACCATGACACAACCTGAGAACCCTTCGCAACCGCTAGTCGCCCTAATGCCCACGCAGCAGGATGATCGATCCCAGTTGGCCAATGATTGCCGACTGGTCGAACTGCTTAGGGACTTGATCATGATGCACTTGGACGATACGGTGGGCGAGGTGCTGCATGTGCTTGGGCAGCACAACCTCTCGATGCCACAGCTTGTCACGCTCCATACGCTCTACCATCGGGGCGAGCTATCGGTCTCGGAGCTAGCCCACGAACTCCAGCTTTCGCTAGCGGCCACCAGCCACCTGATTGACCGGCTAGTGCGGCGAGGGATGCTCACCCGCCACGAGCACAGCACGGACCGCCGTCACAAGCAGCTGCGCGTCACCGCGAGCGGAGCCGCACTCGTTGAGAGCCTCGTGCAATTGAAGACCCGTGCGCTTGCCCGTGAAGTGCAGTGTATGCCACCGAACTTGCGTGTGCGTCTGCGCCACCTGCTGGAAGAAGTTGCTGCAAGTGTGCGCCAAGCCGACAGCACACCCTAACCCAACCCTATCAACACCGACGTTGACCTGCTTCACGCTGACGTGCAGCTTGCCTAAGCGATGCCCGAAATATTCTGACCGTCCTACGTAAAGCGTGGGCAAACAGGGAGTATGCAGGAAATGAGTGAGCAACCAGAGCAACACCAAGCTCGGCGTGAGCCGAAACTCGATGGCATTTGGATTTCTGATACCGCGATTCGCCAGCCTGTGTTTGTCACCATGATCATGCTTGCGATTGTGGTCGTGGGTCTCCTATCGTTCTTCACCATGCCCGTCAATCTGTTGCCAGAGATTAACCCGCCCGTCATTAGCGTAGTGATTGGCTACCCCGGCGCAGGTCCGGAATCGGTTGCCGATCAGGTTGCCCGCCCGCTTGAAGAGGCGATCTCCACCCTGAACGGCGTATCCAGCATCACCACCAACTCCTCTGAAGGGCGGATGGTGGCAATTGTCGAATTTGTGCAAGAGCGTGATCCCATCCAAGCCCTACAGGATGTGCGCGAGAAAGTATCGCAGGTACGCGGCACGTTTCCGGCTGAAATTGACGACCCGATCTTCAACCGCTTCGATCCTTCGCAAGCCCCGATCATCTCGCTTGCGGTGGTCGCCGACGACAACCTGAACCCGCAGGAGCTACGCGAGCTGATTGACAATGAGATTGTGCCCCGCCTGCAACGGGTACAAGGGGTCGGCTCGATTGATGTGACCGGCGGCTTGGTGCGCCAGATCAACGTCCTGATGGATTTGAACCGGCTCACCGCCCTCCAAATCTTGCCCGCCCAGATCAGCCAAGCCATCGCCACCGCCAACAACAATCAAGGCTTGGGCAACATCGGTGTAGATGGAGTGGATGTCAACCTTCGCACACCGAGCGTGATCCGGCAGCCGGATGATATTCTGCGCGTCGGGCTGCCCGGCACCACCTACAAGATCGGTGACGTTGCCCGTGTGGAAGACGGCTTCGATGACATAGACAGCTTCACGCGCTTAAATGGCAAGGATGCGATCCAGATTGACATTCGCAAGCAGAGCGGCACGAACACCGTCGCCGTAGCCGATGCCGTCTTCAAGGAGCTAGACCGCGCCTTCGGCGAGTTCCCCCAACTCAGCTACAGCATCGTGCGCGATGATGCCGAGACGGTGCGCCTGAATGTGCGTGGCGCACTCGAAGAGATTATGTTTGCAATTGCCGGAGCCGTATTGGTGTTATTCCTGTTCCTGCGTGACATTCGCAATACCTTCACAATGGTGGCGGGCTTGCCGGTGATTATCATTGGCACATTTGCCGCACTTGCCGCCTTCGACCAGACGATCAACATTCTCTCGCTCCTCGCCCTCTCGATCTCGGTTGGTCTCGTGATTGATGATGCGATTGTGGTGCGCGAGAATATCATCCGCCGCGTTGAGGCCGGCGAGCCGCCGCTGCTTGCGGCTAGTCGGGGCACGGCGGAGGTGTCGCTCTCGGTCGTGGCAATGACGCTGACAATCATTGCCGTGTTTGTGCCCGTCACCTTTACCACCGGTGTCGTTGGGATCATCTTCGGAGCCTTTGGGATTACCGTCGCCGCTGCGATGTTGATCTCGCTGTTTGAAGCCTTCACCCTCGCGCCGATGCTTTCCTCTGTACTCTTCAAGAGCAACCCCGCTAAGCATCCCAAGCGCGAGCAGCAGCGCACCCATATGCCGGAGTTTGAGGATGAGCGCATCCCGGCCGATATGCGTGGCGAACACATTGATTGGTTGGGGCGCACCTACGGGCGCATGCTCGCCTTCTCGCTGCGCCACCGCTTTGTCACGCTCAGTCTCGGTGTGTTGATAATCTTCCTCACCGTGAACACAGCCCAGAATGTGAAGTTTGCTTTCTTTCCCAGCCAAGATGAACATCAATTCGGGATGGGCTTCACCTTGCCGCCCGGCACGCCCCTCGACATTACCAACCAGCTTGCCCGCCAAGCCGAGCAGATTCTGCTCGGCGACCCAGATGTGGAGGCGGTGCTCGTGAATGTTGGCGGTACAGGCACAAGTGAGCGGGCAGAGTTTTTCGTCAAGCTGCACGAAGATGCCTCTACACCGGAGGTGCAAGCCCGCCTGCGCCCGCAGCTGGCCCAGTTCCCCGATATGGTGATGAGTATTGCCAGCTTTCAAGGCACAAGTACGGAAGTCACCAACCGCCCGCTCCAAGCCAAAATCCTCACAACAGGCAGCCTTGAGCAGATCATCCCCATCGCAGAAGAAGCCGTTGCCCGCTTCCGCACCATTCCCGGCTTAGAGGATGTGGCCATGACCTACCGACCGGGTAAGCCCGAAATCCAATTCCAGCTTGATCCCGCCCGCGCCGCCGATTTCAACTTCTCCAACAGCGATCTGGCCCGCACCTTACGTGCCTTGATTGACGGCGATAAAGCAGCTATCTACCGCGAGGATGGCAACGATTATGATATTGTGGTGCGCCTGCAACCCGAAGACCGCAGCGACATCAACGCGATCTCGACTTTGCGCGTGCCAATCAATGGTCAACTCGTGCCCCTTGCCAATGTGGCCACACTGGCTATTGCCGAAAGCCCAACCAGCCTACGCCGCGAAGATCGCCAAGTTGCGATTATTATTGGTGGCAACAACTTTGGGCGCAACATCAACGAAGTCCAAGCCGATATGCAAGCCGCCCTTGATGAGATGGACTTGCCACCGGGCGTAGTGGTCACCTTTGGCGGCGACACCGCCGATCAAAGCGAGGGCTTTGCCAGCCTGTTGGTGGCCATGCTGCTTTCGGTCATCTTCGTCTATATGGTGTTGGCTTCACAGTTTGGCTCCTTCTTCCAGCCCTTCGTGATTATGCTCGCCATGCCGCTCAGTTTTGTGGGAGCCTTTGCCGCCCTCAGCCTCACCCAAGTTGAGCTAACCATCTTCGGCATGGTCGGGATGATTATGCTGATGGGCTTGGTGGTGAAGAACTCGATCCTACTGGTGGATTTCTCCAACCGCCTGCTCAATGCCGGGATTGAGAAGCACATTGCCATTCAGCTTGCCGGTGCAGTGCGCCTGCGCCCGATCCTGATGACCTCGCTCACCCTGATTCTTGGTGCAATGCCTTCGGCCATCGGGCTAGGCGATGGCGGCGAGGCGCGGCGCGGGCTTGCGATGGTCATTATTGGGGGCATGATTACGTCAACCCTGCTGACGCTGATCCTCGTTCCATCGGCCTACAGCCTGCTTGAGTCGGCAACGCGCCGCGTGAATGGCTTCTGGCGTTGGCTTGGGCGGCGCGGGCAAGCAACCCAACCGGCCATATCACCCGCACTCATTACACCCGCGCTTGCCACCGTTGGCAGTAATGGTACACCAAGCACCACGAGCCACACCGAATCCGCCTACACCAACGGGCAGCCCAGCAACAATGGTACGCCCCACGCCTATACGCCGAGCAATGGCAGCGCACCAGTGTCAGCCGATAATGCCCCTAATAGCATGCGGAGCAATGCTAGTAATGCTAGCATTGCCAGCAATGGCACGCCCGACGTGCCGCCCACCATTGTTACCGCTACGCCTGCTCTAGATGCAGGCCCAACCCAAAACCCTGATCAGCCGCATCAAGCGTGAAGTCCGGATGTTATGATTTGAATGATTGAAGAAGCACCAACAGGAGTTCTTGTAGTCCTATGAAACACACGCACACCTTTTTGCAACTATTCCAATGGCAGCTGATGGATCGGCTGTTGCCCGCCCTGCTGGTCTTGCTGATGCTGGCAGGGTGTAGCCAAAGCGCAGCCCCCACCACCACCGACGGAGACACACCCGCCAGCGACATCCAGCCCACGCTCGCAGTGATTGTGCCACCACTCACCATGCCCACCGAAGCGGCAGGAGTGCCCACCCCCAATGTGAGTCAGTTCACGCGCAGTAGCGAGATCATTGCGACCGGTGCAGTGGCCGCCGCCCAAGATGCCGAACTGGTTTTCCAGATCAATGGCACGGTAGAGCAAGTGCTCGTCGAAGAAGGCACAAAGGTACAGGTTGGCGATCTGCTCGCTGTGCTAGATGCACGGGCCCTTGATCAGGCGGTGCGTGATGCCGAAGCCGCTATCGTCAGTGCTGAGGCTGATCTGGCGGGGTTGGATGAGCCGCCCACCAGCGAGGCGAGCCGCGCCGCCCAAGCACTAGTGGATCAGGCTATCGCTAGCTACAACCAAGTTGTGAATGCTGTATCGCCGCAGGATATTGCCGCTGCCCAAGCCGCCCTTGTGGAAGCCCAAGAGAACCTGAACCAACGCTTGCGCGGGGCTGACCCACTCGATATTCAAGCGGCCCAAAATCGTGTCGATCAGGCCCGCGTGCAACTCCAGAGTACCCGCGATCAGCTCTCGCAAGCCAAGACCCAAGCCGAAATTGCGATGCAGCAGGCGGCGGAGCAGGTTCGCATTGCCCAAACGGACTACAGTGCCGCCTTCTGGGATTGGCGCTATGTCGAAGACTACAACCGGGCCCCCCCCGCGAGCAGTGTCGGCGGCAGTGGGCCACCGCTCTCCGACTTCTCGCGCCAAGCCTATCGAGATCGGCTGACCCAAACCGAGATCGCCCTGAACACGGCCTATGCCAATCTCGAAGCGGCTGAGAAGCGTGTTGAGCAAGCTCGCCTTGATGAGATCAACGGCATTCGGGCTGCTGAGGAGCAGGTCCGCAGTGCCGAGATTGCCCTCTCGCAAGTGATGGAACCGACCAAGCCGGATATTATCGCCCAAGCCCAAGCGCGGGTGGCCCAAGCAGAGGCTTCGCTGGCCCGCCTCGTAGGCCCCGAACGCCAAGCCCAGATTGCAATTGCCCAAGCACAGGTAGATAATGCCCGCGCCAATCTAGATCGGCTCAATGAGGCTCCGCGCAACTCCGATACAGTGCGGGCCCGCGCCAATATCGAACGCGCCCGCTCGAATCTGGAACGCGCCCTGCTCAACCGCGAGTATGCCAACCTGAAAGCCCCCTTTGCGGGCGAAGTCGCCCAAGTCAACATTGACGTAGGCGACTCCGCTCCAACCACGAATATGGGTGGTGGGGCAATCCGGCTGGTAGACCTCAGCACGCTTTATGTCGAGCTGAACATCAACGATGTAGACATTGCGCGAGTCAGCTTGGGTCAGCCCGCCGTTGTCGTTGCCAATGCGCTCCCCGGCAGACAATATACCGGCAAGGTGGTGTTCATCTCGCCCACCGCCAACAAAATCGGCACCGTCACGAACTATCTGGTGAAGGTCGAGTTGGATACAAACGAACTCCCACTTCGGGTCGGTATGGAGGTAACGGCTACGCTATTGGATACGCCCGCCACGCCCACCCCAGCAGCAACGGCCACACCCGACGCGGACGCGGCAGCTACGCCTGATGCCGATCCTGCACCAACCGTACCCAGTGAGGAGTAGGGATGATGCTGGATAGACTCACCCGCCCGGCCGTGCTGCTCAGCATCCTGCTCGTGGGGCTGCTGTTCACTGTCGCTCCACACACCATCACAACCGCGCAGAGCCGCATCCCTGAGCCTACGCCGGGAAGCAGCGTCACGCCCGCGCAGGGCGCAGTCGGCACGACCTTCACCTTTGCCTACGATGGCTGGGGCAGCAGCGAAGACTACATCGCCTACTGGATCATTGGGCCCGGCACCCGTGAGCATTTCGAGGAAGGCCAGTTCGACAATCGCTTCGATAACGAGGGGCGTACCGTCTGGACATGGACTGCTCCCTCCGGCGTATGGAGCGGGACGTGGGTGATGTATGCTCGCGGCTTACGCAGTACCTTTGTAGTAGCCATCCCATTTGAGCTAACCGGCGATGCCGTCACAATGACCGCGATTGCCGGCGTTACGCCGGAGATAGGCCCGCCGGGCACCCAGTTTCGCTTTTTCACCGATGGCTGGCCCAAAGGCGATGTGATTGATGCGTGGCTGATCCCGCCCGACGCACGCGATCCGGCGTGGCTAGGGCGGCTCTATGGCGACCCGAATGCGGAAGGGCTAACGACATGGCGGTGGACTGCGCCGCCCGATGTGTACGGCGGGGTATGGACCATGCACGCTCGCGGCTACTACAGCCGCGTCTACGTGCAGATCCCCTTCACGATTGACGCGCCGCTGCCGATCCCCGCGGTAGCCTATGCCGCACCCGACACGGTGCAGCCGGGCGAGACCGTCAGCTTCTATGCCAGTGGCTTGCGCCCCAATGAAGAAGTGGCGTTCTGGGTCAATGCGCCCGACACCAACACCCCGATTGCCGCCGGTGACATTGCCGCGCTGTTCGCCGATCAACAGGGCGTGGCCCAATGGACGTGGCGCGTGCCCAGTGATGCGCGGACGGGCGTATGGCAGATGACCGCGCAGGGGCGGAGCAGCTTTGTGTTGCATCAGATTCCCTTTACCGTTGCTGGCGATGGCACTCCCATTCGCCGCGACTATCTCAGCATCAGCCCGCCAGAGGGCTTGGGCGGAACCCGCTTCGAGGTCACACTGAGCGGCTTTGCGCCGTTTGAGCAGGTGCAGTATTGGTTTAGCGATCCGACTGGTGCGCCCCTGCGCGAAGGCGAAGTCACGACCCGCACCAATGCGAGTGGCATAGCAGTGTGGTATTGGGATAGCCCCGCCTACGCCATGCCCGGCGAGTGGACCATCACTGCAATTGGCACGCGCCAACGCCTGATGGTGCAGGGCAAGCTCACGATCACGGGGACAACCGGCGCGGCTCCGGGCGCATCAGTCACGCCCGACGTTGCCCCCATCGGCACGACCTTGAGCTTCGCGGCGGATGGCTTCGGCCGCTACGAGCCGCTTTCGTGGTGGCTCACCGCACCGGATCGCAGCATCGTGCCCGGCATGGTCGAGCAACCCGCCAGTGCTACCGGTGTATATACATGGACGTGGACGATCCCGCTTGATGCCCAAGCCGGAACGTGGCAGATGATCCTGCTAGGCAGTGCCAGCCGCCGCGAATACCGCATCCCCTTCACGGTGCTAGCGGGCGAACCAACCCCACCTAGCCCAACCCCCAACCCTGCACCCACTCCTAAACCTGCCCCGCCCAGCCGCCCCAGCGACACACCAAGCGGCACAGTTGCACCCGAAGTCGGCGCGGCGGGGGATACGTTCAATTTTCGTGTGGAAGGCTACCGCCCGCGCACAATAATGACCTACTGGATCACTGCGCCCAACCGCCGCGTCTACCCTGCCGAAGCCACCATTGTGGTAGACAAGCACGGTATCCTAACGTGGGCATGGACGGCTCCAGCTGATGCAGCGAGTGGCGTGTGGCAGGTGGCAGTCAAGCCCGCCTCTACCCGTGATAACGAAGGCACGCTCTATCTGGAGTTTACAGTGCAGTAGGCAGTGATCTCCGGCGGATATGCCTAGTGGCATTGGGCCGTATCCGCCGCCTGCAACCTTTTGCCTGCTGGGTGCGTATAACCTACAGCATACCGCGTACCGATAGGTCGGGCGTAGCACTAGCAATCATAGCATGGAGATGAAAGGGATTGAGCATTGGCAGAACCATCACCTGAGCTGCTTCAGCGGGCACGCGCTGGCGATCAAGCGGCCCTCACTGAACTTGTGCTAAGCCAGCAACATTACGTCTTTAGCATTGCGATGAGCGTGCTGAAGAACCCAGATGATGCGGCTGACCTGACACAGGAAGCCTTCATCCGGCTGCTGCGCTCGCTCCACCAATATAATGGCGAAAGCCGCTTCACCACATGGCTCTACCGCCTCGTGATCAATCTGTGCCGCGACGAGTTGCGGCGGCGCGGGCGGCAAGTGCCGATCCTGCACACGGTGGCCACCGCCGCAAGCGAAGAGTTTGACCCGCTTTCGCTGGTTGCCGATGATGATCGTTGGGTAGACCCAGCCGGCGTGAACGATACGCAAGAGACCCGCCGCCAAGTGCACGCCGCACTGGAGCAACTCGAAGAGCAGTATCGGCTCGTGCTAACACTATACTACTTTGAAGACATGAAATATGCCGATATTGCCGACGTACTCGATCTGCCCTTGAATACCGTTAAGAGCCACATCCGGCGGGGCAAAGAACGCCTCGCGGCATTGCTCTCCGAGCAGCACCCCCAATCCAACTTGCCCATCGTGCAGCCCACCGCCCGCCCTGCCGCCGCACCCACACCCGTCGGCGCGACGCGCTTTGCACCATTCCGTCTGCTTGGCTTGAAAGGGGGCACAGTATGACCCAACTGCACCACGAACAACCCAACCAGCAGCGCACCTCGCTAGAGCAGATCGTGCGCGAAGAACTCCGCTGGCAAGCCCCGCCCGATGTCACTGCATCCTTGCTGGCACTAGTGCAGCAGGCGAGCGCGGGGACACTTGCTCCACTCGCACCGCCTGTCTGGTATCGCCTGACGGTGCTGCTACTCACGGCCCTGACAGTCGGGGTATCGGTGGGGATTGCATGGCACTTCTACGGCACACTGCTCACCACAACGGGCGTGCTGGCGTGGTGGGACCAGATCCATGCCACCCTCAATGCAGCGATCAACGCAGGCTGGCACACCCTCTATACGACCTTCCCCCTTAGCCAACAAGTGATTGAGAGCCTACCCACCCTGCACGCCTACCTCTCATGGGTGCTTGCGGCCATTGTGCTGTGGCTCGCCCTCGATGACCGCGCTGCCCGCGCCCCACACCACCAACCCGCCCGCTAGCGCAAGTTTTCAGGTGTCAGGTGAGCGTCCTCAGCGCGGACGCTCCGCACTTTTAGGCTTGACCTGACACCTAGTCCCTGATCCCTGACATCTGCTCACGCGTTCCGGCACAGCCGAATCTGTGGTATGATTAAGGGGCGTTTGTTACAAAATACGATCCTAGCGTACATAGAATTGAAGTAATCTAACTCCTGTGGAATACCAACCTGATCCCAAGAACATTGCTGGTGAGGGAGGCCAAATCAGTAGCGTCGCCCCGTCTAGCACTGCCGCTCGGCTCGGCATACAGGTGGGAGATCGCCTGATCGCCGTGAACGACCTGCACCTGCGCGATGTGATTGACTACCGCTTTGCGATTGCCGAGGAACAGGTCCGCTTGCACCTCAAGCGCGACCACACCGATCTCCACCTGACACTGGATAAAGACCCCGACGACGATCTTGGGATCGAATTTACCGAGCCACTCTTTGATCGACTCCGCACCTGCAACAATAAGTGCCCCTTCTGTTTCCTTACCCAAATGCCCAAAGGCATGCGGAAGACGCTCTACCTGAAAGATGACGACTTCCGCCTCTCGTTCCTGTATGGCAATTTCGTCACTCTGACCAACCTCAGCGAGGACGATTGGCAACGGATCGAGGAGCAACGCCTCTCGCCTCTGTACATCAGTATCCACGCCACAGATCGAGCCTTGCGGGCCGTGCTGCTTGGTAAGCAAGATGTAGAGGATGTGCTGCCCCAACTCGCCCGCCTTGCCCGCGCAGGCATTCGCATGCATACCCAAGTCGTGGCGTGTCCGGAAGTCAATGACACCCCCGCTGCGTTGCACCGCACGCTTAGTGATCTCGCTAGCTTCTACCCCGCTATCGAATCGATCTCGGTTGTGCCAGTAGGCTTAACGCGCTTCCGCTTCACCGGCAAAGCTCCCAAGACGCTTCGGGCGGCGATCCAAGTTCACGAAACGCCAGAGTGGATTGATACGAATTGGGAACGCCAACCAAAGTGGGATACTGGGATACTACCGATTGCCCCCACCACACCACACGCAGGGGCAGATTGGGGCTTCTGCTCGCGGCTCGCCGCCGCTACTGAGGTGCCCCTCCGTTGCTACACACCGGCTGAAGCGGCTGAGGTGATTGATCTGCTGGAGCCATACAGTGCCCACTACCTGCGCGAACTGGGCCTCCCTCTCGTATTTCCGAGCGATGAGTTCTACCTGCTGAGTGGGCGTGAACTCCCACCCGCCGATTTCTACGCCGATTACCCGCAATACTCGAATGGGGTCGGCATGACCCGCGAGTTTCTGGATGCATGGGCCATTGCCCGCACCCACTTACCAGCGTGCCTATCCACGCCGATCCACCTTGCGCTCGTGTGTGGCACATTGATCGCCCCCATCTTGCAGCAGATTGCCAACGAGTTGAACCAAATCGAGAACCTGCACGCCCGCGTGCTACCGATCATCAACCAGTTCTTCGGCGAGACCGTCACGGTCAGTGGCTTACTCACCGCGCAAGATGTTGTGCCCGCGCTGCGCGAAAGCGGCTGCACGCACGCCCTCCTGCCGCGGGTCATGTTCGATCATCAAGGCCTGCGTACCCTAGATGAATATTCACCACCGCAGATTGAAGCCGCAACAGGCGTGGCAACCCAACCGGTTGCAGATGCGGCTGAGATTGTGCAATTCTTACGGCGATTTACCAAAGCCGCCCCCGCCCGTAAGCGGCGATTATTGGCCCATCGCGCTCGCACTTCGGTCGCATCCTAGCTTGAGCGTGGCGCGACGATTGGAATGTAAAGAGGTCGCTGCCCATGACCACACATCAATCTACACTTGCTACCCTACTCGATGTCATCCAGCAGGCAAATGCAGTTGCCCGTGCTGATAATCTGACAACCCTGCTTGAGCAGATGCTTGATCTGGTTTTGCACCTAAGTGATGCCCACGCCGCCTTTTTCTACGCCTACGATCCAGCCAGCGGCACCTGCCAGCCCACCACCACCCGCAGCGCACACGGTGGCTCCGCCCCTCGGCCTGCTCACGCAGCCACGCTGTGTGCCGAACTGTTGCAAGATGGACACACTACCACCGCCGAGCACACACCGCGCTTGCTTCAGCACGGCAACACTGCCGCCTACGCGCTTGTGGACCATGATCGCCCGCTAGGGGTCGTGCTCGTGACGCTGCCATCCCCCTACACCACCCTGCATCACATCCACGACGCGGCAGCTGACTGTGATCTCGATCTCGTACAGATCGTCTTGGAGCGGCTCACACCGGACATTGGGCGAAGTCTGCGGATGGAAGCGGAGATGCAGCGGGCCGCAACCCAAGCGCAGCTGAATACGCGCCTTAAGGAACTCATCTCGTTTATTACGGGTATCTCCGCCACCCTTGAGCGCAACAAGCTGATCAAAACAATTATGGACTATGCCGAACGCCTCTTACAAGTTGAGGCCACTTCATTTTGGCTGCTCGACAAAAACGGCGAGCGACTCGAACTGCTCATTGCGGGCGGCGATAATCAAGGCGTAGCTATGCCGCGCGTTTCGATCCCCGCCGATACCGGCATCATTGGGCATGTAGTTACCCATTCGAAGTCCCGCGAAATTGTCAACGATGTGCACCGCAACCCATACTTCCACGCCAATGTAGATGATGAGAGTGGCTTTGTCACACGCTCAATCTTGTGTGTGCCCATGCACGCACCAAGCATTCAGCGTGCGGCCCAGCAGGGCGGCGAAATCCGCGAGCGCATTATCGGTGGGGCGCAAGCTCTGAACAAACGCGACGGCTCCGACTTCACCGATGAAGATGCCCAACTGTTTGAGACGCTGACCCGCCAAGCCGCAATTGCGTTCCAGTTTTCGCAGCTCTTTGAGGAGCAAGAGAAGCTGTTCTGGGGCATCGTGCGGGCTATCTCCTCCGCCGCCGATTTGAAAGACCCGTCCTTCTCACCCGGCCACAGCCACCGAGTTGCTTTACTCTCGGTCGAGATTGCCCGTGAGCTAGGCTGCACCGATGAATTTATCGCTCACGTTCGCATCGGCAGCCGCCTGCACGATCTTGGCAAAGTTGGCGTGAGCGATATTATTCTCGGCAAGAAAGACCGCCTGAATGAAGCCGAGATGGATGAGATTCGTAAACACCCCCAGATTGGCTACGATCTGCTGGTGCAAGCCGGATTGAGCGATCTGCTGGAAGAAGAACTCCGCGCTGTGATTGAACACCACGAACGCCTCGATGGCAACGGCTATCCGCACGGCTTACAGGGGGATCAGATTTCGCTGATCGGGCGAATTGTTTCCGTTGCCGATGTGTTTGATGCCTTGACGAATGACCGCCCCTACCGCAAAGCCTTGACACTCGAAGAAACGCTCGCCGTGCTGCACGATATGGTTGGGGTTGCGCTTGACCCTGAGTGTGTCGCCGCGCTCGAACGGGCGTGCCAGCAGGGCCGCATTCACGTGCCGATGCCCTTGCCAGAAGAAATAGACGACTATGCTGTGACTGCGCTTGCACCGTAGCGGTGCAAGCTCACGGCATGTGCTCATCCCACAGGTAAACTGCCAGATCCACCGTGCCTGTCGCCGAGACGATTACCCCTTCTGCTGCGAGATACTCGCGCTGCAACATCGCTTCATAGGCATTACTGATATAGCCCCGCGCATTGATCACCCGCCACCACGGAACCGCCCCATTCGACGTAGGGCTAGTACGCAGGGCGTGCAGGGCATAGCCAACGAGCCGCGCCTGTCCGGGCAAGCCGGCGCGGCGGGCAATCCGCCCATAGCTACTCACCTTGCCGTAGGGAATTTGCCTTACCACAGCATAGATTTGTTCGTAAGTATTCATGACGACTTTAGGATGGGCAGGTGTCAGGCAAAAGGGATCTGCTAGGCGAAGAGCCAGATCATTGGCGCACACCGATTGCACATCTCCTGTACACCATACTACCAGTGTTCAATGATTTCTACCAATGGTATCATACCAATATAGCACGCACCTGTACAGGCTAGTGAGGCTTCTTGGCAACATGTGCGCCACGCCTGCCACGCATTGCAGCATCGCCTACGCCGCTACAGGAACGGCGGATGATGCTATTCACACCAGCGCATCACAATAGCCTAGCACGGCTACAACGATGAGCCGGATGCGCTAAACTCGATGAAAGAGAGGTGTCTTCATGGCGAACTATCTGATTGTTGGAGCTGCCGGCTACACCGGCGCACGGCTAGCGTATCGCCTCCTCGCGCAGGGGCATAGCGTGCGCGGCGTGGTGTGTGACCCCGATACCCCACTGGTAGATGATCTCGCGGCACACGGCATGGTTGTATGGCACGGCGATGTGACCAATCCGCACAGTCTTGTCGGAGTTGCCGAGGGGATCGAATACGTCTACAACCTCACCAGTGCCTCGATCCTGAATACCGCCGTGTTGCAACGCACGCTCGTGGATGGCAACCAACATCTACTCGCGGCGTGTTCACGCAGCAAAAGCGTGCGAGCCTATATCTACACCTCCGGCGTAGCCGTCTATGGCGATCATCGCGCCACGCTCGTCACCGAAGACACCCCACCTATGCCATGCTGCAAAGCCGGTGAACTGATGCTCGCGGCTGAGCAAGTGGTGCTTGAGCACACCCGCCAGCACGATCTGCCGGGCATTGTGCTGCGCGTCGCCACAATTTATGGCACCGAGCGCGACTTCACCGATCCGGTGCTGCACCGCACCCTGACAATCTTTGGTGACGGTAACAACTTCGTGCCGCGCATTCATATTGATGATTTAGTCGCGGTGCTGTTGCGGGTTGCCACGTATGGGCAGGCGGGCAGCATCTACAATGTGGGCGATGATCAGCCGCTCCGCCTGCGCGATCTGTATGCAGCCATGCAGGCGATGCTCGATCTGCCTCAATCGCCGCGCTGGTATCCCCACGCCCAAGCCCTGCACCATGGGCTAAACCCCGAAATGGTCGCCCTCGCCACCGCCTCGGTGCGCCTGTGCAACGCTCGCATGAAGGACGAACTCCGCCTCGCCCTGACCTATCCGAGTGCGCTATCGTGGCTGGAAGAGCGAGCGATGCAGCTAGTTCCGCTCCTGCACCCACTAGATTTTGCACGTTCCTCTCGCAGTGTCGTAGGTGCAGCACACGCACTAGAGCTAGAGGTTAGGTGCTAGGGGTTAGGGATGAGGGGTTAGGGGGCATCGCATGGACGTACCACCCAATGGCATACAGGCTCTCTCGACTTGCGAGGACGGCACGCTCAAGCTGTGGGAGCTGACCGCCGGCACATGCACCCTGACCCTCTGCGGGCATACGGCTACGGTCATGAGCGTGGCCGTGCTGCCCAATGGCACACAGGCCCTTTCGGCTTCCCGTGATGGCACGCTCAAGCTGTGGGATGTGACCACCGGCGCATGCGCCCTGACCCTTCGTGGACATACGGCGGGGGTCATGAGTGTGGCCCTGCTGCCCAATGGCACACAGGCCCTCTCGGCTTCCCGTGATGGCACGCTCAAGCTGTGGGATGTGACCACCGGCACGTGCGCCCGAACCCTCAGCGGGCATACGGCGGGGGTCAGGAGCGTGGCCGTGCTACCCAACAGCACACAGGCCCTCTCCGCTTCTGAAGACGGCATGCTCAAACTGTGGGAGCTGACCACCGGCACGTGCGCCCGAACCCTCAGCGGGCATACGGCGTGGGTCATGAGCGTGGCCGTGCTACCCAACGGCACACAAG
>CALCJV010000002.1 GCA_937967405.1 uncultured Chloroflexales bacterium | reverse complement strand
GCGGTACAGGCTGCCGAAGCAACTCTTGCAGGATCGTTGCTTCAGCAGCATCTAAGGTATTCAGTTGTGGCGGGGTACGTGAAAGGGGCACGCCTCTGCTCCTATTGGGTGCGTTGGATCATCTTGCTCCGAAGCATGCTGATGGCTACATGGCTTGGAATGGAAGTACACTGATGACGCTTGATCTACAATACAAGCCTACTTCAACCATTATGCGTCTTGATTATACTCTAGCAATGCTCCAGATGCAAAGCGTACTTCTGGGGGATATTGGTGTGGATCAGGTGGATGCGGCGGGTTGCACACTCGATATAGCCCCGATAATCCGTGATCAATCAACAATCAGCCAACGATCCAAGTCAATTGCCCCACTGCGGCGCAAGTTTACATCCGTCGTGGTAGGTCATGCCCCACATTCACCCTAATCTACGGCATTACACCGCTAGCGTGGCACACTTGGCGGCTCGTCCTCTGGGGGCGGTGGCCCCCATTCGCTGTAGCGTTGGCCCCACGTCGGATCGGTGTAGGGCGGCTGGGCCGTGCTTGGCGGTGGCTCTGGCGTATGTTCCGGCGGCGCAAAGGGTGCAGGATCAGGCCCAGCATCCGGCACAGCATCTATCACCACAGCGGCTGCGGCGAGGGGCAGGTCTACCGCAGCTGGTTCTCGCGGCGGCGTAAGTGGCTGCGTGGGGCGCGGCACATACCGATGGGCAACCAGCACGGGGGCGGCTGGGGCGGGCGGTAGGGGCGGTTCTAGCCCGCCAAGCAGGACATCTACATCGGCGAGGGTGAGCTTCCCGCGCAACAGCAAGGCATCCGCGAGAGCCTGTACCGTTTCGCGGTGGGCATTCAGCAACGCCGCTACCTCGCGGGAAGTGCGCTCAAGCAGGGTGGTGATCTGCGGCGCAAGTGAGGCCCATACCTGCGGCTCCAGTGCGGTGGTATAGGGGTCTGCGGCGGGGTATACGAGTAGGCTCTCGCCCATGCCCCATGCCCCGATGAGCAGGGAGGCCAGCTGCGTAGCGCGGCGCAAATCGGGTGCAGCGGCGGTGGTCTGTTCATTGAGGAGCACATTGGTGGCGGCGTTTCCGGCAAGCGCAAGCTGAAGCCCGCGCAGCAGTTCGGTGCGGCTGAAGATGCCCTGTTGCAGGCTTTCGGGGGTGAGCAGGGTATCTAGCGTATCACTGAGCACATCCGGCTCATCAGCGAGATCAAGCGATACGAGCACCTCGTTGCTCGGTGAGTGCGGCAAGAGTTGGCTCCATGCATATACTTGCCCAGCACGGTAGATTGCAAGGCGGCGTTGCTCGGTGGCGGTGAGCGGCAGCGTGGAGGCTTCGGGCGTAGCGGTAGGGGGCGGCGGGGCAGCGGGAGCAGCCGCAGTGAAGCCAGCGAGGGCGCGGTCAAGGTCACTTTGGTCTATTTGAGAGTGTTGCGCGGCGCGGGCATAGACGGCAGCAGCATCGAGCACGCGCTTAATCTGATCAAGCGAACTGCCTTCGGTGGCCGCGATCAACGGCTCGATCTGAAGCGGCGCATGCCCAAGCTGGTGTAGGTAGGTTTGCACCCACACGCGGCGGGCGGTGGCATCTGGCGCAGTTAGCACAAGCTGGTGGGCAAAGCGGCTATCGTGGCGGATGGCGGGATCAAGGGCCTCTAGCGCATGCACGGTGCAGATGGTCAGGACTCGTTGGGCGTAGATCGGGGCGGCTTGGAAAGGCAGCCAACGCAGGATGCGGGCGAGCCAGTTGGTCGCAGGTGGAGGGGGGTCAATCTGGATCAGTATCTCGTGCAACACCCCACTGCTATCGGCTCGATTGGCTGGACTGGCGAGGGCATCGAAGCCTTCGAGTAGCACCACACACGCGCCGTATTCACGGGCAAATTTGCGGGCCCGGCGGTAGGCGTTGGCAACTTTGAATGGGTCTAAACCTAATCGGCTTGAACGCAGCGAGGCCGCATTGATGTAGCCAAGCGGCACGCCTGCTTCGGCGGCGATGATCTCGGCGACGTGGCGTGTACCAGTGCCACCTTCGCCGGCAAGCAGCATGCCACCGAGCAAGAGCGGCTGTTGGGGGGGCACGCTACGCACGCTTTGCACAAGCGTAACGGTGTGGGCGATGCTGTCCGCGACCGGTGGGCTAAGGTAGACGGTGCTCCGGCGAGCATTGAGCTGGCTTGGTCTGCGCCAAATTGTGCGGGTACGCGAGAGCACGAAATAGAAGAACACAAACTGCGCCGTGAGGAAGAAGGCAAGATACGCGGTGAGCAGCAGGATTTGCAACAGCACCGCACCAAGATCGGGGCTATTGAGCAGATTGAACAAGCCTCGCAGCAGCAGGAAGGCCGCCCACAGTAGCACCACAACGAGGAGCGTATTTTGCACCACGCGCAGCAGCAGCCACGTCAAGCGGGGGCGCGGTGGGCTTGGTGGGCGGGCTTGATTGGATGAAGGCAATGGATCAGGTTGGTTTGGGTACATTAGAAGAACCGTGCAATAAGTGAGCGATGGATCGGGGTTGGTTTCGGGAGTGCAATCGGCTGATCGTGTAGGATCGCATCCGGCGTATGCCAGACTAGTGCCTGCGCTGCTTCTGCGCCGATCAGCTCAACGGCGCGTTGGTAGGCAAGCCCTAGCTGCGGGCGATGGGTGATCTTGTCGTGGGCATCGCTAGCAAGGATGTGGATCATGCGATGGGTGAGCAGTTGCTCGGCACGTTGGCGCATCTTCTCACCGTGCAAGCCGAGTAGCGCATCGCCCGTGAGCTGCATCAGCACACCGCGCCCAATCAGCGCGATCAGCAAATCGGGATATTCCTGCACCTGCTTGATCCGTTCGGGGTGAGCGAGCACCACGCGGTAACCAGCTTGCTGTACCGCAACAAGCCCCGCATCAAGGTCGGCACGGGTAGCATTATTGGGGAACTCCAGCAACACCGTGCGGCTATCGTTCAAGGTCAGCACCTGCTGCTGCTGCAACCATACGGGCAGGTCGGGGTGGTGGTTCAACTCAGTGCCGGGCAATACCTCCAGTGGGATGCCATGTTCGTCAAGGGCTTCACGCAGGGTCCTTACCCGTTGGCGCACCAGTTCGGGGCTGTAGTTGCGAACCAAGCCCGTCTTAGGCCCATGTGGGGTGGCGATCACGGTGGTGACACCTTCAGCAACGGCTTGGCGGGCCATGTCGAGGGCTTCATCCAGATCGCGTGCGCCGTCATCGAGGTGCGGCAGGATGTGGATGTGAATATCAATCATCACCATGTCACCACGTTTCACGATGCCTACGCATGCCTAGCTTGGCCAAGCGGGAGGCGGGATCGGTTTAATAGGTATAGTGTTCGAGGCGGGCATTATTCAGCACCACGCCGACAATATGGGCTTTGACTTTTTCGAGCAGGCGACGCGCTTCGCGGGCCCGGTCGCGCCGCGTTTTGCCCGCCTGCAACACCAGTAATACCCCATCCACACGGGTAGATAGCACCGCTGCATCGGTGACGGCAGTAACCGGCGGGGTGTCAAACAGGATAATATCGGCCTGCTCACGCATGCGCTGGATCAACCGCTCCATGCGCTGCGAGCCGAGCAAATCTGCTGGACGCGGCGGGAGCGGCCCACTGGGCAGCAGGAGCAAGCCGGGCACGCTGGTCTGGTGCAGCGGGATCGGCGCGTCCTCCTGTTCAAGCATTACGTTGGTCAAGCCCGGCTCGGCGGGGAGCTGGAAGAGCGTATGCAGTCCGGGTCGGCGCAGGTCGCAGTCCACCAGAATGACGCGCTGCTCAGCCTGTGCCATCGTCACCGCAAGATTGGCGGCGGTGGTGGTTTTGCCTTCGTCCGGCGCGGTGCTCGTAATCAGCAGCGTGTGGAGCGGCTTATCAAGGCTAGAGAAGAGCAGATTGGTGCGTAGGGTGCGGTAGGCTTCCGCCGCGGGCGAGCGGGCATCGCGCAGGGCGATCAAGTCAAGTATGGGCGCATTGCCATTGCTGCGGGAAGTCTGGTTAAGTTGGGGGGCAGTCGTGGGGTTGCTCATTTGCTTTCTCCCACCGGAATTGCGCCGAGCGTGGTTAGCCCGACAAAGCGTTCCACATCGCTGCTATTCTTCAGCGTATCGTCGAGGTACTCAAGGATGAAGGCCAGCAGAAAACCGATCACCAAGCCCAAGAACGCACCCGCCAAGACATTGATGCGCGTATTCGGCTGCACCCGCACGAGGCGCGGCTGCTGGATGCGGGTGACGTTGATCCGATCCGTGCCCTCGACATTGGCATTCAGGCGGGTAACTTCCTGCTCAAGACGCACGCCGACGGCTCCAGCGATCTGCTGCGCGGTGGCTAGCATGCGGTGATCGGCTTCGATCAGAATCTTTTGGTCATCGGGGCGCGGCTGGATATACACATCGCGCAGCAGGCGTTCGCCGCTCACGTCCAGTTGCAGCTGTTGGCTGACGGCTTCGAGCGCATCCGGTTGCAGCACCAATTCGCGGTAGCTGTTCATGGTGCTCCGCAGCACAATGTTTAGCCCGTTGTCGGGCCGATTGGCCACCACGAGGTAGACCGTCTGGGCGCGATAGGTGGGTGGGATCAGCTTGCTGACCACGTAGGCACTGGCGGCAGCGGCAACAACGGTGAGGGCAATCACCCACCAGCGTTTGACAAGGACGGCCCAATATTCTCGAATTTGCATTGAACTATTCAACCTCACGCACAGTAGTCGGTTACTCTTTCGGAATCATGCCCACTACTGGCACGCCTAACCATGCTTCCGCCTGCAAGCCATCATGCAGGCGATCATCTAGATAGTACACCAAAAATGCAAGCGCGATGGCAGCCCCTAGCGCAAGGGCCGTGCGTAGCCCGACATTGACGATCAGGCGCGAGCGGGTGCTGAGTTGCACCGCAGGGCTGCCGGGATCAAGCACGCCGATGCGTAAGCCGTTGGTATCTTGCCCATCCCGATCCCAGTAGCGCAAGCCTTGTTCAGCGATCACTTGGACGGCGGCGCGGGCAAGGGCTTGGGCCGTTTCGGGGTTGCCGGACTCGGTGGTAATATTGATGGCCCGATGCACCCGTTCGGCTTGGATGTGGTGCTGCACTGCGCCGATGTCGAGCGGGTAGCCTTGCGCGGTGAGCAGGGCTTGCACATCGAGCGCGAAGGCTCGGCTAGCAATCACTTGGGGCATATCATCAATGATATAGCTCGTGCTTTGCCACGAGGCGAGCGTATTGAAATCGGTGAAGGCGGGAGCCGCGCTATGCGTCGCTGCGGCTTGCTCCGCGAACACAAACGGCTCTTGCGAGACCATAAACTGCGCGAAAGCGGCATAACGCGGGGGCTTGCGGAGTTCGGCGGCGGTGCTGAGGAGCGCAACGAGCACCGGCAAGCCGAGCACGAGCCACCACGAGCGGCGCAGGATATGCAGATAGTGGCGCAGTTGCATCGTTAAGTGTCCTTAATATTGGCGGGACTGCCCCACTGCACGAGACGGTTCTCGCGCAAGGGTCTGGTCAATACATGTCCGCATGCGGGCGGCGAACACCGCGTGCCCAAAGCCTTCGGCATGGCGGCGGATCTGGGCGGGATCGTACTGATCGCCGCGTGATGCGCCAACGGCGGCTGCAAGCGCGGCGGCGGTATGCTGGTGGAAGAACCGCCCAGTTACACCTTCGATCACTGTATCGAGTGCGCCGCCCCCAGCGTAGGCGATTACGGGGCGGCCAGCGGCCATGGCTTCGAGCGGGGTGATGCCGAAGTCTTCCATGCCCGGAAACACAAACGCCCGACAGCCGGCGAAGAGTGCCCGTCGTTGGGCTTCATCCACCCACCCCAGAAACTCGATGTTGGGGCGGGCTTGGGCTTGCAGCGTGGCGCGGTCGCGCCCATCGCCAAAGATTTTCAAGGGTAGCCCCAGTTGGTTGAACGCCTGTACGGCTAGTTCAAGCCGCTTATATGGGATCAGCCGCCCACCAGCAAGATAGTACTCCTGTGCGGGCTGCGCGGTGTAGGGCGGCAGGTCTACGGGGGGCGGGATGATCTGTGCCTCGCGCTGATAGAAGCGGCGGATACGCCCGGCGACTTCATGTGAGTTGGCGATAAACTGATCCACGCGCCCACTGCTCACCACATCCCACAGTCTAACATAGGTCAAGAGTAGGGGCAACACCGCGCTTTGCACGCCCGCGATTGACTCGCGTTCAACGTAATCGTGGGTGCGCCACGCAAAGCGCATGGGGGTGTGGCAATAGCAGATGTGGCAGGCGTGTGGAGGTGGGATAATCCCTTTGGCATAGGCACTGCTGCTACTAATGATCAGGTCGTAGGCACTGAGATCAAAGCTCTCGAAGGCACTCGGATAGAGCAGGAAGTAGCGGCGGAAGTGGGTGCGCCAGCCGGGCAGCTGCTGCATAAAAGATGTGCGAATATCCCATGTGCGGTAGGTGGCGGGCATGGCTTCGGGGGCGTAGATTGAGGTGTAGACGGGGGCAGTGGGATACAGGGCGTGGATCGCTTCGAGAACACGTTCCGCGCCGCCGTATTGGTTGAGATAATCGTGGATGATTGCCACGCGCATATTGCACCTGTCAGGGCTTTGTGCTACACTAGGAAGGCATGGCCCGGTAGCTCAGTGGATGAGAGCATTGGTCTTCGGAACCAAGTGTCGGGGGTTCGAGTCCCTCCCGGGTCGCCATTCATCACTGCGCGGACAGTATAGCATAGGTGGTGTCGGCCCACGACAGCCCTACCCCAGTGAGCGTTGCGTGCTGACCAAGGATCAACTCCAAGCCCTCAAACAAACCGATGTGAGCCACCTGTATCGGTTGCTTGAAGAAGCAGCGACACCACGCGATCTGCGCTTTATTCTTGAGCATCTTGGCCACCTTCCGGCTGATTTTGATGCGTGGGTCTTTGTTCCCTACTTGAGCCACGAGTCGAGCGACATTCGCTACTGGGCGGTGAAGAACATCGGAAAAAGCGCAAATCCCTACCTGATTCCCCGCCTCGCCCAGCTGGCTCGCAGCGATCCTGATGCGATGGTGCGCCGTGAAGCGGTCTCATCTATCGGGCGGATGCGCGTGCCCGAAGCACTCCCTACCCTGATCGCCCAGCTCGATGAGCCTGATCCCAACGTCCTCTTGCAAGTCATTCGCGGCTTGCTCGTCTTTCGCCATGAGCCAATCGTGCAGGAAGCCTTGCAGCGCCTCGCCGATCATCCGCATGAGATCATCCAGCGTACCGTTCGCGGTGGGTTCCAGCCGCCAGCGAGCAAACGCATAGACCACGGCTATACCGATGTCGCCGCTTGCCTGCGGAATGTTGTGGTGCATGCCGATGTGCAACAGGTATTGCCGCATGTGCCGGATGAGTCGATTCATTTGACCTTCACCTCACCGCCCTACTACAACGCCCGCGATTACGCGATCTATGCCAGCTATACCGCTTATCTTGACTTCCTCACGGAAGTCTTTCAGCAGGTGCATCGGATTACGAAAGAAGGCTGTTTCTGCATCGTCAATACATCGCCGGTCATTATGCCGCGGGTGAGCCGGTCTCACGCCAGCAAACGCTACCCGATCCCCTTTGATCTGCATGCGCGACTGGTCCAGATCGGCTGGGAGTTCATTGATGACATTGTGTGGCTCAAGCCTGAAACCAGCGTCAAGAATCGTAATGCGGGCTTTCTCCAACACCGCAAGCCGCTCGGCTACAAGCCCAACCCCGTTACCGAATACCTGATGGTCTATCGGAAACAGACCGATAAACTGATTGATTGGAACATGCGCCAGTATTCAGACGACGTGGTTGCAGCGAGTCGGGTACAGGGTGCGTATGAGACTTCCAACGTATGGCGCATTGATCCGACCTCAGATCGCGTGCATAGTGCCGTTTTCCCATTGGAACTGTGTGCGCGGGTGGTGCGCTTCTATTCCTACGTGGGCGATCTGGTGTTTGACCCATTTGGGGGCAGTGGCACACTTGGCCGCGCAGCCCGTGATCTTGGGCGGTACTTCTTTATGGTTGAGCAGGA
>CALCJV010000001.1 GCA_937967405.1 uncultured Chloroflexales bacterium | reverse complement strand
TGCCTCGAAGTAGCCGAAGCGCACCTTGTTCATGGCAAAGCCGGCCTGCCCGAAATACCAGCCGAGCAGCGGCAGCGTGTAGGCGTAGGCGTGTTCGTCAATCTCCTCTGCACTGACCAGCTTGACCCGGGCCATAATCTTGAGGACCGGATCAGCCCACGATGAGGGCGTAGTCAACACCACCACCCCACCCGGTTGCAGCACGCGGTAAATCTCCTTGAAGGTTACCGCCATACTCGGCGGGTCGAGATGCTCAACCACCGCAAGCATCGTGACGACGCTGAAAAAGCCCTCCTCGAAAGGCAAGCGCGGGGTATTGTTCAGGTCTACCTCGTACCACTGAATGCCATCCGGGATGCTATCGGGACGGTCACGCTCAATCGCAAACTTCTCTTTGAAGTAGGTGTGCGAGAGGAAATACGGAAACGAGCCACAACCAATATCGAGGATGCGCCCCTGCCGCAAGTGCTGCGGGATCAACTGATTCGCTTTGGATGCACGCATATTTGCTAGCAGCGGCTCCAGTAATCCCCCGCCGCGAGTGGGGCGAGCACTGGCGTGGGCCGATGGTTTCGACATAGCAATAACCTTATCGCCTAGTGATCCTGAATCCATGTTTATCAGCCTGCAATTATACTTGATCTAGCGTGTGCTGCAAAGTTGACAAGCGGGCGGGGCGTGCCCTATAATGAGTGGCGTTGCGTGGTGTCTGTAGCTCAACGGTTAGAGCGCCTGACTGTGGATCAGGAGGCTGTGGGTTCGACCCCCATCAGACACCCCACTTTATGCAGTGGAACCGCACGGGACACCAACCATACCTGCCCACATTGACGCAAGCCCCCCTCTCGGATAGAATACCGCTAGAGGTGCCCTACCCAACGTAATCGGCATGATGGGGTAGCGGCTCGCATCACCCATCAGTAGGAAGCCATATGACGATCCTGCGTGGTAAACACATTGTGCTAGGTGTGTGTGGCAGCATCGCCGCCTACAAAGTCGCCCAACTCGCCCGCAACCTGACCCTCGCGGGGGCAGAAGTAGATGTGATTCTGACCGAAGCCGCCGAGCGGTTTGTCGGTGCTGCGACATTTCAAGCCCTCACGGGCCGCCCTGTATTGACCGACATGTGGGCATTGCCGGAAGATAACGTGGTGGGCCACGTTGCGCTTGGCATGCACGCCGATCTGATCGTGATTGCGCCGGCCACAGCGCACACCCTCGCCCGCCTTGCCGCTGGCTTGGCCGATGATCTGCTCAGCACCACCGTGCTCGCCAGCACCGCCCCGATCCTGTGTGCCCCGGCCATGAATGTGCAGATGTACGCGGCAGCAGCCACTCAAGCCAATGTTGCGACTTTGCGCCAACGTGGTATCATAGTGCTTGAACCAGAAGTCGGCAAAATGGCTGAGCCGATGGAAGGCAAAGGGCGACTGCCAGAGCCGCTGCTGCTTGAGGGTGAAATTCGTGCGCTGTTGGGCAAGCAAAGCGGGAGCTTGCGCGGGCGACGGGTAGTCGTGACGGCCGGCGGAACCCGTGAAGCCATTGACCCGATCCGCTATCTGGGGAACCGTTCATCAGGACAAATGGGCTATGCCCTCGCCGAAGCCGCTCGCGACGCAGGCGCACATGTTACCCTGATCTCGGCTCCAGTGGCACTGCCCGCCCCCGCCGGTCTAGAGCTAGTGTCCGTCGAGAGTGCCTTAAGTTTACGCGATGCCGTTATGGCGGCGTGTCAGCAGGCGGATATGTTGCTTATGAATGCGGCTGTGGCCGATTTTCGCCCGGCAACGGTGGCGGAGCAGAAGATCAAAAAGAGTGGGCGTGACAGCCTTACCTTGCAACTCATCAGGAATCCTGATATTCTGGCTGAGTTGCACGACCGCACCGATCTGGTACGGATTGGCTTTGCCGCTGAAACAGAAGACATCGAAACCCACGCGCTCGGCAAGTTGCAGCGTAAGAATCTCGATATGATTATCGCCAACGATGCCCGCGTGACGATGGGGCAGCCCGATGTAGCCATGACGATCTTCACCCGCACAGGCGCGACGGTTGCGCTCCCGCGCCAAAGCAAAACCGATGCAGCCGCCGCCATTATCGCATATAGCGCAACCTACCTGAACTCGCACTCAGGTGCGTTGCACGAATCTGCTACCACGCAGATGCAGGGGTAGTGTAGAACGAGCTATGACGACAGAAAAATCGCAGGAAACGCCAGAACAGATTGCACCTACTGCGGCTCCGGTTAGCCCAGCGAAAGCAGCAAGTGGATCCAACGATACCAACACCGATGCCACCAAAGTTGGGAGCGTAATGGATCAGCTACAATTCCTGACACGCCGCTTTACCTTTCAGGAGCCTCATGTAGCTGGAGCAACTGCACGACGCACCCGCAGCAATGGCACCCGTGCGCTCGAAACCTCGCCCGAACGCATCCAACAGCTGATCCAAGCTCTCGGCGACCCCCAGCATCCTGACCATGCTGCATCGGTTGAGCTACTTATCCAGATTGGCAAACCGGCCCTGCCCTATCTGATCGAGACCCTCAACACGGGCGAACCGTGGCTTGCCGCCTACCGCTCCGCAGAGGCACTTGGGTATCTCGCTGATGGCCGTTCGACGGGCGCACTGATCCGCGCCCTGCGCCACCCCAACAGCAATGTGCGCTGGAGTGCGGTGCGTTCGCTCTCGATGCTTGGTGATTTCCGGGCTGTCTTTGAGCTGCGGCGCGTTGCCAATGAGGATGTCGGGCGTACTAGTTGGGGCGAGTCGGTGGCCAGTGCCGCGCAGAGTACACTTGACCACCTCCGCGCCAAGAGTGCCGTCGGGCAGACGATTGAGCTGGTCAAGACGGCGATTACTGCCGTGCTCATGATCCTCGCGTTAGTCCTAGCCCTAAGCTTCTTTGAACAACTGCGCGATGAACTGGCAACCATCGGGCGCACCGATATTCCTGAAAACGTAGTCGGGGTCATTCCACCGACGCTGCTCACCCCACTCCCTACCGCAACGGCTACCCCAGAAGCCACACCCACCCCACGCCCCATCCCCACTCCTACGCCGCCCCCGATTCTTCTCGGCACGGCATTACAGATTGGCAATGTGCGCCGTTCGCCCTCGCTCGATGCTATCGTGATTGGGCTAGTGAATGAGAACGATGAGGTGATCTTCCGTGCCCGCGATGTCTCTGGCGAATGGTACTTGATCCAGTTGGGGAATCGCCGTTCCGTGGATTCGTTCATCGAGGCGCAGGATGGAGTCAATGCGGGCTGGGTTAGCAGTTCGTTGCTCTCCACCCCCAATGGAACCGTGCCCGTCTTTGATGAAGACTTCGATCTCACGCCGCTCAAGCCTGACGCTGATTCTTCAGAAACTGCCGATGATCCCAACGATGCCGATCCGGCTGATGCTGTCACACCCTTCTCCCCGTCCCAGTAGGGCAGAGCAGCATTGTGGCGCACCCAGACCGCCGCATCGAGTGCACCGACTCAGCCGATCTGCCTGATTGCCCGCCTGAGCAATGCCTCCCGCAGCCACAACCTGCTGCGCCCGCGCATACGTGGTGGCTAGCCCTCCCAGCATGGCTACGGGCAATGCTGTGGGGCATCCTTTGGGTTGGGCTGGCCTACCAATTGCCCGCAACCCACACGATCAACATTGGCGGCTTCGATGCCGCGTATGTACAGGGCTTTCACCCCGCCGAACCGCCATCCCTATCCTCACCCGCACCCGGCGATGCCGTGATCCCGCCACCGCCGCCAGCGTACCTCACGGGCACAACCGGCACTGCCCGTTGGAGCCGGGCCAGTTCGGTGCTGCTACTCCCCCAGATCGGCTTGCCCGCCGCCGTGACCTTGCGCGTGCGTGCGCCTGAACCCACTGGGTCGCTCGCAATCTGGCAGAATGGGCGTGAACGGCTCACCGTAGTGCCGCTTACCGGCGCATGGCAAACGATCAGCGTAGACCTACAGGCGCGTGTTGCCAGTGGCATCCTCAAGCCCAGCGACGTAGTGCTAGAGCTACGCACCACACCCACCCGCCTTACCGATGGGCGCGAGGTAGGCGTGCTGGTGGATAGCGTCAGCTACCGCACCACCGCCCTGCCAAGCCTACCGTACCCCGCTCAACTGCTGATCGCCGCCCTGCTAGGCATTGGCGGGTGGCTGCTGGTGAGCCGCACCACACCCGCACCCGCCCACGCGGCAGGGTGGTGGGTGCGGCTGCGGCGTGTGCCTATCGCGGCGTGGCTCGGACTGTATGCACTACTGTTTCTGCTCCTCTATCGTTGGCAACCACTCTACCCCTATCCGTTGCGCGGGCTACCCCTCGCAGTGCTTGCCGTGGTGAGTGGAGCCGTCCTCATCCGCTATGCCCCATCCATGCTGGCCCACCGCACGGCCCGATTGCTGTTGCGGCTCGCGGCACTAGGACTAGCGACAGGTTGGGCCGTAGGAATGTGGATGGCTGCCCGCCAGCACGTCACGCTTGCCGCACCAAGCGTCGAAGCCGACTTCCGCGTCTTTGCCACCCGCACCAATGATCTGTCCGAACTATTCCGCGCCGATGGCTTCTACCAACTCGGCTACCCGGCACTGCTCTGGCTGGTGCAACCCTTCACGCACAACAATGCATTTCTAGCGGCGCGGGTAGTGGCACTGGGCAGTGCCCTGCTGCTGCTCTTTGCCGCATACACGCTTGCCCGACGGCTGCTATCATCGCCACACAGCTCGCTCTCGATCCCACCAGAACTCTCCGCCGGATTGGTGCTGCTGGCCCTGTGTGGTAGCCCATTGGTGGTGCAATACACGCTCTACGTCGGCAGCGATATGCCCTTTGCCGCGCTGTTCACCCTCACCCTGCTCCTGCTGTTTGCCGCCACTGCACCCACAGCGCATGCCCCAGCCACCCAGCCGCCAGCCCTGCACCCACTTGCGTTGCTGGCAGCTGGGCTAGCCGCCGGTGCAACTTTCCTGATGCGCCATCCGGGGCTGCTCTTGCTCGCGTGGGGCACGGGCTACCTGCTCTGGGTGCAGTGGCTCCAACGTGGCTCACGGCAGGCAGACAGGCACGCATGGCAGGCATGGCTTGCGCCGCTCGGCTGGTTTGGGCTGGGCTGGCTCGTCGCAGCGACTCCCCAACTGCTGGTCAATACGCTGGCAACGGGACAGCCGCTCTATAGCCAGCAAGCCAAAAACATCTGGCTGGCGGTGTATGGCAACACCGATTGGCGCAACTGGGGCGATGTGCCCAACACCATCCCGCTGGGCGAACTGGTGCTGCGTGATCCAGTGCGCTTCGCTACCAACTGGCTCGGCAATCTTGCGGACTTCATCGGCACCGGCGCAGAGGATCAGCGCGAATTTGGGCGAGCGGTGCAGCTCCGCCTGTTGGCCTTTCCGCTCAACTGGCTGAGCGTGCTCGGCATGGCCGCTGGGCTGCTCAGCTGGCGGCGGCTTGGGTTACCCCAGCGTGGACTACTGATTCTAACTGGACTGTATGTTGCCAGTGTTGCGCTCGCCTTCCTGTTGCCGCGTTTCTTCCTGCCGCTCGTAGGCGTGTATGCCCTCGCCGCGATTGCGCTGCTACTGACTATGCTCCAACACACACTCGGTACACCCACACCACCCGCCACGCCGCGTCTGATGCGAGCGGTGGTGCTAGCGGGCTTACTGATGCTCACCCTTGTGCCGCAGGGGGTGCAGCTCGGTACGCAGGCGGTGCTATCGCAACAGCCCCCCGCACAGGTGACAATGGTGCGCCTGATCGAGACGCTCCCGCCGGATACACAGATCGCCACCCTGCTTGCACCCGCCAATCCGCTCGGCAAATACTCAGCTATCGCGCACCGCACCCAGCCCTTGCCTGCCACCCTCGCCGGGGCTGATGCAAATGCGGTACAGGCGGCCCTTGCCGCACTCGGTACACCCTACGTCCTATGGGATACTAGCCACGCCACACCCCCGTTTACGCCAGAAACGGCGACCTTACTAGGGACAGCAGGCGCACTCCAGCTATATCAGGTGGCCGGGCTGTAAGGGGTAGTATGTCTGCCGCCCCGACCACCAAGCGGTTACCTGAACCCTATCGCCGCGCACCTGCATACTGATACACCCGCAGAACCTGCGGCAACACTGCCGCCACGCTGAAATGGGCCTGTGCGTAGGCGCGGGCAGCATTGCCAAGCCGCGTGCGGGCGGCGGGCTGTTGCAGCAGCGTGAGCGTTGCTTGAGCCATATCTGCTCCGGTAGCAGCCAAACGCCCCGTGTGCCCATCGTGGATGATCTCTGGCGTGCCCCCTGTAGGCATGGCGACAATTGGTGTGCCAAGACTCATTGCTTCGAGCAGCACACGGCTGAGCGGCTCGCCCCACACCGATGGGAACAACAGCACGGTGCAGCGAGCCAGCAGGCGCAGAATATCATCGTGCGCGACCCACTGCAAAAACTGTACTAATCCCCCGCTCGCCGCCAATTCACGCGCTAGCATTGGTTGCAGTGCGCCCGTGCCCGCGATCAGGAGCGGGGGCAGCGGCCGGCGGGCGGCGGCGGGCAAGGCCGCGTGGCGGGCAACCAGTTCACGCATGATCTGCGGCAGCAAGCCTGCACCCTTATTCGCTTCGAGCTTGCCGATAAAGAGGAGAAACTGATCCGGAAGGGGCAGAGCCAGTGCCGACGCAGCTACTACCGCCGTATGCTGCGGATCAGCAATATTGGGGATGACGTGCAACCGATCCGGCGCAACATACGGGCGCAACTCGCGGGCAATATAGGCACTCACCGCAATCACCGCATCGGCACGGGCAAGGTACGTCTGCCGCCGCCGCACATGCGCGAGCATATACGGGATCGCCCCCGCCGCCAACACACCGCGCACCGCCCCTTCGCGCCCAACCAGATCGGTGAGCAGGGCGGCGGACTGTTGCCCCCACCGCGCACGGGGCGCATACGGGATACGATTGGCGTGCAAGCCGGTGGCAAAGTAATCAGTTGCCCAATGATCGCGCACCGTAACCACGACGGGTACGCCGAGTTGCTGGCCCGCCAACACCGCCGCCGGGGTGACTTGCACATGCTGGGCGTGGATCACCAAATCGGCGCGGGCTGTTCCCGTCTCTGCCCAGATTTGGCGAGCAACCTGCACCAGCGTTGCGGCGAGGGGCTGCCAGAGCCGTTCGTGGCGCAGCCAGTTCTGCACGAAGGGGATCGGCGGAGCGGTGTAACGATGGTAGGTAACCGGCACATCAGCAGGCGCAACAGGCGGCGGACGGCGCACAGGCACAACTACCTGCACCGTATGCCCTGCCGTATGCAGTCCCTGTGCGAGGGTGTACGTACTCCACGCCGCCCCACCGACACTGCCGGGCGGGTAAGCATCGCTCGCAATCAGGATCAGCATGGGCTACTCATATCGGCGTGGCATCGGGCGGAAACAATACGCTGCCCGGCTCCACACTCTGCCCATCATCCACCACCACCCCGCGCCCAAGCACGGCTCCGCGCCATTGCATCGCCGTATCATCGAGCAAGCCGGCCGTATCTGCAACGGGCTGAATGTCGAGAAACACCCGCGCCCGCAACGCGACGTGTGTGCCCAGTCGCACAACATCATCCAGCACACTCCACTGTACCGTGTTGAGTTCACCAACTTCTACACCCAAGCCAAGCACGCTGTGTTCGATCTGGCTGCCCGCGCCAATCATCGTGCCATCTAGGAGCACCGTCCGATCCAGCGTACAATCATCGCCAATCACCACCTCGTCGCCAATCCACACCGGACCACGGATACGACAGCGTGCGCCAATCTTGGCTCGCCCGATCTGCACTGCGCCCGTGATGTGGCAATCATCGGCCAGCTGTGCTTCGGGGTGAATCTCCGAGCGGTGCTGTTTCTCTAGCAAGAACTGGCTCGCAATCAGGACATCCCAGCCTGTGCCAACCGGAATCCAGTGGCCTTGACACAGGTGATAGCCGACCACGTGGCTCTGGGCAAGAATGCCGATCAGGTCCGTCAATTCGTATTCGCCACGCGGCGAGGGCTGGATCGCAGGCAAGGCCGCGAGGGCAGCCGCACCGAAGTGATAGATACCCGGATTGGCGAGCGCATCGGGCGGCGGATCACTGGGCTTCTCTAAGATACCAACCACCCGCGCCCCGTCTAGCTCAAGAATGCCAAACGCACGCGGATCGGCCACCCGCAACGCGGCGAGGCAGTACGCCTGTTGGCACACGCCCTGCACATCTACGCGACTGATCAGGTTGTCGCCGTAGAGCAGGAGGAAAGGCCCCGCAATGGCAGGGATTGTGCCCGCTTGAGCGGCGGCGGCTACCGCCAGCAATGCACCAGCTGTGCCGTTGATCTGGGTTTGCAGGACGTACTCAAGCTGCATGCCCCGATAACTATCGCCAAACAGCTGGCGCAGGGCATCCGCCCGATAGCCGACTACGAGCGTCACCCGCTCAACAATGCCAACTAGCTCATCAAGGATATGGGCCAGCAGAGGCCGATCCAGCAGGGCGATCAGCGGCTTGGGGCGGGTAAGCGTTAGCGGGCGGGTGCGTTTCGATTCGCCGGCCGCAAGCACAATGGCGTGGCGGGTAGGGCACGGGGTTGTGGCTCCACTCATGCGTGTGAACACCTTTCACAAGAACTTGGTCACAGGTTTGACAGCTTGCACACCGCCTGCTATAATACTACGAGGTTGGAGGTGGCGCAAACCACCTCTCTTTTCTTGCGAACAAATGGAGAGCAGAAACCATGTACGCGATTGTCCGTGATCGCGGTATGCAATACCGTGTCGAGCAAGGGCGGTATCTTGATGTCGCCCTGCTAGATGGCATTGAACCCGGCAGCGAATATGTGCTGGGCGAAGTGCTCTTGGTGAGTGATGGCGAGAACACCCAAGTGGGCACACCGACCCTCGCTGGAGCAGTGGTGAAGGCGGAAGTGCTCGGCGAGTTGAAGGGTGAGAAGATTCTGGTCTTCCGCTACCAGAACAAGAAGCGGTTTCGCCGCCGCAAGGGGCACCGCCAGAAGTATACCCGACTGAAGATTAGCGAGATTGTAGTCGCATAGCGGGCGCGTGCGGCTGGCTGGCAAGACGAAAGAGAGATACGAGATGGCACATAAAAAAGGAATGGGCAGCACCCGCAACGGGCGCGATAGCAACCCCAAGATGCGCGGCGTGAAACGCTACGGCGGCGAATACGTTATTCCCGGCAATATTATTGTGCGGCAGTGTGGCACGAAGATCAAGCCCGGCCGCAATGTCGGCTTGGGGCGCGATTATACGATTTTTGCGATGACAGAGGGTGTCGTCTATTTTCAGCCCTACTCGCGCACCCAGAAGATGGTCAGTGTGCTGCCGCTTGAGGAAGCCCGTGAGCGCGGCATTGTGAGCGCGGACTTCCGCTCCACGCAGACGAAGACCACCAGCGCACCAGAAGCAAGCGCACCAGACGCAACAGCATAAGGGAGAAGCAACGTGAAGCAGGGTATTCATCCCGTTTATCACTCGCAAGAGATTGTTTGTGGTACGTGCGGCACAGCATGGAAGATTGGCTCGACGCGAGCCAACTTGCGCGTCAACATCTGCGCCAACTGCCACCCCTTCTACACGGGTGAGCAACGTTCGATCATTGATACCGAAGGGCAGGTAGATCGGTTTATGAAGCGGCTCCAGACGAGCCAAGAACGGCAAGCCCGCGAAGCCGAACGCCGCGCCGCCAAGAATGCGCCGAAGCCGAAGAAGAAATCGCTCTTGGAAGAGATTTATGGCGAAGAGGCGGCGGCTGAAGCAACGAGCGACGCAGGCTAAGCCAAAAGCCTACTTGCCCACATGGGGCAGCAAAACCCCTCTGTACGAGCTGGTACAGAGGGGTTTCTATCCCTGTAGCCACATAGCAATCCGGCAGGCATGCTGCTTCGCCCCGTGCCTACAGCACAAACGAGAGGGCGATCATTCCCGCCAAGAGGATGCCACTCCAGAGCGTCAAGCGGTACAGGTCGTGGCGAATGAAGGCATAATCCTGCGAATAGTCTATTGGCGCGTGCAATTCGGCATGCTGGCGCAGGCGTTGCTCTTGCAATTGCTTGCGGCGTTGTTGTTGGCTTTGATGGGGTGTGCGCCGCCGTTGGCGACGCGACGGGGGGGTGGTCATTCCGTATCCTCCACAGTTGGATCAGTTGGATCGTTAGTTTCTCGCTATTATACCATACACGGGGAGACTGAAACGTATGACCAGACCGAGTGCTAGCGGGCGGATCGAGGTGATCTGTGGGTGTATGTTCAGTGGCAAAACGGAAGAATTGATCCGGCGCATGCGGCAGGTGAATATTGCGCGGCAACCGTTTCGCATTTTCTCCCCCCGTCGCGATACCCGCTACGGCAGCAGCAAGATTACCAGCCACATTGGAACCTCACAGGCAGCCTACCCGATTGATTCGATCTGCGAAATTCCCGACCTGATTGATGTGCATACGCAGGTGGTAGCGATTGACGAGCTGCACTTCTTAATTGACGCGCCGGACGTGATTGTGCAGACCTGCCAAGAATTGGCGGATCGGCATCTGCGCGTGATTGTCGCTGGGCTGGATCAGGATTTTCGGGCGTATCCTTTCCCCCCGATGGCGGGCTTGCTGGCGGTTGCCGAGCAAGTGACCAAGCTGTATGCGATCTGTGTGCGCTGCGGAGCCTATGCCACCCGTTCGCAGCGGCTGATCAATGGGCTGCCTGCGCCGCTCGATGCGCCGACATTGGTGGTGGGCGGCTCGGAGATGTATGAGGCCCGTTGCCGTGCCTGCCACGAGCTAGCCCCGCCGCTTCATGGCTCCATGAATGAGAGCGAATGAGGGATCAGGTGCTAGGTGTCGCGTGTCAGGGGCACAATCAATATTCGCTACGTGTTGGTGTATCCCTGACACCTGCACTGCACCCCAACACCTGCCCCCTAAGCCTTTACCCTACCACGCGCCAGTCAGGGCGTAATCGCCGCCGTAATGTTCGATGATGTAGTCGTCATAATAGTCAGCAACCTGCACCACCGTCTGCACCATCGTCTCCAGTTCCAGCCGATCACACGTCGAGCCGACAGCGGTGTATTGGAAGAAGATGTCGCCCGCCTCATCCAAGCCAAATGCGCCAAACGGCATCGTGTCATTCAGGCGCAACAGTTCACGCATCACTTCCGGCGTGATTTCTGTGCCAGAGGTGAGGTAAGCGCGGGTCACGATGCGAGCATCGTTCTGCCACGCCGCCACCTGCACAACGGCAAACGCCGAGCCGAGCGTCACCCCAAAGATGGGCAGATCGGGCAACTCCTTCGCGCTTTCACCGAACACCTCGCGGATCCACGGACTAATCTTATCATACGTCAAACGCTGAGCGGGGCTAAGAAATTCGCGCATAGTCTCCTCATTCTGTTCAGTAGGCTGTTCAGGTTGGGCTGATGTATGCGACATGGCGGCTATTCCTGTGGCAAAGCAGCTGGCGGCACTTCTTCGATCGTTGGGCCAAACAGTTGCCGCTTGAGTTCTTCCAACTCGGCATCTACGTTGGTCTGGTTTTCCAGCTGGCGGAAGCGGTTTTCCAGCGTGCCCTGCTCCAGCTGGGCCATAGCTTCGGCGCGGTTGAGCTGATCATCTATGCGCTCTTCGAGCTGGCTGAGCTTATCGAGCGCACTCACATTGGTTAAGCCCTGCGAGGCTTGAAGCAGAGCTTGCTGGGTGCGGGCACGGTTCTTCTTAGCCACAATCATGTCGCGTTTGGCTTGCGTCTCGGCGATGCGGTTCTCTAGCCCGATCAGCCCATTCTGAAGCTGGCGCACCTGATCAGCTTGCAGCTTGTACTGCTCATCATACTGCTCAGCCAGCTGCTCGGCTTGCACCTTGCGCTGCAAAGCGGCGCGGGCCAGCTCTTCGTCGCCGTTGCGAAGCGCAGTGGCGGCTTTGGTTTGCCAATTACGCACCTCATCGAACTGCTTGTTCGCACGTTGCTGGAGCTTGCGCTCATCAGCCATTGCCGCTGCGACGCTTGTTTTGGCTTCAAACAGCTGCGAACGCAATTGGCGCAAATACTCATCAGCCATTTTCTCAGGGTCTTCGGCTTTGTCCAACATGGCGTTGATGTTGGCACTCAGCAAGTCTCCAATCCGTCCAAGCATTGACTTCATCGGCTGTATTCTCCTTATATTCGAGGCCACTTCATGTAGGTAGCGTGATTTACCCACTAGCATTGTAACAGATGCGGCTAGGTGCTTCAAAGCGGGCGACGACTCGGTATGCCTACGGCTCGCGGGTAACGTGCGGGTGTGCGGGCGTGTTTCTCTACCACAATCATAGTACGGGCTTCAATACCCGGAAGTTGCACCGGATCTACGCGACTCAACATGCCTCCAAGCGTGGTTAGCGCAGCCTGCGCGGACTGCACCTCTGCCGCAATGGTGGCTCCTTTGGGGCACAGCACCCGCCCGCCCACCCGTGCAAACGGCAGGCAATATTCGAGCAGGGTGGGCAACGCGGCAACGGCCCGCGCCACCACCAGATCGTACTGCTCGCGGTGCGCGGCATCGTGGGCGGGTAGTTCGGCGCGGCTGGTCAGGATCGTCACATTCGCTAGCCCTAGCACCCCCACAAGGTGGGTCAGAAACGCGGTCTTTTTGCCCACCGATTCGATCAGCGTCAGATGGGGCGTGCCCCACAGGATTTTCAAGGGGATGCCCGGCACACCCGCCCCCGTGCCCACATCGGCCAGACGCTGCGGCACAGCGGGCACGTAGCGGGCGCACACCAGCGCATCAAGGAAGTGGCGCACAATGATCCCTTTGGGATCGGTGATGCTGGTCAGGTTCGTATGGCTATTCCAGCGCAGCAGTTCGGTGGCATAGATGGCGAATTGTTCAAGCTGGGGAGGGGTGAGCGGCAGACCCCACGCGGCCGCAGTATCGGCAAGGAGCGCAAGGGGGAGATCGGGCTGAGTTGCGGCTTCAGTCGGCAATACCGGTTCCGTACAGCTTGTGTTCGTAGATATAGGTCAGCACCGGATCAGGGAGTTGGTAGCGCACAGGTAGCCCCCTCGCCATGCGCTCGCGCAGCATCTCGCTCGAAATCTCCAGCGCAGGTCCAGCGATCACGCTGATCCGTCCGGCAGCAGCGGGCAGGGCTTGCACCACGCCATCCAGATCGAGCGTGATGCCGGGCCGCGTCAGTACCGCAAAGCGGGTCAGCGTGAGTAACTCGGAGATGCGCCGCCAGCGCGGGAGCAGGGCAAGGGCATCGGCACCAAGCAGGAAGTAGAGTTCGGTATCGGCTTCGAGTTGTTGGCGCAGGGTCATGATCGTATCTATCGTGTACGAGGGCGGCGGGCGATCCAGTTCGATGGAGGAGGCAATCAGCACCGGATTATCCTCACACGCAAGCTGCACCATTGCAAGGCGATGCGCGGCAGAGGCGGCGTGCTGCCCCTGCTTGAGCGGCTGCTGCGCGGCGGGAATGAGGTACACCCGCGCCAAATTGAGGATGTAGCGGGCTTCTTCGGCAATCGCCAAATGCCCGTAGTGGATCGGGTCGAACGTACCGCCCAGCACCCCGATACGAGCCATCTGCTATCGCCTCGCCGTTACTGCAATTTCGCGGGCGGCTTGGATCAGATGCCACACGAGCCATGGAATGGCATCCTGATCTTCGGGGTCAAGATCAACAATATAGGGCCCAACCAGCTCAGCTATATCCTGCCGCGTGAGCCAAAAGACTTGTGTGCCCACCCGATGATGGATCGTGACGGCTAGCGCATCGGCAAGGGCCATCAGGTCTTCGTCCGAGAGTGAGGTATCATTTTCAGTGCGAAAGAACAAGCCTCGCATAGCTACACTTACTCATCGTAGTAACGATAGTCTTCGGATAAAGGGCGCGTGCGCCGACGGGGAGCTGGCTCTTCGTACTTCTCATCCTCGTACTGCGGCACGTTGCGTGATGCAGGGGCCCGCCGCCGCCGTGGCGGAGGAGCTTCGAGTTCTTCCTCATCGTCGGCTTCGAGCTGCGGGCGAGCAGGAGGCCCAAGCCGCGCACGCGACGTGTGAGCGGGCGGTGCAGCGGGCGCAGGGCGGCGTTCGTACTCATCGGTGAGTGAATTGTAGACGAGGGTTTCGTGAATATAATCGAGATACTCACGAATGTCCTCATTATCCTCTAACGAGTTGAAGGGGATCGTCGCATTACTGACCACCTTGACACTCTGCCCAACCTCTTTGAGGGTTTTGTCTATGCTCTTGACCAAACCTTGCATCACAATCGCAAGCTCTTCACGCTCATCAGCTGTCAGGTTGGCAAAGCCTTTGAGGGCTTTTTCTTGGGCCCGCAGCAACGTGCCGCGCAGGATCGCAATATCGGCTTGGGCTTGCATTTCGTAGCGTTTCACCAGATGCGCTTGGCGCACCTGCTCAACCAGCTCTTCAGAGGTAACGGGAGTCCAGATCAGAGCGGGAATCACAATAAAGCCAATAATCCCAACTAACACCTGCTGCCAGATTAAGCCCGTATCCGAGACTACCGGCTGAGCAGCCCACCACGTATATTGAATCTCAAAGGAGTAGTAGATCAGGAACAGTGCCGCAAAAATTACGACAGCGTAGCCCCACGTCCGCGCATTGATCTTCTGTAGGAGCATGCCCCCCGGCGACCATGGGATCAGGAACGAGACGAGCACCGGCGGAGCTAGCACCAGAATCGCAGTAAAGGCAATAGACATGGCCACATTCGAGGTGAGTTGGCTTTGCACACCCCACCAGTATACGGCCGAGCTAATCATGGCAACGATGGCAATGATGGTCAGGATTGTCTTCGAGGTAATCTGAAAGCCACCTCGACGCTGTTGGCCCCGCACAATATCAAGATAACGGCTCACGGCTATTCCACCTTTCCTACTCCGATACGCCTGTGGGATCGGCGAGATGATCCGCACGTGCTACATACAATCTATGACGTTATGCAAAGTCGCAAAGTTGCAAGCGATGTTAAGTTCACATTATACAATAAAGCGGGCAAAGCGGATAGCCTTTGCATTAGGACTTTCAGTTCAATTCGCCTCATCCAGCCTGATCAAGCCTGATCTGAATCTACTGCGACGGAGCCACGATGTCGGGCGTTTCCAGCACATAGGCTTCAACCCATTCACTATAGCCCGCCGCCCGCATGCGCTCGATGATGGCGGGCGAGAGGGCAGTGATGCCGTAGCTACGGTTGATCTGGTACGGCACTTCTAAGGCGGGGACATTCTGGGCTTGCAGGATGAAGCGAGCTTGCACGGTGAACGCCCCCCGAAACGTGCCGAGCGCAAGATGCTGCTGCTGGAGCGGATCGTACCACCACAGCTGCGAATTGCTGGTAAAGAAGCTCTGCATCGCCGCGAATGGTTGTCGTTCACGCTGCTGCAATCGCCAGCGTTCTTCATTGGTGTAGCTCGGTAGGGGCGGCGCATTGATAATCACCTCTGGCTCCGCGGGGGACGGCGCAAACACCGATGCAAGCGGCTCCGGCTCCGGTGCGACAGGCGCGGGCGGCTCCGGCTTCAGTGCAACGGGCGCGGGGAGCGCATATTCATACACTTCCAATGGAGGCGTAGCAGAAGAGCGGCTCACGCCGAATGTACCTGATGCTTCGCGTAAGGCGGGGTCAGTCGGCAGGGCTTGCATACAGCCCACCAACAGTATCACTGCGATGATCGGGATTCCACGCAACATTCGGCACATTGCCCCCCCACGCTTGCTCCTCTTGTTCATAATCGCCCTTCACGTCGGCGCGTAAGTACGCACAGCCAAGACACTAGCTGCGGAACGCTGCACTACGTACAGTCCCGCCTGATTGAAAAGCGTAGCGTTACCGTTGCATTATAGCATGCCTAAGCCATACGCCTGCGTAGGATTTCCCCTACCAATCAGAGCAGGGCTGGATGATCGCGGTGCTGGAACATGGTATCCACCGAGATGCCACTATGAATCCGCTGGATCACCTCAGCCAGCAGCGTGCTGATTGACAGCACCTTGAGCCGATCAAACTGCTTTTCGGGCGGCACGGGCAGCGAATCAGTGACAACTAGCTCGACAATTGGGCTAGCCACGAGCCGCTCCACCGCCGGCCCGACTAGCACCGGATGCACACAGCCGGCATAGACTTCGCGTGCGCCCTGCTCCATCAAGAGCTGAGCCACCTGCACTATCGAGCCGCCCGTCGCAATCTCATCATCCACAAGGATGCAGCGTTTGCCAGTCACATCGCCGATCAAGTTCAGCACCTCTGTGGTGGTAGTGGTTTTGCTTCGGCCATTGGCAGCGGGCTGGAACTGTTGGATGCGGCGTTTCTCAGCGATCACGAGCGGCACACCGAGCCGCTCGGCAAGGTTGCGGGCCCGTTTGGCAAAGCCCATATCCGGCGATACCACAATCATCTCATCGAGGTTCTTCTCGGCGTAGTACCGCGCTAGCAGCGACAAGCCGCTCAGTTCATCTACGGGGATATTGAAGAAGCCCTGAATCTGGCCTGCGTGCAGGTCCATTGTAATGACTTGATTGGCTCCGGCAATCTCGATCATATCGGCAAACAAGCGGGCCGTGATCGGCACGCGCGGCTGATCACGTTTGTCGGTACGCCCGTAGGCATAGTAGGGGATCACCGCCGTGATGCGTCCAGCGGAAGCCCGTTTGCACGCATCCAGCATAATCAGCAGCTCCATAATGCGGTCATTGAGGGGGCTGGACAGCGACTGTACCACAAATACATCTTTCTCGCGCACCGTTTCATTCAGGCGCACAAAGATATTTTCATTCACAAATTGGGTGACGGTGGCATCACCAAGCCGCACCCCGATACGGTCACAGATAGCTTGGGTGAGGGCAGGATTGCCATTCCCCGAAAAGATTCGCAGCTCATCAAAGCGGCTCCCCATGTGCTGCTCCTTTCAGCATCTCGTGCAGGTCAGTCCGGCTGATCATGTAGCCTGTGGGAAAGTGTTGCCCAGCGGGAATAACGAGTGGCTCATCCACCACCAGCACGGCACGAATAGACGGGTGCTGGAGCATCACCGCGAGCAGGGTGGCAAAGGCGATGCAGCGCAAGCGCGGGCGACCACGTAGGCGCATGCGCTGGGCAAAGCCAAGAGCCGTATCGGCGGTGGCAAACGCCAGCAGGGTGCGTGGGCGGGTGAACGGCGGCGGGGCCGGTGCACGCTCACGCTCTCCCTCGTGCTCGTCAACCCGATACACATACAGAGCCGACCCATGCCCACGCTCACGCAGGGTTGCTACCAACTGGGTGTAGATCGGCAGGGCGACCTCGGCCGGATACCCGTGCTGGCTGGCCGTGCCCAGAAAGAGGGCTTGCTCATCAGAGCTGGGCACGGATTTGCTCTGCCACTTTCTGTAGCTCGGCTGCATCTGAGTGACCCGGCTGCCAATGCTGCAACGCATTATCACCATTCCAGCGCGGAATAATATGGACGTGATAATGAAATACTGTCTGGCCTGCGGCAGCTCCGTTGTTCTGCACAATGTTGAAGCCATCGGGATGCAGGGCAAGGACGATTGCCTGCGCCACACGCTTGGTCGTTTGGGCCACTGCGGCCAACACATCGGCAGGGACATCGGTGAGTTGCGGGTAGGGTTCTTTGGAGATCACCAGTGTATGCCCACGAGTAGCCGGCGCAATATCCATAATGGCCAAGGTATGCTCATCTTCATACACACGCACACACGGGATTTCACCTTTGAGAATGCGGGTAAAGATTGTATCCATTGCTACACTGCTCCTTGCGGCTATGCTCCCTTGCGGGATAATTAGGTTTTGCTGAGCAGGATCGGGTTGAATGCTGCTCCAATATATCCACAAGTATAGCACACTCTGACGGTGCAAGGATCACTGTAGGCTGCACCTATGCGGCGGCATCGGCACTCAGATCAATACCGCGCAAGTGGCGGTGGCGACGCACAAACCACGCCAGCGCAAGGATGCCTAGCCCCACCCCAAACCAAAGCGTGGCAAAGCGAATCAGGATCGTGGCCGCAGTGGCGGCAGCTACCCCTGTCCCAACCAGTGTTACCAACAATCCGGCACTAGTCACTTCAGAAGTGCCCAAGCCACCCGGTAGCAGCGACACCAAGCCGAACAGGGTACTCGCGGCAAAGATGAACGTGGCTTGCCAGAGCAGCAACCACGTCCCCGCTACGCCCAAGCCCACCAGCACGAAGTAGAAGGCGATACATTCGCAGCCCCACGAGATGACGCTGATGATCGTAGTGAGTAACAGGATGCGCCAGCCCAGCAACTGGTGGGTGCTTTCGTAGATGGTAGTGAGGCGTGGGGCAAGGCGATGGCCAAAGGGAAGCCGAGCGATGTAGGTGAGAATGTGTTCGCAGAGCCAGCGATACTGCACCAGCAGAATGCCGACTATCGTGAGCCCAACCAGCACAAAGAAGAGCGGGCGGGCCGGCGGGTAGAGCGTTAGCCCCACGCCCATGAGCAGCAGCATGGCAATCCCATCGGTAAGGCGTTCCATCAGCACAATCGGGGCAGAGGCCGTGATTGGGGTTCGGTTCAGCTGTTTCAGCAGGTAGGATTTGAACACTTCGCCGATCTTGCCGGGTGTAACCGACATGACCATTCCAGCGGTGAACAATAAGCCGCTATCAAGTGGGCTTACGCCCTCGTGCATCTGCATGTAGCGCAGGTAGAAATCCCACTTGAGCCAGCGCAGCACGTAGTTGATCAACGTCAGCCCGACGATCAGGGGCAACAGATGCCACTGGAACTGTTGCAGGCTACTCCCCACCGCTTGGGCATCACTGAGGAGGGCGAGGATCAGCACGACACTTAATCCTAGGCCAAGCGAAATCAGCAGGCGCGATTGCAGTTTCTTGAAGCTCATGTGGGGGAGTCTCCTTACAGGGTGCAAACTTACGCTCGCATAGCACCGCGTAAAACGCGGTGCAAGCGACCAGACCCCATGCCCCAAAGGTCCCGAAGCGCACGAAAGAGGAAGAGAAGCAGGCAGCGGCAATCCGGCATGGAGCGGGGTTCCCGACAGATCTTCGCGCTAACCCCTGTTTTTACGCTTCCGTTCCCTTGGATGCTAGCTTCATCAGCCTGAGACCCTGTGCTTGGCTTGCTTCGTGTCATGCGTGTCCTGCGCGTTCTTCGTGGTCTGCCTTTGCTGCCGCCGCCCATCTGCCCCTACCACCGCACCTGCCTACGGGCCCATTGCCGCGAGTGGCAAGCGTACCGCCGGATCACCGAGCAGGGCGTAGTTGCGGGCATCATTGCGAGCAGCCCACAACTTGCCCAGCTCAGTGGGGGCAACCCGCTTGCCAAAGCTCGCACTCTCGATCTCGTTGCTGAGCAGCATAGCAAATGTACCCTGACGCTGGTTGAATTGATCCATTGCGAAGCCAACCCGCTTGCCCGCCATCAAACGGGCGAGGACATCCTCAAAGCTCTGCACCTGTGCCGGCGCGTTGGGGGCACTGAAAGAGTACGTCCACGCCCGATCAACGTGCCCAATAAAGGCCAGTGCGCCGCGCACCAGCAACTGCTGACTGAGCTTGCTAATCAGCGGGAAGGGGGCAATAATGGGGCGTTCGGCGGGTGCGTCGCCATCCTGCGCTAGCGCAAACACAAACTCATCTGCTTCAGGGCAGCCCGCCCCATAACACGCAAAACAGCACACAATTAAGCCGCGCACATCCGTATCGGGCGGCAGATCAGCGGCAGTAAAGGCATGCTGCGGCTCAATCTCGCCCCAGCGTTGCCAATCTTGGCAGAGCAGTGCGCCCTGCCGTGCCACCAATTGCGGATCATCTGGAGGCAGCCCGATGCCGTGCGTAGCCGTGAACAGCAGCGCGGGCTTGCCGCCGTGTGCCTGCCCGCGCAAGATGTCCCGCAGATTGGCGTGCGTGGCTGCAAGATCGGCGTGCGCCCCCAAAAAAAGTTGCTGACTAAAGTGAAACCGCTCGGCAATCGGTGGAATGCCATTGTGACCATTGGCTAGTGGCAGAATCAGCTCGGTCGCACTGCGCTCGGTCGCCGGATCGTGGGCGTGGCGCGTGCCAAACAGCACCAAATGCCGCCGATACGCAGGATCGTGCAGGCGCACCGGACTGGGCGGGATGGGCGAGGGATCGGGATCATACTGCTGCTCAAAGGCCACCACCTGCTCGGCATAGGCGCGATACTCACTAAGGCAATGTTCGCCCTCCGCATCGGTAAAACACAGCCGTCCCACCGCCCAGAATAGGTCTAGCTCATACTGAAACCCAAAAGGGATATGCGGCGGGACACGCTTCAGGGTTGCGCCCGGCAGACCCACAAGCAAGAGGTAGTAGGGCACACCGCGCCGCGGATCTACTACGCCATGCCCTACGCCGTGCCGTTGCAGCCACGCACTGCTGCTTTCGCCAGTATGGTAGAGCAATATCGGCGGGCGGGCATTCCATGCCGTCTGCGGATCGGGCACACGCCGTGCCAGCCACTGCCCGCAGGTCTCATCCGGCTGCACCTCCAGTGGCGGCAACGTAATGCCCTGCTGCTTACTACGGTGCTGGATCAGTGGGAACAAGGCTTCAAGCAACTGCGCCGACTCGTCGCGGTGGATGACTATCGCCCAGCGACTCTCGTCAAGCCGATCCTCGCTAAGCCCAAACACCAAGCCCAGATGCTGTTGGTGGGTCTGTTCTTCGCGCACGGCATAGATACCGCGTTCACGTTCACTTTCTGCGGTTGCTCGCGCAAGGCGGCTAGCGGTCAAGGTATCCAGCGAAATCAACGGCTGGCCCGTCACGCCATTGATGCCATTGGGGTACAGCTCTAGCTCCTGCTGCACCGCCGCCGCATCCCGAAAGATCAAGCCCGCCCCAACGGATTTGGTCAGGGCTGGGGCAGATGCAGCTAGGCGGGGATGGTCAGGAACACTCACGGGCAGGGCATCAGGATTAGCCTCTGCCACCGGCGTGGATGCAAGGGCACGTGGCCCTGCTTCCAATCCAGCCGACAGCTCTGACATAGGCGCATCGAGCAGCGCAGAGGCTGTGCTCATGCTTGCTAACACCATCTGGTATAGCGTGGCAACGGTATGCTGCAACCCATCCAGATGGGCTTGGATTTGCGCTAGGGTAGCGAGCAGCTGCGCCGCCTCACCCGACCCCAGTGCTGATGCATTATGGGCAGGCGACGGCTGTTCACGCTGTTCGTCAGGGGAGAGCACGCTTACCCTACACCACGCTGCGCGGCGGCTGCCCGCGCCGCTTGCAGGGCTTCCGCTTGAGCTTGGCGAGCCGCAACTTGGGCTTGGCGGGCAGCTTCCTGCTCTCGCTCAAGCCGTTCTTTTTCGAGCAACTGCTGAAAGAGTTGGTGCCCTAGCTTCTCATAGTGTACCTGTTCACGCTCACGCCGATAGACCCACAATGCAACCAGCCCCAAGAATGGTAGGAGCAGCTGCCACCATTCGCGCATGCTCCGCAAGTCTTCATAGAAAAAGCGGATTTGGGTGATGACGGGGAAGCGCAGCAGGAAATCATCCACCTGCTGCACACCCGTCAGCGGGGGTGGCCCAGATAGGATCGCATACGGATTACGCGGCGGTTGTTTACGCGCCATAACGTCTCGTCCTCCTTAGACTTTCCTAGCGGGGGTACGCCCATGCCCCTTGCGCCGCCCTTGCGGCGCGGGGACGGCACCATTGGTGGGAGCTTGCTGTCCACGCGCTGCGGTGGCAGGTGCAGTGGTAACCACCCCCTCTGGCGCATCACCCGCCACTAGTCCTGTGCCGGATGGGCCCGCTGGCTGAAGCAGATGCTTGATCTCATCTAGTCGCCCCAAGTGGCAATGCTTGTATTTCTTGCCACTCCCACACGGGCAAGGATCGTTGCGGCCCGGCTCGCGGAATTCCTTCTGCACGGTGCGCGGGGCTTTGCGTTTGGCCACCGTGTTTTGGGTCTCACTCGAACCGCCAGAGGCTTGGGCAGCGGCGAGGCGGCGTTGCTGCTCCGCCTCAATCGCCCGCAGTTGCTCCTCGTAACGGTAGGAAGTAGGAATTATCTGATAGACAATGTCGTGGGTGATATGGTCTTTCAGCTCGGCAAACATCTCAAACGAGCTTTTCTTAAATTCGACCAACGGGTTGCGTTGGGCATAGGCCTGCAAGTTGATCGTCTGGCGCAGCTCATCCATGGCCGTCAGGTAGTCAATCCACTGCCGATCAATCGCCGCGAGCATCAGCCGCCGCTCAATGAAGCGCATATTCTCAGCCGTGATGGCCGCTTCACGCTGCTGATATTCCTCTTCGATGATGGTAAGCAAGGCATCTTCAATCTCGGCTCGGCTCAGCTTCTGGAGGGTTGCCACCGTGAAGTCTTCCGGCAGCTTCACAACAATGCTCTGCACTGCTCGCAAGAGAGCTTCATAGTCCCACCGTTCACGCTCGTGGTCATCAGCGGGCAGGTAGTCATCGATCAAGGCGGCAACTTCCTCGCCCACCATCTCCAGCACCCGCTCGTGCATATCAGCCCCACTCAGGATTGCCCGCCGATCCGCGTAGATCACTTGGCGTTGGGTATTCATCACATCATCGAACTCAACCGTATGCTTGCGGATGTCGAAGTTATAGCCCTCCACGCGGGTTTGTGCACCTTCGATCACCTTGTCCAGCATGCGCGATTCGACCGGCAGATTGTCATCGGCGGAGATATTCTTCATAATGTTGTTGATCATCTCCAAACGCCCAAATCGCCGCATCAGTTCATCCTCAAGCGAGATGTAGAAACGTGACGAGCCGGGGTCGCCTTGCCGTCCAGCCCGCCCGCGCAGCTGGTTGTCAATCCGGCGCGACTCGTGGCGTTCCGTACCAATCACATGCATCCCCCCAAGCGCGATCACCTCTTGCCGTTCGGCTTCGGTGATTGCCCGTGCACGTTGCAACGCATCAGTCCGTTGTTCAGGGGTAGCCTCCTCAAAGCGCACCCCATCGGCAGCGAGGATTTCTTCCACCAAGCCATCGGGATTGCCGCCCAACAGGATGTCCGTCCCGCGTCCCGCCATATTGGTGGCGATGGTTACTTTCCCTTTGCGCCCAGCCTGCGCCACAATAAACGCCTCACGCTCGTGCTGCTTGGCATTCAAGACCGCGTGGGCGATGCCCTCTTTGTTGAACAGCTGCGAGAGCCGCTCAGAGGTTTCCACCGATGTTGTACCAATCAGCACTGGGCGGCCCAGCTGTTGCAACGCCTTGACATCACGGGCAATCGCCTTGAATTTGGCATCTTCGGTGCGATAGACCTGATCGGGGAAATCTTCGCGGATCATGGTCCGGTGCGTGGGGATTACCACCACATCGAGGTTATAAATCTTGCCAAACTCCTCGCGTTCGGTGTAGGCCGTACCTGTCATGCCGGCGAGCTTCTGATACATACGGAAATAGTTCTGGAACGTGATTGTTGCCATCGTAACATTCTCATTCCTGATCTCTACCCCCTCTTTAGCTTCCACCGCCTGATGCAGCCCGTCGCTCCACCGCCGCCCCGGCATAGGCCGGCCGGTAAACTCATCTACAATCAAGACCTCCCCCTCACGAGTGACCATATAGTCTTTGTCGCGGTGGAAGATAAACTCTGCGCGGAGGGCATTCTCAACGAACGGGGTCAGTGCGTAATACTTCGGATCGTAGAGGCTCTCATCGGCGGGGATACCGAGTGCTCGCTCGATCTTCTCGATGCCCGCTTCGGTCAGCGAGATTGTGCGGGACCGCTCATCAATCACATAATCGCCATCGTAGGGGATGCCCTGCTTGTGGTCTTTTTCCGAGACGGTGCTACGTTTCAAGCGCAGGCGACGGATCAAACTGGCCATACGTTTGTACTCATCGCTGCTCTTTTGGGCAGGCCCACTGATAATGAGCGGAGTGCGGGCTTCATCAATCAAGATATTATCAACTTCGTCCACAATTGCAAAAAACAACTCCCGCTGCACCACCCGCTCAGGCTCTATCGCCATATTGTCGCGCAAGTAATCGAAGCCGAACTCGTTGTTCGTGCCATAGGTAATATCGGCAGCGTAGGCTTCTTGGCGTGTACATGCTCGCCAGTGAACGAGGCGCGAATCTTCTTGATTGGCATGTGGGTCAACATAGTCCGGATCATAAAGGGCACTATATTCATGGGCAATAAAGCCAACCTTCAACCCAAGATAGTGGTAGATTGGCCCCATCCAGCCTGCACCAACCTTCGCCAGATAGTCATTCACCGTAATTAGGTGGCAACCTTTGCCTGCAAGCGCATTCAAATAGAGCGGCAGAGTAGCCACGAGGGTCTTGCCTTCACCCGTCCGCATCTCGGCAATCTTGCCTTGATGCAACACAATGCCACCGATCAGCTGCACGTCGTAGTGGCGCAAGCCAATCGTGCGGCGCGAGGCTTCGCGCACTGCGGCAAAGGCTTCCGGCAGCAGATCGTCGAGCGTTTCACCAGCGGCGATGCGCTCGCGGAACTCGGCAGTGAGGCCACGCAGCTCGTCTTCACTCATCTGCTTGAACTCATCTTCAAGCTCGTTAATGGCTTTCACATAGGGCTGCAGTTGCTTAACAGCCTTTTCATTCGTATCCCCTGTGAGCTTGCGTAATCCACTCACCAATTTATCAAACATAACGCCTCCTTGTTGCGGTAGGGGCAAAGACTTAGGCGAAGATAGGGCGTGCAATAGCACAATCTTTTATACTACATATGAGACTCATTATAACCGAGCGACACGAACAGGGCAACCATTGCCCGCTTAGCAGAAAGTGAGATGACGATGGCAAAAGCCGGGCTAGTTTATATTGGCACTGCCGACGGACTCGTGATCTTGAGTGATCCGGGGGCAACGGGGCGATGGCGCAAGATTGGGCATGAACTAGTGGGGCAGGCGGTGCAGGCTATCGCCGCCGAGACTGCGCTGGCAGTGCTGGTGGCAACACCGCTGGGCGTGCTCCGAAGCAACGACGGCGGACAGACGTGGAACCCTGCGCCAGAGGCTGAACCACCCACCGCCCCCGTCACCGAAGTGACCCTGCTTGGCAACCCACCAGTGCAGCTCCGCACGGTTCCGATGCCAGACTATCTGGGGATTGAACGCCGCGTCAATGATGAATTGCTGTGGGAAGGCATCGCTCTGCCTGCCGCACAGGTGGCTAACATCAGTGTGCTAGCCCTCGCCCACTACCACCGCGATGTTGTGTGGGCCGGCACAGATGCTGGCGAAGTGCTCCGTTCGGATGATCGCGGGCGCACGTGGGAACTGGTCATTGATGGACTCGCAGCAATCCTTAGTCTGGCCGCAGTACGCCTGATGTAATGCGAACATGTTACGGGTGTGCTACACTGTACCATGCTAAATTCTATTATGTATGGTGATTGGAGGGCGGTGTATGCCGGAAACAGACCATCCCTTGAAGCGCGTGGTTGCGCTGACCCCAGAAGTCATTGCCGCGTGGTTGCTGGGCGCAGAAGTTATCCGCGTCACTACCCGCAAAGACGAGTTCTCCTTCGCCGAGCAGGTGGATACCGACCTCGTGCTCTTCGTAACCCTCGCCGATGGGCACGAGACCATTCTACACATCGAGTTTCAGGCACCCGGCAGCCGCCGCCCAATGCCCCTGCGGATGCTTGACTACGATGTGCGGATTGCACTGGAGTATCGCAACATCCCCATCTTCAGCGTGGTCATCTATCTTGGCGGCGCGGGCGCAAACGATACCGGCTCGCACACCCTCACCGATCACACTGGGCAGGCACACATTGCGTGGCGGTATGGCGTGGTGCATCTCTGGCAAATGACCGCCGAAGAACTACTCGCCATAGATAAGCCCACGTTGGCGGTATTGATTGGGCAGACGACCATCACCCATCCAGAGCGGGATTTGCGCGAGGCTCTCCGTCGCATCAATGAGAGTAGCAGTGGCGAACTCCGCGAACGATTACTCACTGAGTTTTTTCTCTTATGTACCGATAAGGAGATTGCAACAATGGCTAGTAAGCTCTTCAAACAAGACTACGGCTTGCCTGATCCGCCCATCCTCGCTATCTGGCGCGAGGAGGGTCTGCAACAGGGCTTAGAGCAAGGTCTCCAACAGGGCCTCCAACAGGGCCTCCAACAGGGCTTAGAGCAAGGCCTTGAAGCCGTCACCCTGCGCCAACTCACGCGCCGCTTTGGAGCCTTGCCGGATGACGTAGTCGCACAGGTGCAGGCACTGAGCAGTGACCAACTCCTCGACCTCGCCGAGGCTCTGCTCGACTTTACCCAACCCGCCGATCTCACGGCTTGGCTCGCCACGCACGGGGGGTAGCGCAGAACGGTGCGGCAAGCGTAACCTGCAACTCTACCCTGCGACCATTCGTATGGTATAGTGATAAGCTAGAGCAGTTGATGCGTAGCCGTCGCTGGCTGTAACGCAGCTAGAGGAACTTCCCGACTCTCCGCCTGCCCCCATGTGGGCAGAACGCCACCCCGCGAAACCGTAAGCGGGGGCACGTTCAGCGCAAGCTGCACGTGACGCAAGCCGACAACAGCAAACATACCCGCCGATGGCCTATTTTGTGCACAGGTGAGGGCTGAAACGGTGCGGTAAGAGCGCACCAGCGTCGCTCCGCAAGGACGGCGGCTAGGTGACTGCGCTGGTGAGGAGAGCAAGGTACGTGGGATGGGCGCGGGCGTGGGAGCCTCTTGGCATTTGCACCACACCGCGTTCGTTCGTATCGCAGTGACAACGGCGAGGTCGGATAACACCCGACAAGCTAGGAGTCACCTCTGCCGTGCAGAGAGAGAGATGACGGCATTCGAACAGAATCGGGGGTACGCGCATCAACTGCTTCCCCGCCTTATCGCTCACGGCTAGCGGCGTGCGCCCGCTGAAATGCGTAACAGTAGCCCGATAATCAGGAAATTGATCAGAATAGATGAGCCACCATACGACAGAAACGGCAGGGTGATGCCCGTCAGTGGGATGATCCGCAGGTTGCCACCGATGATGACAAACGACTGCACCGCTAGCACCGTCGTCAGCCCCATCGCCAGCAGTTGCTCGAATCCGCGAAACCGACCCGGCAGCGTCAGGGCAATGTGGTAGCCCCGAAAGATCAGCAGGAGATACGCGATCAATACACCCATTGTGCCGAGCAACCCTAGCTCCTCCCCAATGGCGGTGAAGATAAAATCGGTATGGATCGCGGGCACAATCGCCGGAATGCCCTGCCCCAAGCCCTCGCCAAACACATTGCCCGCCGCCATGGCATACATCCCTTGCACAATCTGGTAGCCAGAGCCTTGCGCGGTTGCCCACGGATCGAGCCACACGGCCACGCGCAGCTGCACAACATTCGCAACCGTAGTTAGCCCAAACTGATCGGCGTGATACATTGCATATGCCCCAATCCCGAAGGCAAGGCTGCCCACCAGCACATACCAGATTTGCCCAATCGCCACATACAGCATCGCAAGGAAGACACCGTACAGCAGCAACGCCGCCCCAAGATCACGCTGGAAAATGATGATGGCCATAGAGATGCCCCACATCGCTAGCAACGGCACAAGATAGGGCAGCGGCGGCAACACAATCGGGCCGAAGCGGTAGCCATTGGCCACTACAGCACGGTGCTCGTCGAGGTAGGAAGCAAGAAAGATCACGAGGATGATCTTCAGCAATTCAGAGGGCTGGAACAAGAATAGCCCGAAATCAAACCAGACTGCCACGCCGCTGTTGTTTGGATCAGTACCGAAGAAGAACGTCGCCCCCACCAGCCCTAACCCTAGCATGAGCCATGCGTAGCGGTGGTGTTCAAGCCAATCCATCAGCGTGCTGCCCTGTACGCGAATGAACACCTGATCCCACGGCACGAAAAGCATGACCATGAGTATCACCACACCCAGCGTAACCCACAACGTCTGCTTGGCATCTACGCCAGCATAGATAGTGCCATAGAGCGCAACCAAATCCGGCTCTAACCGCGCCGTCAACATCAGGCTCAAGCCTGCGAGGAGGGCCACAAGAGGCAAGAGAACCTGATCAGCTTGAATCCGCAGCAGGCTCATCCCCAGCGATACGCCAAGAAAGAGGAAGAACGGTAAGACAGAAGGCCACAGGATAGCTGCGATAACGGACAATGGCGGCACACTGGCAACCTGCTGCGTCACCAGAATGACGAGGACATAGCCGGCTGCAAAGAACAGCATCGCCACACTGAGCAGCCAGAACTCTGTGCGCCGGAAATAACGGAGCTGGGCTGGGGCCGGCACAGCCGTGCGGATCGCGGGCGATGAGCCAACAGCGGCCATTGTTAGCCTCGTTCCTCCGCTCGCTCTACATCCTCCAACTTATTGGCGGCTTGGGCCGCAACCGAGCGGAAACGGGCGGCTGTCGCTTTATCTTTGACCGCCTCCGCCGCCGCCATAATCACTCCTGCCGCGATCTGGGTGTGCTTTAAGCCAACCTTGTTGCCCGCCAGCACATCCTCGGCAATACTCCGTTCCATGTACGCGATAATCGCATCAAGCGTGAGCATTGGCTGTGCCTCTGGATTCAACATAAGATTCGGAACTCCTTTTCAAATGCTGCTTTTTATTGTATCATAGAAGTGAACGCTTTCTGATCTGCGTAGAGCACAAGCGAGGATGCCTGTGACCCTAAACTTGCAGCAGCTAACTGATGAGATGAACCGCTTTGTGAATGCAAAGGGATGGTACGCCCACGACTCACCGCTGCCACAAACTCCGCGTAATATTGCAACGTCCATTGCTATCGAAGCTGCCGAAATCCTCGAACACTTCCAATTCCGCGACACCCCCACCAATCCAGCCGAACTTGCTGGTGAACTCGCAGACGTGGCCCTTTACCTGCTGCAACTAGCCTACCTGATGGAGATCGACCTTGAGCAGGCCATTCTCGAAAAGCTCCGCATCAACTATGCCCGCACATGGGATGTTCCCGCAAACCGGTCAGAATGATGTAGGTTATGTAACTATAATGTAACTTATCTGAGTATCATATCGTTTAGATACATTTTACCTGACGCGAATGTCACAGGCGAAAAGGACAGGCGAGGTCAAGGGCGACAGCTTCTAGTCCGCACTACCCCAATCCGATTTCCTGACCTTTTTACAATACAACAGCTCGGCGCGAGCACACGTTGGGCTTGATTTACCGCTATGATCTTGTGGTGCATTGTCCAATGCAATCCACATTATCAGCGTGGTCTGCTGTTTGTTGTACGGTTTTACTTTCGAAATCTACGAAGTCGTAGAAAAGGAGAGCGTAATGCTGCATGAGAAACTGGTCAGTGAACTGACCGAACAGTGGGAAACCCATCCGCGTTGGAAAGGAATTACCCGCCCCTACACGGCCGAAGATGTGCTACGCCTGAGCGGTTCCGTCAAAATTGAGTATACCCTTGCCCGCATGGGTGCAGAACGCCTGTGGGAGTTGCTGCACACCGAAGATTTTGTGAATGCGTTAGGAGCTTTGACCGGCAACCAAGCGATGCAGATGGTTAAAGCGGGATTGAAAGCGATCTATCTGAGTGGCTGGCAAGTTGCTGCGGATGCCAACCTCGCTGGGGAAATGTATCCTGATCAGAGCCTCTACCCTTCCAATAGCGTGCCCGCCGTCGTGCGTCGGATTAACAACACCTTACAGCGTGCCGATCAGATCCACCACGCCGAAGGCAAGAACGGTGTGCATTGGTTTGCTCCAATTGTTGCCGATGCCGAAGCCGGCTTCGGTGGCCCCTTAAACGTCTTTGAATTGACCAAAGCCATGATCGAAGCAGGCGCAGCTGGGGTGCACCTCGAAGACCAACTCGCCTCTGAAAAGAAGTGTGGCCACATGGGCGGCAAGGTTCTCCTGCCGACCCAGAATGCCATCCGCAACCTTGTAGCAGCCCGCCTCGCCGCCGACGTGATGGGCGTACCGACCCTGATCATTGCCCGCACAGATGCCAATGCCGCCACCTTGCTGACCAGTGACGTTGACTCCCGCGATCACGCCTTCCTGACCGGTGAGCGTTCACCGGAGGGCTTCTACTACATCAAAAATGGCATCGAAGCCGCAATCGCACGCGGCTTGGCCTACGCCCCCTACGCCGACATGATCTGGTGCGAAACGGCATCCCCCGATCTAGCGGAGGCTCGCCAGTTTGCCGAAGCCATTCACGCCCAGTTCCCCGGCAAGCTGCTCGCGTACAACTGCTCGCCCTCATTCAACTGGAAAAAGAAGCTCGACGACGCGACCATCGCCCGCTTCCAGATCGAACTCGGCAAGATGGGCTACAAGTTCCAGTTCATCACACTGGCTGGCTTCCACGCCCTCAACTACAGCATGTTTACACTGGCCAAGGGCTACCGCGAACGCCAAATGTCCGCCTACGCCGAATTGCAAGCAGCCGAATTTGCGCTTGAGGCGGAAGGCTACACGGCCACCCGCCACCAACGTGAGGTGGGCGTAGGCTACTTCGACGATGTAACCCAAGTCGTATCAGGCGGCATGGCTTCCACCACTGCCTTCGCTGGCTCAACTGAAGCAGAGCAGTTCCACTAGGCCACACCGCGCCACGCCGCGTGGACACACACAGATACAGCATCTCCAGCCATTGGGCGTGGGTCCGGTTTCCAAACGGAATGCGGTAGCCCACGCTCAATGGTTCTCTACGGGTGTCCAATGTAGCGAATTTGCTCTGCCTGTTGTTCACCCGCTGCCGATTCTGTGCCATAATGAGGAGGTGTTGCCCCACATCGGAGCGTGGGCTGCAACCCTACATCACTGATACCGTAAGCCGGAGCCAAACAAGCCGCAACAGTAGCAGCAAAGGAATCTATGACAATGAATGTTACCCTTCCCGCAGGAGTCGTGATCACTGCTCCTATTCCGCCCGCCTACGAGGAAATCCTGACTTCCGACGCAATCGCGTTTCTCACCAAACTGCAGCGCACCTTTGGCCCACGCCGCGAGCAACTCCTCGCCCGCCGCATAGCACGCGATGCCGAGCTGGCCGCAGGCGCACGCCCCGACTTTCTGCCCGAAACGGCCCACATCCGCGATAACCCCGATTGGCACTGCGCTCCCATTCCCACCGACTTGCAGGATCGGCGCACTGAGATCACCGGCCCGACTGACCGCAAGATGATTATCAATGCCCTCAACTCTGGTGCCAAAGTGTTTATGGCCGATCTGGAAGACTCCAACACACCGACATGGGCCAACGTGATCGAAGGGCAAATCAATCTCCGCGATGCCGTCAACCGCACCATCACCTTCACCAGCCCTGAAGGCAAGCACTACCAACTCAATGAGCAACCGGCAGTGCTGCTGGTGCGCCCGCGTGGGTGGCACTTGCCCGAAAAGCATATCATCGTGGATGGCGCACCCATGTCTGGGAGCCTTGTGGATTTCGGGCTGTACTTCTTCCATAATGCCCGCACGCTGATCGAGCGCGGCAGTGGGCCCTACTTCTACCTGCCCAAGCTGGAAAGCCACCTCGAAGCCCGCCTGTGGAACGATGTCTTCATTCTAGCCCAGCAGGAACTCGGCATTCCACGTGGCACGATCCGTGCGACCGTCTTAATTGAGACCATCCTCGCCGCCTTCGAGATGGACGAAATCCTCTACGAACTGCGCGAACACAGTGCCGGCTTGAACTGTGGCCGCTGGGACTACATCTTCAGTTGCATCAAGAAGTTCCGCAGCGATCCCGATTTTGTGCTCGCAGATCGGGCCCTCGTCACAATGACCACCCACTTCATGCGCTCCTACTCGCTCCTCGCCATCAAAACCTGCCACAAACGCGGCATTCACGCCATTGGGGGGATGGCCGCCCAAATCCCCATCAAAAACGATCCCGAAGCCAACGAGATCGCCCTCAGCAAAGTCCGCGCTGACAAAGAGCGCGAAGCCAGCGATGGCCACGATGGCACGTGGGTGGCCCACCCCGGGCTTGTGCCGATTGCACTGGAAGCCTTCAACAAGCACATGCCCCAGCCCAACCAGATTGACCGCCACCGCGAAGATGTGCAAGTCACCGCGAATGACCTGCTCGCCTTTGGGCCCCGCGAGCCAATCACCGAAACCGGGCTACGCACCAACATCAACATCGGCATTCAGTATCTTGGCTCGTGGCTCGCGGGCACGGGCTGTGTGCCAATCTTCAACTTGATGGAAGATGCAGCCACCGCCGAAATCTCGCGGGCACAGGTGTGGCAATGGATCCGTAGCCCGCATGGGGTGCTTGAAGACGGGCGCAAAGTGACGGTGGAACTGTTCCGCCACATTCTGCCGGAAGAGTTACAGCGCGTGCGCGAGATACTTGGCGATGCCTACGACGAGGGCCGCTACGAAGAAGCCGCCGAGCTGTTTGATACGATCACGACCAGCAACGACTTTGTAGACTTTCTAACTCTGCCTGCATATGATAAAATAGATTAGTGAATAGGACATGCGGTGGGGCGAATCCGGAAGCCCCACCGCATCATGTGTAACGTCAGCTCACAAGTCAAAGTATAGCCCACACCTATGCGTCGCCCATTGCCGGCCTCACTCGATCCCGATACCTTGATTGCCGCCTATTGCCAAGGCGTATTCCCAATGGCCAACCAATACGGACGTATCTATTGGTATGACCCCGACCCACGCGCTATCATTCCAATTGAGACCTTTCGGATCAACCGCCGCCTGCGCCGCACCTTACGCCACGCCAACTTCACCATCCGCATCAATACCGCCTTCCGCGCCGTAATGCTGGCCTGCGCCGCGCCTGCCGCAGGCCGCGAGACAACGTGGATTTCGCCCCAAATGATCGCGGCCTATACTACCCTGCACCAGCTAGGCTATGCCCACAGCGTCGAGACATGGCAGAATGGAGAACTAGTCGGGGGCTTGTATGGTGTCGCTATTCGTGGCTTATTTGCGGGTGAGAGCATGTTTAGCCGGACTAGCAATGCAAGTAAAGCTGCCCTTGTAGCCCTGCTCGAACGCTTGCAGCAGCGCGGGTTTACCTTACTTGACACCCAATTTACCACCCCACATCTGATCCGCTTTGGGGCAATCGAAATCCCCCGCGAGGAGTATCGCGCTCGGCTTGACGTTGCCCTCAGCCGAGCGACGAGCTTCGCCCCTTGACCTCCCCGTTATTTAATCAGTTTGGACTGCCAGTTGCACATGCCTGATTGCTCGGCTATAATCTCTGGAGAACGTGTCAATCACGTTGGGCGAGCCGCACGACCCGCAGCAAGAGAAATCGGAGCCGCATGGCGCGTATATCCGTGGTGATCAACAATACCGAGCAGACCTTTGCGTTCAATGGCGGAACGCTCACAATTGGGCGGCAGCTCGACAATACTATCGTTCTCAACCACGCAATTGTCTCGCGTCACCACGCTTGCATCGAGATGCGTGGGCGCGAGACATGGGTGCGCGATCTCGATAGCCGCAACGGGGTCTTCGTCAATCGCTTGCGGGTGCGCGAAGAACGCCTGCGCGATGGCGATATTATCACGATAGGGCCCTTCGATCTGCGCTACGATCAGCGTGCCGCGCAAAACATCGTACTCGATGATAGCTGCTACTTCCCCTTTGAATCCGATGCCCAACCAGTGCAGGCCGGGCAGGTCTCTGAATCCACGATCAGCCTAAAGGAGTTCTTCGCCCTCAGCCTGCGCCTCAACCAAGTCGTAGATTTCCATGAGCTGTTGGACATTGTGATGGCTGAAGCGATCCGCATGGTTCCCGCCGAGCGCGGTTTCCTGCTGCTGCGGCGCGATAATGAACTCGTGCCGATGGTCGTCTATCCCCCATCGCACGGCGATGCAGCAATCAGTAGCAGCATCGTCCGCAAAGCCATTGAAGCGGGGGCGGCCGTGCTAACCCACGATGCCCGCCTTGATTTCGCCGGCTCCGAGAGCATCATCCACGCCAATATCCACTCGGCGTTGTGTGTACCGTTGCTTACCCAAAGCAAAGCCATCGGCATTCTGATGCTTGACTCACCGGGCAGCCGCCGCTTTAGCGAGCGTGACCGCGACATGCTCACGATGCTTACCAGCCAAGCGGCCGTCGCTCTTGAGCGGGCCCGCCTGACCGAAGAGGTGCGCCGCCAATCGCAAATGCGCCAGAACCTTGAACGCTTCCTCTCGCCCAACGTAGCCCAAGCCCTCGCCAGCTACGTCTCCCAGCACGGCAAGCTGTGGGAAGCGGAGGAACAGCCTGTGAGCATCCTCTTTGCCGATATTCAAGGCTTCACCGCGCTGTCCGAGCAACTCCGCCCGCACGAAGTCCAAGACTTACTCAACGAGTATCTCCACGAAATGACCGAAGTGATCTTCCAGCATCGCGGCACAGTGGATAAGTATATTGGCGATGGCATTATGGCAATCTTCGGTGCACCGCGCCTACCGGATGAACCTTTCAATGAAGACCACGCCCTTGATGCCGTCCATGCGGCACTGGACATGCTGGAAGCCCGCCAACGCTTGATCGGCAAGCTGGAACCGGATAAGCACTTCAGCATGCGGATCGGTGTCAACACTGGCATCGCCTATACCGGCTTCTTTGGTACGCGCCACCGCCTAGAATACACCGCGATTGGCGACACCGTGAATACCGCTCAACGGCTTGAGTCTACGGCGGAACCAGATACAGTGCTCATTAGTGAGACGACCAGAGCCGCGCTGGGCGATCTCTTTGAAGTACAGGAGATTGGCTCATTGCAGCTCAAAGGCAAAGAGCAACGGGTGTTAGCCTATAAAGTCATCAGGCGGTGTCAAGCATGACTCTGGTTGTTGCGATACGCTTCAAGGATAGTGGCAAAAACCACTGGTACGATCCCCGTAACCTGACCAACCTGCAAGCGGGGGAGATGGTGATTGTAGATACAGTGCGCGGGCCGGAGCTGGCCAAAGTGGCCTACCCAGCCCAAGAGCTACCCCCCGATCTCCTCGAAGGTGAGGTGCGCCCAATCATCCGCCGTGCATCCAAGCAGGATTTCGAGCGCATGGCCCGCCTGTTTGCGCGGCACGATGAGGTGCTGAAACGGTGCGAGGAGCTAGTCAAGGCCCACAATCTGCCCATGCATCTGGTCAAAGCCGAATATAGCTTCGACGGCTCACGGCTGACGTTCTACTTCACCGCCGATAACCGCGTAGATTTCCGCCTACTCGTGCGGGATCTGGCGCGAGCCTTCCGCAGCCGGATTGAGCTACGTCAGATCGGAGCACGTGACGAAGCGCGGTTGCTGGGGGGCATTGGCCCCTGTGGGCGGATCCTGTGCTGTGCCAGCTTCCTGCCCGATTATGCCCGTGTCAGCATCAAGATGGCCAAAGACCAAGACCTCCCACTCAACCCAGCGAAGATTAGTGGAGTATGCGGGCGGTTGCTGTGCTGCCTCTCGTATGAGCATCAGCAGTACCTTGACATGAAAGCCGATCTACCAGCCCGTGATAGTTGGGTGCAGACCCCTGATGGCCCCGGCGAGGTGGTGACGGTGAATGTATTGCGCGAGAGTGTGCTTGTGCGCCTTGCGGGCAGCGGGATGGAAGCCGAGTATACCCGCGCTCAAATTAGCCAAGCCACCGATGTGGTCGGTAGCATTGCCCGCCAACGCAACCAAGACGGTATTACGCCCCACACCCGCCGCGCTAGCGAAGATACAACAGGCGCAGAGGATGAGAACGATCTGGCGGTGCTGGACCTACTGGATGATGAGGCGGACTTGATCTCCCTCACGGTAGATGATCCTGACCCACCGCTCCAGCCAGCCCCGCGCACCAAGCCAGATCGCCACGAGCGCAAGGGTTCAGCGGCAATGGGCCAACGCAGCACCCAGCCGAGAGGCAAGCCTGCGCCCGAACGCGGTACACGCGGCGAACGCACCGAGCGCACCGAGCGCCGCCGCCACCCCGAGCGCACCGAGCGCCGCCGCCGCCCCGAGCGCACCGAGCCGCAGCCGGGCGCACCAAGCCGCACGGGGGGCAAATCCCGCCCGCCGAGCGATCCATCCGCATCGCCACGCTCCGGCGAGCCGAAACGCCACGAGGCGGGCAATCCGAGCAATCAGGGCAATCCTGATAAGCCGCGCCGTCGCCGCCGCCCGCCGCGGCGCAACGCGGAGTAGGGGCCGCCTACTGCTCCAACTGGATCGTCACAATCGTCTGCCCCGCCGTGCCGATAGGCGTAGTCTCTGGCAGTGTGCTCGCGTAGATCAGCACCGGCTGGCTGCTGCCACGCCACTGCGTAAAGCGCAACACAAGGCTATCGGCGGTGACGAGCGCGGCTTGGGTATCTTCGCGTGCGCCCGCCTGCGTGAACGCATCACGCAGGAATGTGGCAAGAACCGGGGGCGGCATCGCGCTGACAAAGCTGACCTGCGCCCCCGCTTGGGTCACCTCGCGGGCATCAGGCGGCAGCGGGTAAAGCGGGGTTGCAGCTGGCTCTGGAGCCGCAAGACGCAATGAGCCAAGCACCTCCGCAAGCATATCCGCATCCCATGTAGCCGCCGGAGCAGCCGCATAGACCATCAGCCAGCGAGCATCAGGCAGCTGCGCCGCCAGCGTGCGGATGCGCTGTTCACGCCCATCGGGGAAGGCTTCCAGCACCTCAAAGGCATGGGCCTCCGTGCCGAGCAAGGCTTGCGGCGGCAATGGGCGAATGTCACGCAGATCGGTCTGCGGGTTGCTGCGATAGCTCGCCAGCATCGCATCCAACACCACTTGCACCGTCGGCGAGGCAGGCAGCGTGCTGCGTACTAAGGCAGGCTGATCAGCCAGATGCACAATTATCACAGCAGCGGGCGATGTCAGATCGCTGCCCTGCGGAGCCAACGTGATGCCCCCACCCAAGATCGGCGCACCCTCATTCTGCATCACCTGCCAGCCAGCGGGGATCATCAGCGCAAAGCCGCCCTTATTGATGATCTCGCGGCTCTCCGGCGGCAGGGATACAGCGGGCACATCGGCGGACATGCCGCCTGCGCTGCCCAACGTACTCGTGCGCCCCGACAGGGCGGTTGCGGTTGGGGGGGGCGAGCTTGCCGAACCACACGCACTCAGCAGCACCAGCACCACAAGCAGCAGGCTAGGTACGATATTCGGCATTGATCTTCACATATTGATAACTGAAATCACACGTCCAGACGGTAGCAGTGCCTGTCCCCAAACCGAGATCAGCATCTATCACCACCTCCGGCTGATCGAGCAACTGATGCGCGGCACGTTCATCAAAGTCAAGCGGTACGCCACGCTCAAAGACCTTGATCCCGCCAAACCATAGCACAAGCCGCTGCGGATCAAGCGGCGTGTTGCTGTAGCCCAGCGCACACACCACCCGCCCCCAGTTTGGGTCTGCCCCAAACAGGGCCGTCTTCACGAGAGCCGATGTGGCCACCGTCATCGCGGCTTGGTGCGCGGCGGTATCATCGGCGGCTCCGCGCACATGGATCGTAACAAGGCGGGTGGCCCCTTCGCCGTCGCGCACCACGTCGCGGGCAAGCGGCTGGGCTACCGCGAGCATGCCTTGCAACAGGGCGTGCCCTAGGGGGCTGTCCAGTGCGGTGATCACGGGCCCACCCGCCTGCCCATTGGCGAGTGCCAGCAAAGTATCGTTGGTGCTCGTGTCGCCATCCACACTGATGCAGTGAAACGAGCGATCCGCCACATAGCGCAGTGCGGCGTGCAACACCTCCGGCGCGACCGCCGCATCGGTGGTCAGCACACCGAGCATCGTCGCCATATTGGGGTGGATCATGCCGGAGCCTTTGGCCATACCACCAATCGTGAAGCTGTGCCCATCGGCGAGGCGCACCTGCACAGCATACTGCTTGGGGTAGGTATCGGTAGTCATAATCGCCCGCGCCGCAAGCCGGGCCGCATCCGGGGTGGTATCGAGCTGGGCAGCGGCTGTGGCAATGCCCGCCACCATGCGGGGCACGCGCAGCGGCACGCCAATCACGCCCGTAGACATGACGAGGACACTCTGGGCCGGCAACCCAAGCGTCTGCTCCACCGCCTGCGCCACCGTCGCACAATCTTGCACACCTGCGTCGCCAGTGCAGGTATTCGCACTGCCCGCATTCACCAGCACAGCCCAAATACCCGTCGCATTCTGCATCAGGATCGGCTGATCGTAGAGAATGTGTGCAGCTTTGATCTTGTTTGTGGTAAACAGCGCAGCCGCCGTGCAAGCTACATCACTCACCAGCAGCGCAAGATCAGGGCGGCCACTGTAGCGCAAGCCACAGGCAATGCCTATCGCCCGCCAACCCTGCGGAGCCGTAATGCCTGCCCCATCAAGGGGGGTAATCGTTGGAGTGTTCATTCCTCGTCGCGCTCCTCTGTTGGTAGCGGAATTGCCGGGCGGTCGGAACCAATGGCTGGCTTAGGGGCAATGTCGCGCCAATCAAGCGACTCACGCACACCCACCTCGCGCAGATGAAAAGTATCGTTGTAGCTGAGTAGCCGCCAACGGGTTTTGTGGGTATACTTATCGGTGTATTGCTGCCAATGCGTAATCGAAGTATTGTTAGTATACAAACCCGCCTGTGGCACTGCTACTGTGCTCATGCCAAAGAAGTAGATGAACGAGCTATCAATCACGCCCCCATGACAGACAACCACAATCGTTTTGCCCGCATGGGTGGTGGTGATCCGATACAGCGCAAACGAGACCCGCGCCACAAATTCGAGCCAGTTCTCACCGCCGGGCGAGATACGCTTGAACGGGTTGTGTTCCACTTCGGGTGGCCCATACTTCGCCCACGCCTCGCTGTTCAGCATGCCGTCAGCCTCACCCACACGGAACTCTTGCACCTCTGGATCAAACACAATCGGCAAACCAAGTGCCGGGGCAATGATCTCGGCCGTTTGGCGGGCACGGGGCAGGTTGCTCGCAATCAGCACATCGGCTTGGATCTCACCTGTCTCGCGCAGCCGATCCCGCAAGGCTTGGGCTTGCACTATGCCATGCTCAGTCAAGCCTTGATCGCCCTTCATGCCGCCTACAATCGGCTGCACATTGATCACCGCCTCGCCGTGCCGAATCATGTACAGATTTGTCTTCATTCTGCCCGCGCTCCTTTCAAAAGGGCTTGCACCTTCGATGGTAGCCCATACAGCCGGATAAAGCCCCCAGCATCAGCTTGATTGTAGACCTCATCTTCACCGAACGTCGCCAAATCCTCGCGGTACAATGAATATGGTGACTGCCGCCCTACCACGACGATATTGCCCTTGTAGAGCTTCACGCGCACATCACCCGTCATATGCATTTGGGTGGCTTGGACAAACGCATCGTAGTGGCTCCGCAGAGGGGTAAACCACTTGCCATTGTAGACCAGATCGGCATATTCCAGCGCAATCCGATCTTTCGCCCGCAGCGTCTCTCGATCCAGCACAATACTCTCTAATTCGCGGTGCGCGGTATAGAGGATTGTGCCGCCGGGGGTTTCATACACGCCCCGACTCTTCATCCCAACAAGGCGATTCTCAACCATATCAATGCGCCCTACGCCGTGCAAGCCGCCAATCTGATTAAGCTGCTCGACCAGTTCCACCAGCCCCAATGCCACCCCATCGAGGGCCACTGGCATGCCGCGCTCAAAGCTCAGGGTAATGTAGACGGGTGTGTCGGGGGCGGCTTCGGGGGCATGGCTCAGCTGGAACATATCCTCAAGCGGCTCACTCCACGGATCTTCGAGCACGCCCCCCTCGTGGCTCAGATGCCACAGGTTGCGGTCGCGGCTGTAAATCTTCTCGGCCGTTGCCGTCACCGGCACGTTATGCTCGGCGGCATAATCGAGCGCATCTTGGCGGCTGCGGATGTTCCACTCGCGCCATGGAGCAATCACCTTGAGGTGCGGGTTGAGGGCCATGTAGGTCAGTTCAAAACGCACCTGATCGTTGCCTTTGCCGGTTGCCCCGTGCGCCACTGCATCCGCACCTTCCTGCTCAGCCACCAGCACTTGGTGGCGGGCAATGATCGGGCGGGCAAAGGATGTGCCCAGCAGATACTTGCGCTCATAGATGGCCCCCGCTTGCATTGTCGGGATAATGTAATCCCGCAGAAATTCTTCGCGTAGGTCTTTGACGATCAGCTTGCTGGCCCCACTGGCAAGGGCTTTGGCTTCAAGGCCCTCTAGCTCCTCAGCCTGCCCAACATCCGCACAAAAACAGATCACCTCGCAGTGATAGTTCTGGCGCAGCCACGGTACAATCACGGATGTATCGAGTCCGCCAGAGTAAGCGAGCACTACCTTCTTTACGCCTGCACGCGCCATGCCCATATCCTTATGGTATTCAGGTTGCAATCTTGCACAAACAAAACAAGACTGGCGCGAATTGCCAGCCTTGCCATTGTGGTGGAGCTGAGGGGGCTCGAACCCCTGACCCCGACACTGCCAGTGTCGTGCTCTCCCAGCTGAGCTACAGCCCCAACAGAACGATATAGTAGCACGGAATAGGTGGCTTGTCAATGGGTAGGTAGCAGGGAGTGGGGGCTGAGCTAGCACGCCAAACGTACCCGAAGAGTCCGAAGCGAGGCGAGGCGTATTGGATCGGCGCGTAGGGATCAGGAACAGCAGGCGGATGAACGAGGGGCGGGAACGAGCACCGCATTCCCACCCAGACTCCTAAGGCCCGCCCCTCACACCTGCCCCACTTAACGGCGCAACAGCTTGAAGGCAATCTCGCGCCCGTGCCCGCCCTGCATCGCCTGCCGGATCCACAGGAACGCCACTGCTTCGAGCAGCCGCGCCTGCCCCAGATCGCCCACGTCGAGCGGGTCTAAGCCCAACTCCTGCGCGAGCTGGGCAACGGTTGCCCGTGCCTCGCCGTCATCGCCGCACAGGAACAGATCGGCGGCATAGTCCCCGAAGTGCGGGTTGGCATAGATGTTGTAGCCAGCCGTGTTGAAGGCTTTGACTACCCGCGCCCCGTGTGCTGCTGCGGCCACTGCCTGCCCCAACGAGGCGTATCCAGCAGGGGGGGCACCATTCGTCGCATCAATCAGGATGCGCCCGCCCCAATCGGGCACTTGTGCCGCAACCGCCACCGTTGCTGCGCCCGGCACCGCGAGCAGCACCACGCTGCTCGCGGCCACCGCCGCCGCGATGCTCCCCGCTTGGGCGCGGGGCCCAAGCTCAGCAACAAGAGCTTGCACCTCTGCCTGCTGCGGGTCACGCGCCCCAAAATACACCGCGTGCCCTGCCGCCGCCCAGCGTCGCCCTAGCGTGCCGCCAATGTTGCCTGTCCCAATAATCCCAATCTGCATCGCTGTCGCTCCTTTTGCGGCTATACGCCAAGTGCCTCAATCACTAGCCGCGCCGCCGCCGTGCCTGAATACTGCTGCTGCCCGGTAATCAGCCGCCCATCACGCACCGCAAAGGGCTGAAAGCGATTGCCCACGATGAAGTTGGTGTTGTCGAGCTTACGCGCTTCCTCCTCGATCCAGAAGGGCTGGATGCGCCGCCCGACAAACGCATCGGCAAAGACTTCTTCGCTATTGGCAAAGCCCGTCCATGTTTTGCCTTCGACCAGCAGCGAGCCGTCCGCAAGGCGCAGCGTAAGTAGGACGCTCGTGGCATGGCAGACAATCGCCACCACCTTGCCCGCCGTGTAGCTCTGCGCCACAAACTGATGCAGGGCGGCATTCTTGGCGAAGGTAAACATGGGAGCTTGCCCGCCCGCCAAGAAGATCGCATCGTAGGCGGTAGGGTCTAGCTCCGCAAGCGGGCGCGTCTGTTCCAGTAAGGCGGCATGTTTGGGCGAACTGAGAAACCCCAGACTGAGCAGATCGTGGGCGGAATATTCGCTGCTATCACGCGGATCGCTCCACGTATCCAGCTCAATCTTGCCGCCCTCCGGCGAGGCAAATTCAACAACGTAGCCGCGCTCGGTAAATTCCCAATAGGGGTGGGTGAATTCTGCCGCCCATGCCCCGATAGGCCAGCCAGTGGTGTCGGAGACCGTGGGGTTGGAGACAATCATGAGAACTCGCTTGGGCTGATCGGGGTTCAAGACACTGATATTCGCGCTCATAAATCGGTTGATCCTTTCTGATCGTGTTACATTTGCTTGGTGTGCGCGGCTAGTTGCTCGCACAACATAAGTTTACAATACAGTATTGTAAATGTCAACAGGAACAAAGTATGCTACTATAGAAGTTATGGAGAATGAACACCCCACCAACCTGCACGCTAGCACCCCTGAACGGGCACCGGGCCGCCCGCGTGCACCTGATGTAGATGCTCGCATCTTACAAGCGACGCTGCATATGCTGGCGCAGCATGGCTTTGCGCGGCTCTCGATTGATGCGGTAGCGGCGGCGGCAGGGGTTACGCGCCCGACAATCTATCGGCGGTATCCGAACAAAATCCATCTGGCGACCGCAGCATTGATTGCCTACTGCGATCAGATTCCGTGTGTTTATACGGGCGATCTGCGCCATGACTTGATCGCCCAGATGGCGCATTTCCGTCACGCCCTTGACCGCCCATATGGGATGGCTATGCTCGGCTCGATGCTGGCAGAGGAACACGACACGCCAGAGTTGCTGGCGGTGTTTCGGGAATATCTGGTGTTGCCGCGCCGCGCCGCGTTACGCGCATTGCTGGCAGAAGGCCAGCAGCGCGGGCAGGTACGCCTTGACGCGCCTCTCGAATTGGTGATCCACATGCTGATTGGCGCGTATTACGCGCAGTATCTGGAGGGCACCCCCTTCGATCCCGATTGGAGTACCCAAATCGTGGATGCGGTGCTGCCGTTGCTCCAGCCCTAGCCCCCTGCCCCTAGCACCTGACACCTGACCCCAACGAGCACCGCGCTTACGGCGATTGGGTCACGAGCGTCAGCAGCAGATACGTTACCTCGCTGACCCCATACGGCTCAATCACGCCCGCCCCAACATTGACCGTCAGCACCATCACCACCAGATATTGCCGATCACGGGCATACGTCTGCTGCTGGGCGTTGGGCAATTGGGTCACTCCGGTATCCCATACGGCCCAGCCGGTGAGCGGCAGATTCTGCTGGTAGTAGGCCAATACCACCGCCGCTGGGTCATTAGCGGGGATGCGGTAGGCTTGCTGTTCCACCTGTACTCCTGACCCAAACGGGGCCGTGCCTTGCTGCACGCCTTGCCAAAAGGGGTCATTGATCCCCACCACCTGTGCGCCGGGATAGGGCGGCAGCGTGAACAACGTATCGAGCTGTGGGGCCGTTGCGGTCTGGCGCAGGGCCGCCACCGTCGCCTGCAACGCGATGCTGGTCGCTTGTGCTTCGGCCAGCTGTGTCTCCGGCTGGGCCTGTAGTGGGTCTGGGGCACTCGCAGGCGTATGCGTTGGTGGTTGTGCAGTCGGCAACGGCGTGGGTTGGAGCTGCCCAAAACCCAACTCGGTGGGGGTGGGCACAGGTACAGCTTGCACCGCCGGATCGAGGTGGGCAAGCCTGTTCCGCAGGCTCGGCAGAGCCACGATGCCAATGCCGAGCAGCAGCACACCCACACTCAGCGTGGCAAGCACCGCCAGCCACAAGAGCCGGTGGTTGCGCTGGGGGGCAAGCTCCAGCGTACACACGGCGCAAGTGCGCTTGCTCGCCGGATTGGCGTGCCCACAGCGCGGGCAGCGGGTAACAGGTGGGGGAGCCATGCCGCCGCCCTAGCCTGTTACCCGCAGCAAACCGAGCAAGGCCAGCATCACGACTGCGAGCACCGCTGCGCCACTCAGCAAGCTGTAGTACACCCGCTGAAGCCCACCCCAATAGGGCACACGCCACGCCTGCACCACGAGCCACACCAATCCGACCGTCAAGCCGAATGCCACAAGTGGCAGGGTGAGCAATGCCCCGTACTCACTTGGCAAGCCGAAGAGCAGGCGGTTGTCATTCTCTACTGCAAGCATCACCATCACGCTGATCAGCCCACCAAGCAAGCCCACCAACACAAGGCTGAGCAACGCCACGAGCCACGGCGCGAGGTGTGCGGCAAATGGTAGTGGTTCACCTGCGTGCCCACGAATACGGCTGATGAGCCAACGCACTGGAGCAATCACCCAGATGCTCAAGAGGGTGAGGATGGCGACGGCCAGCAGCCCCAACCAGAGGATCGCTGGAGCTTCTAGATTAATCAGGCTGAACAGCGCAGGCAGGGCAATGATGTCATCGCGGGTGATGAAGTTGACGCTCGTCTGTTCCGCCAAGCAGGCCCCATTAGGAGCCTGCATCGGGTCTACCAGAAACGCCGTCATGATCGTATCCACGCAACCCCCATCAAAGGCTTGCCCGTGCCCGCCAATCGGATTGACGAAGTGGTAGCTGGTGGGCAGGGCACTGGCAACCGCTTCAGCATTGGCGGGGGGCGTAATCGGATCAAAGTAGCCCGATAGCAGCAGGGTCGGGATCGGGCTGGTGAGCAGCGTATCCATCCGATTGGTGAGTGGTTCAATCGCCCATACCGCGCAGGCCTGCTGGAACTGTTCAATACTCTCCCGCTGCCCTTCAGCAAGCTCTGGACGCACCCCTTCCAGATTGATGTCATCCGGATTTATATCCACTGCATCACTGGCACAGATCACCGAGAGATACATACCATCGGCAAACGTGCGATCAAAGATCACCAATGAAGCCACCATCTCGATCACCCCGAAGCTATCGCGGCGCACCTCATCAATCACTAGGGGAATCAACGGGATGAAGTCGGTCACGTAGAGCATTTGGAAGATCAACCCTGCAAACTTATCGCCATCAAGCAGCATAGGATAGCGTTCGCCCGTATCGCTATCCCGCACGGTAATCAATACCGGCTGATCGTTGAGGCGATTGAGTTCGATGAAAAACATATCCTCCAGATCAGGAAAGGCGGCAGCGCAGGCAGGCTCGGCCGCACATGCCGCGAAGAGCGCATCGAAGGCCCGCTGCTGCGACTGGGGGACTTCGAGCAGGAAGTTCTCCACCGGACTCACCACTGCATCCAGCACCACGCTGCGTACAATGTCGGGGTGATCGCGCATCACAAACTGCGCTAGCTCCGTGCCATACGATACGCCATAGAAGTCAATCTGGTCATAATCAAGAGCATCCCGCAGAGAGCGCACATCGCGGGCATTCTCGACACTGTCGAAGGCTGACAGGTCAATCCCATCATTGGCAAAGCGCGTGCGACAGCTATCAGTGGCAGCGAGGTTCAGCTCAAGCGACTCTTCATCCGATAACTTCTGATCAAGCGTTTCCAGTGTCAGCTCAAAGACCTCCTCGCAGAAGAGGAATGGCTCACTGTAGTATGTGCCGCGCTGATCGAACAGCACCAGATCACGCTCACGCCGATCAAAGAAAGTACTACTTAGCAGGACTTCCAAGTACACATCAATGGTGGAGCCACCGGGGCCACCCTGCGCGATGAACAGCGGCGGGTTGGTGGTAGTAGCAGTGGCATAGATCTGCACCACCCCAAGCCGGAGCGTCGGCCCATTCGGATCGGCGTAGTTCTTCGGCACAGTCAGAAAGCCACACACTGCCGGTTGCATCGCGGCTAAGGTGTCGGGCGATACCTCATGGAGGAACTGCACGCATGGCACTTCGGCAAAGCGGACCTTCGTGGGCGACGTTTGCGCGGCAACCGAATGCGGCGGGAGCCACAGGAGGAGCAGGAGCATCCCCCCTAGCCACCACCAGAGCTTTGTCTTCATAGATACTCCTATCTTAACAACAGACGCGAACACTCCTACCGTTTGGGCTGCATCTTTGGGGAGTGGGAGCGGAGCCATAGCCATGCATGGTTGTTACGCTGCCGATAGTTCCAGCGGCAGGGGTGCATCTAGGGCAGCGGGCTGATCCAGCCACATTGCCGCAAGCTGTGCCGCATCAACGCCAAGAGTTTGCCGCTGTGCCTCCAGTGCTGCACGGCAGTCGCGCTCAGCTTGCAACGCGGCTTCGGCTTGCTCGACGCGGATGCGCTTCTTCTCAGCCTGCTGCTGCAAATACGCCATTCGGGTACGCTCCAGTGTGATTGGCTGCTGCGCGAACGGTGGCCGCAGCTGCACGTCTGCGGCCCGTGCCTCAAGCTGGACGGCTTGGCGCAGTGCGGCGCGTTCACGTTCAGCACGTTCCAGCGATGAGCAGAACGGTTCACCGTGCGGATCGTGGATCACCAAGAGTGTACTCCTCGTATCGAATTCAATTCCCAGCACGGCACTGCGCCAACGCCGCTGGATGAAGTGCACTGAACGCAGTTGCCCTGCTTCCTTCCGCTCCCGCATCGGCAACTCATCTGCTTCAGGATCATACCGGTAATATTCCAACACGGATCGTAAAAAACTTGGGGCTAGCTCTTTGATCAGCACGATCCAGTCATACTGTTCGGTGTTTTCCAACATGGGTAGATCAGCTCCTCAATCTCTTATCTCTTCTGCATCGGTGACAACATCGGCTGAGGTGATGATGGTTGTGGTCATCAGGCACTCCGAACATCGGCGGATTGGGAGGGTGGTGGGTCGTGCAGGATTCGAACCTGCAACGCTTCGGTTATGAGCCGAGTGCTCTGCCATTGAGCTAACGACCCCTGCTTGCTCCGTCTGCATTATACCAGAAACACTGTATGCGTGGGTCTGGTGGGCTAGCTACGCAGGCCTGACGTTCGGCGATGGTGTGCGGTTGAGGAAGAGACTCGCTGTTGGAGCTGAGCCTTTCGCGCCGTGTCTGTGCCTGTTGACATGCATCAAAATGTATGCTATCATATGGTCTTGTTGCGTGCAGTATCATGCAACTCTATCAGTGTGGATATTATAAGGTTGTTCTAAGGCATCAACCATTGATGACCAGAATAAGCCTTAGCTCTATTTTTTTGTGTCAGATTTGACGCTTGGTTGGGCAACGGTGCTGCCCCCATGCATAAGAAGTAGGATTGAGATTGTATGCCGACAATTAACCAACTGGTGCGTAAACCACGCAAGCCAGTGTCCAAAAAGACAAAAGCACCTGCGTTGCGCTACACCTACAATTCGCTGCGGGGCAAGCTCACACGCGGCAATGGCTCGCCGCAGAAGCGCGGAGTCTGTACTAAAGTAAGCACGGTCACGCCGAAGAAGCCCAACTCAGCCCTACGCAAGATTGCACGGGTGCGGCTCTCCAATCAGATGGAAGTGACGGCGTATATCCCCGGCGAAGGGCACAACTTGCAGGAGCACTCGGTTGTGCTGATTCGCGGCGGGCGGGTGAAAGACCTCCCCGGTGTACGCTACCATATCGTGCGCGGCACGCTAGATACGCAAGGCGTAGCTAATCGCAAGCAGGGTCGCTCGAAATATGGAACGAAAAAGGGTGGTGTAACCACCGGTAAGAAGAAGTAGTTGCCGCGTATAGGCGGCTAGGCATTGGTGAATAAGCGACAGGAATAACTATGCCACGTCGAGGGAAAATTGTCCGGCGCAATATTCCACCGGACCCACGCTTCCAAAGCATAACAGTGCAGCAGTTTATTAATAAAGTGATGTGGAACGGCAAGAAAAGCATTGCTGAGAAGATTGTGTATGATGCGCTAGATATGGCTTCGGAGCGGCTCAAGCGACCACCGATGGAAGTCTTTGATCAGGCCTTGCGAAATGCCAGCCCTAGTATCGAAGTGAAGCCGCGCCGGGTTGGTGGAGCAACCTATCAGGTTCCCGTTGAAGTCAAGAGTGACCGCCGCACAACGCTGGCTATGCGTTGGATTTTGACCGCTGCCCGCAATCGCTCAGGTCGCCCGATGTATGAGCGGCTGGCGATGGAATTGATGGATGCGTATAATAACACGGGTAGCACAATTAAGCGGCGGGAGGATGTTCACCGGATGGCTGAGTCGAATCGTGCCTTCGCACACTATGGTCGGTTTTAATTGGCGTATTCCAAGCTACTGCTTTCCGCCGGATGGAGGAGTAACTGATGCCTCGTGACATCGCGCTAGAGAAAGTTCGCAATATCGGCATTATTGCCCATATTGATGCGGGCAAGACAACCACTACGGAACGTATTCTGTTTTATACTGGGCGTACCTATAAAATCGGTGAAGTCCATGAAGGTACGGCGGTGATGGACTGGATGCCCCAAGAACAGGAACGTGGCATCACCATTACCTCCGCAGCAACAACGGCCGCGTGGAAAGACCATCGCATCAATATCATAGATACGCCCGGTCACGTAGACTTCACCGTTGAAGTTGAGCGTTCGCTGCGCGTGCTGGATGGTGGCGTGGTCGTATTTGACTCAGTTGCAGGCGTAGAGCCGCAATCGGAGACCGTGTGGCGGCAAGCAGATAAATACCGTGTGCCACGCATCTGTTTTGTGAACAAGATGGATCGCACCGGCGCAAACTATCAGCGCACAATCCAGATGATTATGGATCGCTTGGGCGCAAAGCCAGTCCCGATCCAGCTGCCGATTGGGATCGAAGATAGCTTTCGCGGAATTGTGGATGTGATGGCCAATGTTGCCACCATCTACAAGGATGATCTGGGGCGCGAGTCGGAAGACATTCCTGTGCCAGATGAGATGAAAGCCGAAGTTGAGGCTGCGCGGGCACGCATGATTGAGGCGATTGCGGAGACTGATGATGAGCTGACTTTGCTCTATTTGGAAGGCGAAGAGCTGAGCGTCGAGGAGTTGAAGCGCGGTCTTCGCAAAGCCACGATTGAAGGCAAGCTCGTGCCGGTGCTATGTGGTTCCGCCCTGAAAAACAAGGGTGTCCAGAAGATGCTTGACGCAGTGGTAGATTATCTCCCATCGCCATTAGATCGGCCCCCTGTGCAAGGCACGCTGCCCGGTCAGAATATCGGCGATGAGGGTGTGGAACTGATTACGCGCAAAGTTGATGAGGATGAGCCGTTCACTGGCTTGGTGTTTAAGGTGGTCTCTGATCCGTATGTCGGCAAGCTAGCGTACTTCCGCGTCTACTCTGGCAAAATCGAGACGGGCACCTATGTCTTGAACAGTACGCGGGGCCAGAAAGAGCGCATTGGGCGGCTGTTGCAGATGCACGCCAATCACCGCGAAGAGATTAAGGAAGTCCACACCGGTGATATTGCCGCAATGGTCGGGCCCAAGCAGAGCTTTACGGGGGATACGATTTGCGATCCGGATAAGCCGATTGTGCTGGAGAGTATCCGCTTCCCAGAACCAGTGATTGAGCTGGCGATTGAGCCAAAGACGAAAGCCGATCAGGATAAGATGGCCCTTGCCCTTGCTCGGCTGGCAGAGGAAGACCCAACCTTCCGTGTCTACACCGATCAAGAGACGGGCCAGACGATTATGAAGGGCATGGGTGAGCTACACCTTGAGGTGCTGGTAGATCGGATGCGCCGCGAATTCAAGGTAGAAGCCAATCAAGGCAAGCCGCAAGTTTCCTTCCGGGAGACCATCTCGCAGCCATCCAACATTGATATGGTCTTCAAGCGGCAGACGGGTGGCAAGGGGCAGTTTGCCCACGTCAAGATCAAGGTTGAGCCACTGGAGGCGGGGACAGGCTTCGAGTTTGTCAATCAGATTGTCGGTGGAGCCATCCCCCGTGAATACATTCCCGCCGTTGAAGCGGGGGTGCGCGAAACCATGCAGACTGGGGTGGTCTCAGGTTACCCCGTCGTGGACTTACGGGTAGTGCTGTACGATGGGAGCTTCCACGAAGTAGACTCATCGGAAATGGCCTTTAAGATTGCCGGATCAATGGCACTAAAAGAGGCCGTCCGTAAAGGCAAGCCCCAACTGCTTGAGCCGATTATGAAGCTCGAAGTCGTTACGCCGGAAGACTTCTTGGGTACGGTCATTGGTGACTTGAACTCACGGCGGGGACGTATCGAAGGGATGGACTCACGCGGCAATGCACAGGTGGTGCGGGCCTACGTGCCGCTTATGAATATGTTCGGCTACACCACTGATTTGCGCTCGGCGACGCAAGGGCGGGCAACCTCCTCAATGGAATTTGCCCACTACGAAGTCTTGCCCGAGCATTTGGCGAAAGAGCTGATCGAGAAGAACAGCGTCGCCTAAACGATTTGATACGTATCGCAATGAAACGAGTGGGGCCATCGCCGCAACCAATGTCGCCGCCCTCCTCAACGTTACTGGTCGCTCCTCGCTGGCGCGACTACGAATTGATCGATAGCGGCAACGGATTGAAATTTGAGCGGTTTGGGGCATACACGCTGGTGCGCCCTGAAAGCCAAGCGATCTGGTTGCCTGCGCTGCCCCAAGCGGAATGGGAACAGGCCGATGCCACCTTCCAAAAGGGCAAGAGCGATGAAGGTGTAGGAAGCTGGCTGCAACGACGGGCTTTACCCGAACGGTGGCTCATGCAACATGACTCGGTGCGGTTCTGGGCCCGCTTGACACCATTCAAGCACACAGGGGTCTTCCCCGAACACAGTGCCCACTGGGAATGGGTGCGTCAGCAGCTTGCGCTTCTGCCCCACGCCCGCGTACTGGTGCTGTTTGGGTATACGGGATTGTACGCGCTCCTTGCAGCGCATGCAGGGGCGGCGGTCGTTCACGTAGATGCGTCTAAGCCAGCCGTGCGCTGGGCCCAAGATAATCAAGTAGCGGCAGGCTTGCAGGCCCAGCCCATTCGCTGGATTGTGGATGATGTAGCCAAGTTTCTGGCGCGTGAAGGCCGCCGGAACTCACGCTACGATATGGTTATTATGGATCCGCCGGTGTTTGGGCGGGGGCCTAAAGGTGAGATTTGGCGGCTCAATGAGGGCTTGCAGACACTCGTCGAACAGTGTATCGCACTCCTCAGCGACAGACCACTTGGCATGCTGGTGAATGCCTATGCAACCAGCCTCTCACCGCTCGCTGTGCTGAATGTGGTGCAAACGGCCACGCGCCCGTTCGGGGGCGCAGTCCAAGCTGGCGAGTTAGTGTTGATGGAGCGTGCAGCCGCACGTCCGCTTCCAGTCGCTATATATGCACGCTGGACAGCAGTGCTGTAACCTGTATGGCAGGGAGCAGCAATGGGAATGGTAGGGTAAGGGCATCTTGCCCACGTAAATGTGCGATGTTGTGGTAAGCAGATAATTGATGAAATGCTGAGGAAAGATACCTATGGCAAAGCAGAAGTTTGAGCGCACCAAGCCCCACTTGAATGTGGGCACGATTGGGCACGTTGATCACGGCAAGACGACCTTGACCGCCGCCATCACGAAGGTGCTCTCGCTGCGCGGGGCGGCAACGTTTATGGATTAT